>NZ_CP040710.1:3787500-4099538 GCF_005943945.1 Aggregatimonas sangjinii | reverse complement strand
CACCAAAGCCTCACCTCTAACGAAGTGCTTACCAATTCGGTCACCGAAATATTTGCCGCCAAAAATGCAATTGTAGATTATTACAAGGTGCAAAACGATAACGGTACGGCTTCTTTAATCGATAATACCTATATCAACCAAAAAGATAAAAGTAATGTGAACGTACATACTTTCTCTTTTGGCGGAAAATTGACACGCAACAACCTGAACTTTTACCAAAATGGGGAGTATATGGACTCTACCATGAAAGGTGTCACCATTCTAGGCGAAAAGCAACACGTAGACCACCATACTTTGGTGCATCACATAGAGCCCAACTGTGAAAGTCATCAAGATTACAAGGGTATCTACGGAGAGAACTCCACCGGTGTTTTTAACGGAAAAATTATTGTGGACAAGATCGCTCAAAAGACCAATGCCTTTCAGCAGAATAACAATATCCTGATCAGCGATAAGGCTACCATAAACACCAAGCCCCAATTGGAAATTTTTGCCGACGATGTAAAATGTTCGCACGGCTGTACCATCGGTCAGTTGGACGAAGACGCACTTTTCTACCTACAGTCTCGTGGAATTCCCAAAAAAGAGGCCCGTGCCTTGTTGATGTATGCTTTTGCCAATAATGTATTGGAAAGCGTCCGTATTCCCGAATTAAAGACGCGTATCAACAAGCTGATTGCCAAGAAATTGGGAGTGAATCTAGGGTTCAATCTTTAAGTTGTCCGCGAAACGAACGTAGTAAAAGTTAACGTTTCATTGTGCGATAATTAACCTTTTGTTTCGTTTTTTGCTTTTGCTTAGGATTATTTTTGGTTCAACAATATATGGACCAAATTGATAAGGATGACTAAACAACTATTTCTCGCATGTATTTTCCTTTTTGCATTACAAGCCACCGCTCAAAATAAAAAATTGAGCGTCGAGGCAAACTATTCTATTGATGTATCCGACGCTGAATATTTTGCGAATGGTGTCTACGATGTGGGCGTCAAATACCGCTTTATCAATACGCCACTGGTTCATCTAGGCTTGGATTTGAATTTAGGTTTCAATTATTACAATCCGGATTTTTCGGGAAGAAGTTTAAATATCGAAAACAAACGTTTTTTGTACCAGCCTAAGGTGTTTGCTGAATTTGATTTGCCCTTTATCAGCAAGTTGCACCCCAGCGTAGGACTGGGCTATAGTATAGTCCGTTTCGATACCACTGGAAATAGTGGAGATCTAGATTTGACCGATAAGGGAGGTGACGGGGGTTTTAGTTTCGACGCAGGATTATCCTATGACATTACCAAAAGACTGTTCATACAGGTGAAGTATGATTTTATAAACCTTAATATCAAAGATCGCGTGTTTTTAGATGGAGAGGTCATTGATATTGACCGGGATAGTCCAATCAATCGCATCAAGTTTGGTATAGGGTTCCACTTTTAGATTTTTACACGAAATTCACTAGTAAATACTACCGTTGTGGTATGTAAATGTTACCGATAGACGGTATCTTTGTGACTATGTTCGACGTACAAAATATTCGCAAGGATTTCCCCATATTAAATCGTGAGGTCAACGGAAAACCTCTGGTTTACTTGGATAATGCGGCTACTTCCCAAACCCCGCAACAGGTGATAGATGTGATTGTAGATTATTACGCCAACTACAACGCCAATATTCACCGAGGGGTGCATACCCTTTCCCAGGAAGCAACGGATAAATATGAGCAAGCGCGGATAAAGATTCAAGAACACTTCAATATTAAGAAGGCACATGAGGTCATCATGACTTCCGGTACGACCCATAGCATTAATCTGGTGTCGAACGGGTTCAGTTCTTTGGTGAAAGAAGGTGATGAGCTGCTAGTTTCGGCCATGGAGCACCATTCCAATATCGTGCCATGGCAGATGCTGTGCGAGCGTACTGGGGCCGAACTTAAGGTTATTCCGATGAACGCTCAGGGCGAATTGGTCATGGAGGATTACCATAAAATGCTGTCGGAGAAGACGAAATTGGTGTTCTGTAATCATATTTCCAACGCCTTGGGCACCATTAACCCGATTCAAGAAATTATCGATGCCGCCCATAAGGTGGGTGCTGCGGTTTTAATCGACGGGGCCCAGGCTGCGCCTCATCTCAAGGCCGACATGCAATCGCTCGATGTGGACTTCTATACCGTTTCGGCACATAAAATATGTGGTCCGACCGGAGTGGGCATGTTGTATGGCAAAGAAGAATGGCTTGGTAAATTACCGCCTTACCAAGGTGGCGGTGAAATGATCGCCGAGGTTACTTTCGAAAAGACGACTTACGCCGATCTCCCCCATAAGTTTGAAGCGGGTACTCCTAACATTTGCGGAGGTATCGCTTTCGGTGCGGCAATCGACTATATGAACGCGATCGGCTTTGATGCAATAGCGGCTTACGAAAACGAACTACTGAAATACGCCACGAACGAACTATTGAAAATCGACGGCCTTAAGATATACGGTACGGCCGAAAAGAAGACATCGGTCGTTTCCTTCAATATTAAAGGCCTGCACCCCTACGATATCGGATCGATTCTCGATAAGCTTGGTATCGCCGTACGAACGGGGCACCACTGTGCGCAACCCATAATGGATTACTACAAAATCCCCGGTACGGTACGGGCTAGCTTTGCGTTTTACAACACTAAAGAGGAGATAGATGTGCTTGTGAAAGGTGTAGAGCGAGCCATGAAAATGCTACTTTGATTGTACTTTTAGGAAGTTATTTTCCTCTAAGACGCTTTTTGTTGATAACTTTTGTACGAAAGTACTTATAGGTTTTAAAGGCCTTAGTCAAATAATTCTGATTTTTTACTTGTGCTATTTTAATAAAAATTTAACAATTAGTTAATGGATTGTTAATAATTAGTATCTTGCGCCACATTAATTCTAATCTAATTGTAAAATTTTATGAAAAAAGTTCTCCTAGGCTTATGTGCGATTTCCCTTTTCGTGGCGTCGTGTGAAAAAGAGCAAAATGAAGTAGAATCGATTGATTCTCAAGAAATTACTGTTGACATGAGCGACTTTACGCTTTACGTTGACAAAGATGATTTGACCGGAAAATCGGCAAACGGTGTAGAAAAGTGTGTATCCATGAGAAATTTGGAATACCGTTTGGCCAAAAACAAAGGTCTCGCAAAAAAGATGTACGATATTGAGTACAACACCAGAAAGGCCATTGCCCAGAAAAAAGGTGGTGGAAAACCAGGTGGCGGCGGCGGTACACCTCCCCCAATCTTTGAAGGTGCCGTTACTATTCCCGTAGTTGTTAATATTATCGAGAAATTTGCTGGCGAGGTAACACAGGCCCAGATCAATTCCCAGATTCGTATTCTAAATGAAGATTTTAACAACAACAATTCCAATACGAGCAGTGTGCCCTCGGCATTCGCTAATTTGGTAGCCGATGTGAATATTTCTTTTGTGTTGGGAACCGTTAATCGGGTCGTTAATACGAGATCTTCTTGGGGAACGAACGACGCCATGAAAGATCCCTCCCAAGGCGGAATTGGGGCTACAGACCCTGAAAATAACATGAACCTATGGGTTTGTGAGATTGGTGGTGGTATCTTAGGGTACGCCCAATTTCCTGGCGGAGCATCTGCCACCGACGGCGTAGTCATCGGAACTGATTTCTTTGGCGAGAATGCTGCAGGCGGTATTTACGGTAAGGGAAGGACGGGTACTCACGAAGTAGGTCACTGGTTGAACCTGCGTCATATCTGGGGAGACGGTAGATGCAACAGAGACGATTTCGTTAGTGATACCCCGACTTCCGACAGAGCCAACTACAATTGTCCTTCTTTCCCTACTACACATTGTAGAAGTGCCGATATGACCATGAATTATATGGACTATGTGCAGGACGACTGTATGTATATGTTCACTGCTGGTCAGAATGATAGAATGCGAGCGCTCTTTGTTCCAGGCCAGCCGAGGGTCGGTTTCGTGAATTAAAAACGATTCAATACTTATTCCATACAAGGCGCCTCAAAAGGCGCCTTTTTCGTCCCATATTTTTAAAGAAAGATCAATGAAAATTTTAATCCTCATTTGCACCCTCTTCCTTTCATGTAACCGATGCTCCGATAATATGGAGGACGTGCAAGGAATCGACTTTGTGGAGTATTCTGCTATTACAAGGGGATCCTCTTTCTCCTGTATCATAGATAGCAACCAAATAGTCGTCGAATTCCAAGGTGATGAACCGTTTTTAAAAAGAAGGAAAATAATGGCTGACGAATGGAAGGATATTTGTGAAAGCGTACATAAGCTAAATTTAGAAGATATCGGTCAGCTTCAATCATCAACTGCTTTAAGTGCTTCGGATCGTTCTAGAATAGCCAATTTGGTCATTTCAGTTGACGAAATGGAATATGAATCGAAAGCTTTTGATGAAGGCCACCCGCCAGATGAATTAAGATGGGTAATCGACAAAATTATTGCACTAGCGAAAACGGTTGATTAACCGTTGCCATTGTTGTATTTTTGTCTAAAATCGTTAAATGAGTATACAGGAAATTCAAGAGGAAATCGTTGACGAATTTTCCATGTTCGAAGATTGGATGCAGCGGTATGAATACATGATCGATCTTGGAAAATCGTTGCCCTTAATCGATGAACAATACAAGACCGACGATAACATCATAAAAGGTTGTCAGAGCAAGGTTTGGGTACATGCCGAACTTGATGATGACAAATTGGTATTTACGGCGGATAGCGACGCTATTATTACCAAAGGTATCATCGCTATCTTGATTCGTGCCTTCAGCAATCAAAAACCGCAGGACATCATCGACGCCGATACCGAATTTATTGACGAAATCGGGTTAAAGGAGCATTTGAGTCCAACCCGTGCCAATGGCTTGGTTAGTATGATTAAGCAATTAAAGCTATACGCAGTGGCGTACCAAACACAGTTGAGTTGAAATTGTTTATGCATTTATTATGGCCTTTAGCTATGTTTGTGAGTTGATACCCATAAACCCATGAACTTCTCAACCTATAAACTTTAAAAGAATGAGCGAAGAAGCGACAATAGATACCCAGGAACTGGGAGAGAAAATAGTAAAAATCCTCAAGACCATATACGATCCGGAAATCCCCGTCGATATTTATGAGTTGGGATTGATTTATGATGTCCTGGTCAATGAGGAAAATGAAGTGAAAATCCTGATGACCCTTACTTCACCGAACTGTCCCGTAGCGGAAACCCTACCAGTAGAGGTCGAGGAGAAAGTCAAGTCATTGAACGCAATCAAGGATGCGGAGGTAGAAATCACCTTTGACCCACCTTGGACACAGGACCTCATGAGTGAAGAGGCGAAATTGGAACTGGGACTGTTATAGTTTTTATTTTCACTAAGACCGAAATCGACTAAAGTTAACTTAGTATGTCGGAGGAAATTGTAAATAGAGTCGCTCAAAGCAAACTTGTGACTTTTGATTTGGAAGAGCTGTATCCGGAAGGGGAACGCATGCTTTTCGATATGAAGGATTGGCTGTTCGAGGGCTTTATTTTAAGGGAAAAGGAGTTTCGGGCGTATGCCGAAAATCATGATTGGCAGCAATACACCGATGCTTATGTAGCACTTAAGTGTTCAACCGATGCCATTCTTCCCGGATGGGCCTTTATGCTCTTAACAAGCAAACTACAGCCCTTCGCAAAAAAAATTGTACAGGGAAACCTGGAACAACTGGAAACGGTTATCTACCAAGAAATGCTACAGCAGTTGGATTTGTCGGTCTACAAAGACAAATCTGTCATCATTAAAGGATGTAGCAAAAAACCGGTTCCTCCCAATGCATATTTGTTAATAACCGCACTGTTACAACCGCTGGTAAAGAGTCTTATGTACGGTGAAGCATGCTCTTCTGTGCCACTGTTCAAAAGAAAATAATTGTTAATAAGGTTGTTTATTTTGTGTTGACAATTCATACATTTGTAGTCTAAACACACATTTTAAAATTGTAAAACCATGAAAAAATTAGCAATTGCAGTCTGTGCAATGTTGGCTATATCAGCGACACAAGCACAGACTTTAGACGAATTGAAAGCAGAGAAAGCAGCGAAAAAAGATTCAATCGCGGCTATTCAAGGGCGAGTAGATGCACTTCAAGGACAAATAGACAAATTCCCAGGCTGGAAAAAAGGGATGTTCGGTACTATCGGGGCAAATTTCTCTGGAGCGAACAACTGGTACAATCAAGGTACGCCGAATAACTCGGCCGGTAATGTAGGTATTACCTTGAACGGATTTGCCAATTTGGATAAGGATAAGTTCTTTTGGCGCAACTCGCTCAACGTAAATTTACAGTGGGTGAAAATCGACAATAAAGACATTGATACCGATGACGATAGTTTCAACGGAACAACCGATGTTTTCAACATCACCTCCTTATACGGCTATAAACTCAGTAAGAAGTTCGCGATTTCTGCTTTGGGTGAATATCGTACATCGGTTATCAATAATTTCAATAACCCCGGATATTTAGACATTGGGGTAGGTGCGACCTGGACGCCAATTGAAAATATGGTGGTTGTCATCCATCCGTTGAACTACAATTTCGTTTTCGCCGATGAGGATAGTGTTTTCGAATCTTCGGCAGGTGCGAAAATAGTTGTCGATTACACCCGCCAGTTGGGAGCGGTCAGCTTTAAAACCAACTTTTCTACTTTTCAGAGTTATAAGAGCAGCGATTTTTCAAACTGGACGTGGATCAACTCGTTCGGATACACTCTTTGGAACGGAATCGGAATCGGGTTTGAATTCGGTCTGCGGAACAACAAACAGGAAGAACTTGCCAACGCGCTTGGCCAAGATCCGGCCATTACACCTACACCCACCTTCGATAATATAGATGTGAAAACGCAAAGTTATTATTTGATAGGATTGAACTACTCGTTCTAGGAAATAGAATACTTGTTTATCGAGCCCGATTTGATGGGTGCTATTCTAAAAACAAAATCCCCGACTCTGGTCGGGGATTTTTTGTTAAGTAGATTTTGTTGAATTTGGTTACACAGTCAATGTAAATCGAACTTTTTGGTTGAATGCTGATTTGGGATCAAACACTAAATCTTAAATCCGAGACTAAAGTAGCCGCCTTGGTACAGAAGTGTAAATTTTTGTTGTGAAAATGGCCCCAGCTGTTGTGAAATACGTTAAAATGCACTTTTGTCCGACGAAATACACTCTTATATTGGTTTTCTGTGCTTGACCAACACTATAGGGAATAAAAAAACCCAACTGGGGAGTCGGGCATTCTTAAAGTAGGTTTGATCGAATGTTGTTTGGTACTAAAGTAGGTTAATTTGGTGTTTGCTTTTTAAGTTTTTGCAATTCGGTTAAGTTCATGTTTGGGACGCTGTTTCTAACTTAATTACACTGTAAATATAGAACGAGGGTTCGGTCTGTCTAAAATATTGTTGTGAACCTGCCCCAGCATGTTGTGTATCACATAAGCGGTTCGTTTTCTTCGACGAAATGCACGCATCAACCATCAAATTGGATATCAGGGTTCGGAATTTTTAGCGAGTGAAGGCTTTCGGTATGTTAAGCATCTTATTAACCATCCTGCAATAACCCCACGCCAAAAGGATATTGTTTTGAAATTAACGTTAACGGTGGGTTAACGGCAACCGATTGTTATGCCGATTATGGTCTTTAGGCTATTTTTGATGCATTGGGAAACAAACCGACCCTGCCATGAAGCAACGCATAAACATTCTGATTATTACTGCGATTGTAACGCTTTTCGCGCTTATGGGTATACAGGCCTATCTAATTTACAATACCTATGAGTTAAAGAAAAAATCGTTCTTGAACGAAACCAAGAAAGCATTAAATAAAATCGATGATGCAACACCCGACCTTTTGGATTTGGAAAATCTCTGGGCCGAGCGGCTGGTGGAGTTACTCGTCGCTTACAAATACGAGGACGTGTCGAAGGAAAATTTTGTGGCGCAGCTTACGCGCACATCCGATTCTATAGGTAGTAGGTATAATGTGCGCTATCAACAGGAGGTACAAAAGACCGCCCTTGGGTACGAAGTCGGTTTTAAAAAGAACCTTATCGGTTTGGTTATTTTGGATAGCGTTGCAAACGATACGGTCGTCCCCTTGAACGATGGTGAAAAAATTCGGCTGGTCGGCGGTACTTTTGACGATGAACTAGGCTATCAGACGAAAACTACTAGTTGGCAGTCTACCTTTTATGAAGAAAAGAAGGGTGTGCCGTATGATGAATCCCGGGATTTCGAATTTATGGTCATCACCGAAAATCGAATGAATATTTCGGAATGGAATCGAATTGTTTTGGGCAGCATGGCGGGCTTATTAACGGCCTCTGGGATATTGTTACTCTTTGTGGTGGGTCTTTTCTATTATTCGATTAAAAATCTCATCAAACAGAAAAAAGTGGCCGAGGTAAAAACGGATTTTATAGATAACATCACCCACGAACTCAAAACCCCTTTGGCTACATTAAGCATTGCTTCTAAAAGTTTAAGAAAAAAGGAAATTTTAGAGAACCCGGAAGCATTTGGAAAGACCGTAGGAATAGTCGAGCGTCAAAATTCCAGATTGCAAAAGCTTATAGACCAAGTAATGACAAATAGCCTTGGTTCTGAAGAATTGGTCTTGAACAAGGAACAGGTAATAGATGATACCTACTTTAAAAATCTGATCGATGATTTTTCGCTCTCGGTACAGAGCCAAGACCTGACCATTCATCAACATATCGAACCTAGAGAAATTCTGCTGCGCATCGATTCATTTTTGTTCACCACTGCATTGTTCAATATTCTTGAAAATGCGGTGAAATACGGAAAAGAATCCATAGCAATAACCCTTACAACACAACTTAAGAACAATCATTACGAGATTATAATTTCGGATAATGGCACAGGCATTTCGGCAAAGGACCAAAAGTTCATTTTCGATAAATTCTTTCGTATCGCTGCCGGAAATATACATAACGTAAAAGGGCTGGGGTTGGGATTGTACTACACGAAACAGGTGATAGATGCCCATGAGGGAACTATTTCCTGTAAAAGTGAAATGAACAAGGGCACCATATTTACCATCACCATACCTGTAAACTGAGATTATGGCACACGTATTATTGGCGGAAGATGATTTTGATTTTGGGAGTATCCTAAAACAGTATTTAGAAATTCATGACCATCAGGTTACTTGGGCCAAAGATGGTAAGGAGGCGTTCGAATGTTTTACCAAAAATGATTTCGATATCTGTGTGTTCGATGTGATGATGCCCAAAATGGACGGATTTACCCTAGCTGAGAAAACGGTTGCCTTAAATCCGGAAATACCGTTCGTTTTTTTAACAGCAAAGAAATTGAAAGCGGACCGCGTAACGGGTTTAAAATTAGGGGCCGATGACTATATCGTAAAACCCTTTGAAGCCGATATACTGGTCCTACGATTACGGAATATTCTCAAACGCACTCGAAGGGTGCAACCTAAAAAGGAAGCGTTGGTGAAGATCGGTGCCTACGCATTCGATTCGATCAATCACAAACTGCAATTTAGGGGCCAAGAGCAGCGGTTGACCGAAAAAGAAACGGTCCTGATTCAGTATTTACATCAATATAAAAACAGCATGATAAAGCGCGAAGACCTCCTCAAAGACGTTTGGGGCAACGACGACTTCTTTTCCGGAAGAAGTATGGACGTATTTATAAGCCGACTTCGGAAATACTTTAAGCAAGATGCATCGATTGCCATAGAAAGTGTGCGCGGGGTAGGGCTAACATTTAAGATCGATCCCCCTAAAGCATCATAGGGAAGTTCACAAAAGGAGTTTATTTCATCAATCCATACGGGGTCTTACTATTTGGGGCCCGGTAGTAAAAATCAAATCATGAATTATTTTAAAATCACGTTATTTTTTGTGCTTGTAACCATCGCGGATATGAGCGCACAAACCAAGGACAATACCTTTAAGATAGGACCTGAAAACGTAAAAGTGTATAGCTTCGAGGCGGCTACCAAGGGCTCGCTGGTCGAATATGAGTTCGAAGATGCGTATACCGTAAAACTCACGAATAAAGTTTATAAAATCAACCTGCTGTTCGAAGCATCCAAAAGCGAACAGCTACAACAAGTGGTTTCCAGAATTTTAGAGGGTACCGATGCTTCTTCGGGATACGGTAAAATGGTTTGGACGAGAACGGCATCCAAAGGAAAGCCGATGTACACCATTGAATTGAAAGACAACAAACTCAAAATCGAAGTATTTAGAAAACGAATGGATGCAGAGGCATATCATATGTTGAATACCCTTGGACAAGAGTCCATAACCGTCATAAACAATTAAAAAACAGAAATCATGAGAATTGTATTATATATATTATTAAGCCTATTGCTCGGCATGTTGCGTACCCACTCCCAAGAATCGGAGACCACCACGACCGAGGAAAAAACGAACTCGATTTCCTCAATTTCCGTTAACGGGGAGGTGTCATCGGTTTCAAAGAATGAAAGAAGCTATTTCTCGACCAGCGATTCCGAAAACACCTATAAGGTGCGGGCGAAGTACAATGACAACAAAACAGCAAAGGTCAGAATCTATCTTTTGGAGGAATTGGGCCAAAACAACATGACCACCTCCGGGAGTAAGGTTATTTGGAAGGTGGATTACAATGGCGATACCGGCTATGAGGTAAAATTGGATGATGGTAGTCTTCGAATATTTGTTAATAAGGAGCTCACTTCCCAAGCGTTATTCAATAAGTTCAAAACGATTACCCAAAATATAAAAAGTTACACTTCAGGCAAATCCGATGCGCAACGAGATCAAGAGGCGCTTCAACGAGATCAAGAGCAGTTGAAAAGAGAGGCCGAACAAAAAATACAGGAGGCGGAAAGACTACAACGGGAAGCCGAACGGCTGAAAAGGGAAGCAGAGCGCTTGGAAAGGGAAGCAAAGCGAAAAACAGGAGATTCGCTGGAGGAATAGGTATTCCTAGTCACCGCTTTATATCTTTTTCGGCTTGTCTAAGTTTGGGACAATTCACAGACAGTGTAATACAAAAGCAAAACACAAAAAAAGCCCGACTTGGGGAGTCGGGCGCTGTTAAAGTAGGTTTGATCTAATGTGGTTTGTACTGAAAGTAGGTTAATCTGGTGTATGTTTTTTTATTAGTTTTTGCAATTCGGTTAAGTTCATGTTTGGGATACAGTTGCTTACTTAATTACACTGTAAATATAGAACCACAATTCGATCCGGCTAAATTATTGTTGTGAACTATAGCAGTTGTGTTGTGAAAAATACGAAGTGATTGTTTTCTTCGACGAACGGTATGACTCGGGCAAAAGTTTTTGGTGCTCGGGGGATCTTATCTGACATCGGGGAGGGTGTAGCGGTATCTTTTTATTACGAGAAAGATGTTGGGAGACAATTAATTTTTTATAAAGTGTTTGGGACGGATTACTTATGATGATTCGATTCTAAAGATATCAATACTCGGTAATTTGGTCGATTCTGAAAATAATGCTAATTTGCATCAATAATGATAATATTGGTGCATTATGGGAGTAATCCGAAAGTCAATCACGTTTACAGAACAACAGGAAGCTTATGTTAAAAGCTTAATCGAGCAGGGTTTTTATACGAACGACAGCGAATATGTCAGAGATATAATTCGGAAAGACCAAGAACGAAGAAAGCGTATTGTAGATTTGAACGAAGCGCTCATCGAGGGAATCGAAAGTGGCCCATCCGACGCCACGGTAGATAGTATTTGGGAGGAGGCCATAAATGAGCATAATGCTGAAAAGTAGTTATGTAATAAGTGCCAAGGCAAGAGGTGATATCAAGTCCATTGCCAAATACACGATTAAGGAATTTGGAGAGAGTCAATCTTTGAAATATGCGAACGGCCTTAAAGATATTTTATGGGAATTAGCAAATAATCCGGAGTTGGGTAGGAGATATGTCGCCGTCAAAGATAAAATGCTATTGCGGTACAGATACAAATCACATGTAGTTTTTTATTATATCGAAAGCAAAGGAATATTCATTGTTAGAATCCTTGGTGGTAGGATGGATTTTCCAAAACACCTTAAGTAAAATTTAATTTAAGGATGTATCGTGATACTGATCTCCTCTCCTAAAACCGGTCAGCATAGATGTAGCGAAATCACGACGGATTAGCCCTATAATAAAAGGGAAAGTTGGAGTTGTACTTTACCTCAATGCGTCAAATGAACAGCTTCCATAATACATGCACGAGGACTTTCTAAAAAGACTACCGCTAAAACTCGTCTAAATGCTCGGGATAGAGAAAGTTATTGTAGGGGAAACGGGTTACATGTATGTCGCGCACCTCGTCATAAACCCGTTTGCGAAAGGTATCTAAGTTCTCTTTGTTCAACGCAGAAATGAACAGAGCATTGTTGCCGACACGCTGCATCCAGGTATTCTTCCATTCCTCAAGAGTAAAGTGTGCACTAGTCCTTTCCGTTATGAGGTCGTCTTCGTCTATGGTCTCATTCTCGTACTGATCTATTTTATTAAAGACCATGATGGTCTTCTTATCGGCACTTTTGATTTCGGCCAATATTTTGTTGACCGAATCGATATGCTCCTCGAACTGTGGGTGTGAAATATCGACCACATGCAGCAAGAGATCTGCTTCCCTAACCTCATCCAACGTACTCTTAAAACTTTCGACCAGTTGTGTGGGCAGTTTTCTGATAAATCCTACGGTATCGCTCAACAGAAAGGGTAGGTTGCCGATAACGACCTTTCGCACCGTCGTATCCAAAGTGGCGAAGAGTTTGTTTTCGGCAAAGACGTCACTTTTGCTCACTACGTTCATCAAGGTGGATTTGCCTACGTTGGTGTAGCCTACCAAAGCCACACGCACCATCGCGCCGCGGTTTCCGCGTTGGGTTTCCATTTGACGATCTATCTTTAGGAGTTTCTTTTTAAGGAGGCTGATACGATCCCGAACGATACGTCTATCGGTCTCGATTTCGGTTTCCCCCGGGCCGCGCATGCCGATACCCCCTTTTTGCCGTTCCAAGTGTGTCCATAATCCGGTAAGGCGAGGGAGTAGGTACTCGTACTGCGCCAGTTCAACCTGGGTACGGGAATAGCTGGTTTGGGCGCGCTGTGCAAAAATATCGAGGATCAGACTGGTCCGGTCGATGATCTTGCAACGCAGCTGTTTTTCAATATTTCGTTGTTGGGCAGGAGTAAGCTCGTCGTCGAAAATTACAGAACCGATCTCATGCTCTTCTACGTAAGCCGCGACTTCCAACATCTTGCCACTACCGATAAGGGTCTTCGGATTGGGCACGTTCATACGTTGCACAAAACGTTTGTAGACTTCGCCACCGGCCGTATAGGTAAGGAACTCCAACTCGTCTAGGTATTCGTTCACTTTGGCTTCGCTTTGCTCTTGGTTGATGATACCGATAAGCACTGACTTTTCATATTCGATGGACTTCTTCTCTATCATAAGGGCGATTAGACTGCAAATCTAAGGAACTCCTCATGACTTTTAATTCGGAAGCCTGATTTTTGGGCTTTACGACTAAAAATTGTGGGTAAAAGATAAAGTCACGACCCGTTCTAGGAATGTAACCCGACGATTTTCGTAAATTCACTATCCCAATCACCCGATACCATGCTATTTTCATTCTTTAAGAGAAAACCAAAGGACAATTTGTATACGATTGCTTTTTACAATCTCGAAAATCTTTTCGATACCAAAAATGACCCCAATAAATTAGATCAGGACTTTACACCAGATGGTTTCAAGAAATGGTCGATGAAACGGTACAAACGCAAACTGTACAAATTGGCGAAGACCATTTCGGAAGTTGGCAATAAAAGTGCTACGACCCCACCTGTAATCATTGGTATCGCCGAGGTCGAAAACGATGGGGTCATCGAAGATCTTATCGGTGCAGAGCCGTTACGGGACATAGATTATGGGTATGTGCATTACGATAGTCCCGATGAGCGCGGTATCGATACGGCCTTACTTTACCACAAAGAATATTTCAGCGTATTGCACTCCGAGCCCATAACCTTGTATGTTAATAACCCCGATGGAGTTCGCGATACGACCCGCGATATTTTGTATGTGCACGGAACGTTGAACAAGGAGGAGGTTCATATTTTTGTCAATCATTGGCCTTCCCGGCGTGACGGGGAAATGGAAACAGACTATAAACGGATCAAGGCGGCGCAGACGATAAGTGAATTTATGCAACAATTGGAAACCCGTTATGAAATCCCGAACTATATTGTGCTGGGCGACTTTAACGATGACCCGCAATCGGAAAGCATACAACATTTGGTAAACGGTCGGGACTTGTATAACCCTATGGAAAAGTTGCACATTCCCGTGCAACGGGGTAGTGCCAACTACCAAAAAAGCTGGAGTTTATTCGACCAGATTATGGTTTCACACAGTTTTCTAAATCACGAGAAAGGCACACATAGTTTTGCACACGCCAACATTTTCGACGAAAAGTTCTTGATGGAGTTCAAAGGAAAATATAAGGGAACCCCCTATCGCACCTATGCCGGTCGTAAATATATAGGAGGGTATAGCGATCATTTTCCGGTGTATATTCAATTGAAGTTCAATACATAGCATTCTATTTACCACTTCGGAATGTGGATGACAGTCCACATGTCGCTTAATTTTAAGAGGCAAGAGGCAAGAGGCAAGAGGCAAGAGGCAAGAGGCAAGAGGCAAGAGGCAAGAAAGGAATCAATCTTTACGCGGTAATCAATCGTTTAGGCCGAGGGGCTCAGTAGTAGCCCAAACAACTATTTTTAAGTTTAGCTTCTTGGCTCTTAAAGCGCAGCTTTCTTGGTACTGCCTCCTTGTACAGTGTAATGCTATACGCTTTTTACTTCGCTATCGATCAGTAATTCATCGTTCCGTAACCGTAGGAAAACCTGGGCCGTGGTGACGACATCCAATTCGCAATAGGTGATGATACGGTCCAAATCGTTTTCCTCGTAATACACCTGCCGTACCATGCTCCCGTCAATATCCTGTTTGGGTGAGGGGATTCCTAGAATATTTGCCAATAGCTTTAAGGAGGTAAAGTGTTTGTAGTCCCCGAATTTCCATAATTCCATCGTATCGAGATGCGGAATCTCCCAAGGCTTTTTGCCAAATAGATTAAGCTTGTAAGGCAGTTCGATACCCTGAATGATCATACGCCTAGCGATATAGGGAAAATCGAATTCCTTGGCATTATGGCCACACAACAGGTGTTTGGTACTACTGAAATGGGTAATCAACAGATTTTTGAATTCTTTGAGGAGTTTTGTTTCTTCGCCGTGAAAGGTGGTGGTCCTGAAGCTGCGTATATCACCTTGAAACTTGAAATAGCCGACCGAGATACAAATGATTTTTCCGAACTCCGCCCAAATGCCCGCACGCTCGTAAAATTCCTCGGCCGTAAATTCATCTTTCCGTTGGTATTTCGATTTTTGGGCCCAAAGCTCCTTTTTATCGTCATCAAGTTCGGTAAAAGACGATTTCTCGGGAACGGTTTCAATGTCGAGGAACAAGATATGTTCCAGGTTGACGCGGTCTAGCATGCTAACGTAGCTTTAAAAACAGATAGGCTCTCGAATGGTCCAAGGATATCGAATCATTTTTGATGTTATAGCTCAAATCTTTGAAGATCAGTTTCCCTAAGATACGTTCATTTTTGAAATTTAGGGTCAATTGGTCATAAGCCTCTTTTGGAAGTTGGGAGTTGAATTTCGTCAATTCCAACAATTTTTCCCTCAAGGATAGCTCAAATACTTCGGTAGAGTCGATGCTTTCGATAAAAATAAGGGTATTCCTGCTATTGTCATATTGGGCGGAAATGCTACCTAACGATATCGTTTTTTCGGTGTACCGGTTCAGTTGCAGGGGCATAAAGTAATCAAAATCACCGATACGATAACTCTGTTCCATGGCGTATTCATTATCGAAATAGTTATATGGTATGCCATATTCGCCATCAGGATTTAGGGCTTCCGGATCGATGGATATCCCTAAAGAATCCAGAACACGCCGTGTATTAAACCAACGGTATCCGTATAACTTTCCATCGGTGGTGTCAACGAATGTCTCTTCCATAGCCATATTGGTAATCGGGTCGAGCTTGGATAGCGCACGTCGGTTGTACATATACTCCAAAATAGACCGTAGTTGCTCATGCTGTTCCGGTGAAGAAACATTTTCATTTGCCTTCACGCTTTCCAATACGTTTTGGAATTGCCCGAATTGACTTCGCAGCGATACGCTAACCGCACTCCAATATCCAAATGAAGTTAGTAGGGCGATTAAGAAAAGTGAGAAGGGTAGCAGGATCAGGCGCCGATTTTTCGCCAACAACAGGTAAAGGGCCATACCAAGAATCCAGAATGCCAAGACGATAACGAAATAGCGATTTTCGGTTATTCCGTAATCGGAAACTCTTCTATAAATCGCCACAAACAAAAGAGCTACTAAAGGGAGTAGCAAAATGTAGAAAAATGGATGAAAGACGCGTATCGTCCACGATTTCATGGTCTTTTGTACAGGATTGATAATGATTTGAACCACAAAGCCTAATAAGGCCAAGGCCGTAACCAAGTAGGAGACCCAGCCCTTCGGCAACTCCCATTCAAGGAGTATCTTACCCCCGTAAGCGTACAGGATGGCCAAGTAGAGCAGCACCAACGGAATAAGAATGTATTTTACGAATACCTCCAAGGCCTTGTTAAAGATGATGGTCGTGTCTTGTTGTATACTCTTCGGAAAATCGGAGAGGTAAATCCATGTATTCACAATGCCCAAACAGAATATAAACAGTTGTCCATAGCGTTTGCCATCGATTTTAGCATCGAACAAGGCATCAATGGCCACCAGTGCTAAAACCAAGCCTAAAAACAATACCCCGGAAAAAAAACCACTTCTGAGAATGGCCGTTCCGATTGATTTGAGGTAGTTCCAATACGCTTCCTTATTCCAGTTGAAGAGAAAAGGCGCGAACAAAACGAAAAGGTGACCGGCGATACCATAGAGGAAAAATCGCAGGAGATACTCCGGCTCGTTTTCAATTCGGAAACTGTCGGGCAGGTGCCAATAAAATGCGAACAACAACAAAAGAATGACGGCTTTGAGCCAAATCCATTTTTTGGGTCGTGCCGTTTGCTCCAATAAAAACTGCATGCCGATCAACCAGCTGATGCCCAATACCAAGGTGAGGAATACCGCAGAATAATCATCGAAGAGATCTCGTGATCCATCATTGACTACCACAATGCAGAAAAGGGTTCCACAAATGGCCCAAACGAGCGTTACGGGAAAACGCTTGATCGCATTCTGTGCCTTACCGGTGATTTCTGAAAGGGAAAATAAACGCATCGCTAAAGGTTTAGGGTCTTTACAAGAACGAAATTAGGTTTATTTCAGTATCACAGCCTCCCTATTTTCAGGGAATAGCATGCATTTAGTACGGTGGGGCCTAAAATCCTTGAACCAACCGCCTGGTTGGTTTTCACTTATCATGGAAAGAATCGAAGGCCTAAATCTCTCGTTCAAACGTAATGCAAAGGCGTTGATCGACGCTTCAAACTTAGTAGCAGACCGGTCGGTCGTTTTTACATCAAAAAAGCGATTGTTGTTTGGCCGGGCTTTCATGCTCTAAGAGCCATTTTTTACGGTGTAGGCCGCCGGCATAACCGGTAAGGGAACCATCGCTGCCTATGACCCTATGGCAAGGTACGACAATCCACAGGGGATTCTTTCCGTTAGCGGCGGCAACCGCGCGAATCGCTTTCGGATCACCAAGGGTTTTGGATAATTGCATATAGGAACTGGTTTTCCCAAAAGGGATGTCCAACAATGCCTCCCATACTTTTTTTTGAAAATCGGTTCCGTTTGGGTTCAGTTCAAGGTCAAAGGTCTGGCGATTGCCTTCGAAATATTCCCTAAGCTGATAGACTGCATCTTCCAATACCTCGGGAATAATCGGGGTTATGGCGGCCGCATCGTCGTCCAACACGGTAATGGAGGCTAGACCATCGGCATCGCCTTCCAGCTTTGCCATCCCCAAGGGAGTTTTCATAAAAACGGCTTCCATTAGCGCGGTTTTTTGCTTTCTTCGATAATACTGGTGTCCTTGGTTTCTTCGATAATGCCGGAGTCCTTGGCACGGGTTTCCCAGTTTTTACGGGCCAATTGCTGTAAATCGGCTACGTGGTCGCTCTCGTCGATAATTTCCAGCCCTAGGAGCGTCTCGATAATGTCTTCCATTGTGACCAAACCGCTTACCGAACCGTATTCGTCAATGACCAGGGCGATGTGTTCCCGTTTGGCAATCAACAAATCGAATAATTGCGGAATAGGCGTACTCCTTTTGGTCACCAGGAGTTCCCGTTTTATTTCTGACAACGGGGTTTTCCCATTCCCCCGTACAAGCTCCTCTAGAATATGGTCTTTTAGCACGAAGCCTGTAATATGGTCTTCCTTTTCGCTAAATACCGGAATCCGGGAAAAGCGCATTTTAGGATTATCGTCATAGTATTCTTGAATGCTCCGGCTTTCCCGGGCTATTTTCATTACCGTTCTCGGGGTCATGATATCTTTGACCAAAACCTCGTCAAAACGCAATAAATTTTTGATGATGGTAGATTCCGATTTCTCAAAAACACCATCTTCCTGCGCGATATCGGCCATGGCGGTAAAATCTTCACGGCTGAGCACACTGCCATGGTGGCCTTTGCCGCCCACAAGTTTTGTGAACAACTGCAACAGCCATAATATTCCGGTATATTTTAGGACGAGCACCATTATTTTAAGCGCTTTTGCCGTAAAATTCGATAGTTGTCGCCAATAGGTAGCCCCAATGGTCTTTGGGATGATTTCGGATGCGATCAGAATAAGAAGGGTCATTAAGGTTGAAACAACCCCAACCATAAGGTCTTCGGTAAATTCGATGCCAAAAACACTCCGTGTAGTGTTCCCGTACAGTTGTGCATAGGCCACTTTAGCCTGTACCCCTACCAAAATAGCCCCGACCGTATGTGCCACGGTATTGAGGGTCAAGATGGCGATAAGGGGTTGGTCTACATCTTTTTTCAGTGTTTCCAATGTTCTGGCGTACCCTTTGCCTTCCTTCTTTTTGATATTGATGAATGTCGGGTTGATACTCAACAGCACGGCCTCAAGGATGGAACATAAAAAGGAAAAAAAGATAGAAATAAGGGCGTAAAATAATAGTAATCCCATTGCTTTTGTTTGAAGGCGAAGATACCAATAATACCACTTTAAGTATAAAGGATATCGTTTCTACGTTAAAAATTCCTTATCGCAGCGGCAAAGCAGCCCGGTAAAATACCTGTTGTACTGCGGGGCGTATGTTCAAATTATAAAGGTTTCGTTGTGCGCGTGAAGGATACACCCGGTTTGACAGAAAAATATAGACCAGTTCATTTTCGGGGTCTGCCCAGACGAAAGTACCCGTAAAACCGCTATGGCCAAAACTTTCTTCGCTGACTTCCGGGGCCGGGTAGGCCTTTGATAAGGATAAATCGGCATTGCCCAAAGAAGGCTTATCGAAACCCAGACCCCTTCGATTGTCGTTCTCCGGGTATTGCACACGAATGAACTCCTTTACCGTGGCCTCCGAAATATAACGTTTACCGCCATAAGTCCCGTACTGTAGATACATTTGCATCATCTTCGCCAGATCGGTGGCCGTGGCAAATAGCCCTGCATTTCCCGAGATACCGCCAAGAAGGGAGGCATTTTCGTCGTGTACCCAACCTCGGGTGAGTGTTTTTCGAAATACGGTGTCAACTTCGGTAGGAACGATGTGGTTTTCGAATTGCTTTGTATTAGGTCGAAACGCCATGGTCGTGGCCCCAAGCGGTATGTAAAATTGATGCTGCAGGTAGCCTTCAAAATCGCTTCCGGTCAATTCCGCTATCAGTTCGGGGAAAATCAAAAAGGACAGGCCGGAATATTTGTAGGTTCGATCTGCCGAAACGGGCGATTTGGCTATTTCGCGGTACATTTTCTTTCTGAACTTGTTTTTGATAAAAATACCGTCGTAGGCTTGATTTGTGAATCGCCGATTGGCGCGCTTCTTTACAAATCGCTTTTTCAACTTGCCATTTTTCCTATAAAGGCGGTTTAAAAAAACGATATAGGGCTGAAGTCCTGCCTGATGGGCCAATATTTCCCGCAGGGTAATGTCTTTTTTAGTATCGATTTTCCGCCACGGTTTCCAATACGTGCTGAAAGGGGCGTCAAGATCTATTTTTTGTTCATCTACCAATTTCATCAAAGCGGGCAAGGCCGCTGTAATCTTGGTTACCGAGGCAAGGTCGTAGATGTCGTCCAAGGCGACAGCTTGAAGCTTGTCATAGGTGTGATGACCGTAGGCCTTATGGAAAATTATACGTCCGTGCTTTGCGACCAAAACCTGAGCACCGGGAAACGCTCTTTCTTTTATACCGTTCGTTATAATACTGTCGACTTTGGTGTGAATATAGAGTGAATCGAATCCCACCTCCGAAGGGTTTGCGTACGAAAGAATATCGCCCCTCGGTATTCGAACATTTACCTTCTCTTCTTCCTGGGCATAGGTGCTCAGCAGTATTAAACCAATCAGTATATTTGTAATCTTTTGCATTCGCCTTTTCCAAATACCCAATACGTTATCCCATTAATTTTACCGCATCCTTTGCAAAGTAGCTCGCAATGATATTCGCACCGGCCCTTTTGATGGAAATCAATTGCTCCATCATTACGCTATCATGATCCAGCCAACCTTTTTCTGCGGCAGCTTTGAGCATGGCATATTCGCCACTGACTTGATACACGGCAATGGGTACGTCTACCTCGTTGCGTATCTCGCGCACGATATCCAAATAGCAAAGTCCGGGTTTTATCATAACAATGTCTGCCCCCTCATCGATATCGGCCTGTGTTTCGGTAATGGCCTCAAAACGGTTTGCGGAGTCCATTTGATACGTTTTTTTGTCTTTAGGTACGTTTTTCATATCAACGGGAGCGGAATCCAATGCATCCCGAAAAGGGCCATAAAAGGCACTGGCGTACTTTGCGCTATAGCTCATAATACCGGTGTTTACGAGGCCTTCATCCTCCAATGCTTCCCGAATACTTAGAATGCGCCCGTCCATCATATCGCTTGGGGCGACAAAATCGGCTCCGGCCATGGCATGTGAAACGCTCATTTCGGCCAATACCTCCACCGTATCGTCATTTATGACCTCCCCATCCTGAACGATACCATCGTGACCAAGCGAGGAGTAGGGGTCGAGGGCCACATCGGTCATGACCAACATTTCCGGACATGCATTTTTTACCGTTTTTATGGCCAATTGCATGAGTCCGTTCGAATTAAGGGCTTCGGTACCTTTATTATCCTTTAAATTGTCCGGAACCTTTACGAAAAGCAACACGGCGCAGAGCCCCATCTGCCAAAGCTCTTTCACTTCTTTTTCGAGATTGTCCAAGCTCAATCGGTAGTAATCGGGCATTGATGCGATTTCCTCTTTTATCCCCTTGCCTTCGACCACGAACAAGGGTACCAAAAAATCACTTGGGGTCAAAATGGTCTCGCGCACTAAATGGCGTATGGCGTCGTTAGTTCTTAGTCTGCGGTTTCTTCTTAAGGGATACATAGATTGGCCTATTTTTGAAAAATCAAAGTTACTTATTATCCTAGTACGATTCTTAAAACTCCCTATCTCTTGATCGAGCTCGATAAAAAACTGAAGTTTAAATTCACTTGGCGTAGCTATCAGGAACAATTTCTAAGTCGTTTTGAAAGTCATATACAGGACGATCACCTTCATATTGTGGCCCCACCGGGGTCGGGCAAGACTATTTTGGGATTGGAAATGTTGCTAAGGGTCGCGAAACCTAGCTTGGTGCTTTCGCCAACTTTGACCATACGCAACCAATGGAAAAGCCGCTTGGAATCTTTTTTTCTAACGGATAGCGATTGGGAGGAATATACCCTTGATCTAAAGAATCCGTCTTTTCTCACCTTTTCTACCTATCAATCTTTGCATGCCTTGGATAAATCCATGACCGAAAATCAAGAATCACTCCTGAAATATATAGAGAAGCACGGGATTCGGACCCTTGTTCTAGATGAAGCCCATCACCTAAAAAATACCTGGTGGACCAGCCTTTTCAAGCTAAAGCAATTAGAGCACTTGACGGTGATTTCGCTTACCGCCACCCCACCTTATGATAGTACGGCACAAGAACTGAACAAATATTTCGAGCTTTGCGGGCCATTGGATGATGAAATTGCGGTACCGGATCTCATCGCAAATGGAGACCTTTGTCCGCACCAAGACTTTGTATATTTCTCACAACCCGATGAGGCGCAAATAAAATATATCGTCTCCTATCGGGAACAGATCATCGCCTTTACCAATGCCCTAGTTGCCAATGAACGGTTCAAAAGTATGCTACTGGAGCATCCCATTTATGCCCGATCGGAAGAAAATTTGGAACTACTGTATGAGCATCCGGAATTTTTCTCTTCCGTATTGATTTTTCTAAAGGCAAGTGGGCATGTAGTCGACAGAAGAAAATTGAAATTTTTAGGGTTTGAGGGAGGTAAGATCGAATTCCCGAATTTGAGCTATGAGTGGATGGAGATATTATTACAGCAACTGCTCGTTGACCAAAGGGAAGCCTTAATGGAACATGAAGAACTGCTTTTCGATATCGAAAGGCAATTGGCTCGAATAGGGGTTTTCAGTAAAAAGAGGGTCAACTTTATTGGGGACGAACAGCTGTACCGAACCCTTGCCAATAGCCCATCAAAGCTGAAGAGTATATCGGAAATCCTAAAGCACGAAAAGGATTGTTTGGAGGAAAAGCTTAAAGCGGTCATACTCACCGATTTTATACGAAAAGAGTACTTGGATTTTAAGGGAACGGATACTGCCGAATTAAAGAGATTGGGGGTGGCATCGATTTTTCAGTATCTGAGAATAAAAGGGCATTCAAAAAAAGATATCGCCGTACTGACGGGGTCGCTTGTTATCCTGCATAGGAGTGCACTGAATGATTTTGAACTACAGACAAACAGTTCAAATTTTAATGCGGTACCCTTACCATCCGATGAAGAATTTGTTCTGATCAATTCTTTCGGGAACGTCAAGAACAGCATTGTAGATAGTATCACCAGACTATTTCAAAAAGGGATTATCAAGGTGCTCATCGGTACAAAAGCGCTACTCGGCGAAGGTTGGGATGCTCCGGCGATCAATACCTTGGTTTTGGCATCTTATGTAGGTTCTTTTGTTTCATCTAACCAAATGCGCGGGCGCGCCATTCGCATCGATGGCGAGGCCCCTGATAAGACAGGAAATATTTGGCATTTGGCATGTCTTGATCCCACCGCGGCGGATGGTGGTAAGGATTGGGAAAAATTGAATCGACGTTTTGAAGCGTTTTCCGGAGTATCCCTTTCGGGCACGCCCTATATTGAAAATGGTTTGGAGCGCCTTCAGATTCCCACTCATTTTGATGCCGATGTATCCCTAGATGGATTAAATGCACAGATGGTTCATGTAGCGAAGCAGAGGGAAGCATTGAAAACGCGTTGGTTCGATGCGATTTCAAAAGGAAGCGTGCTCGTCCGGGAAGTGAAAATCCCTTACCTCGATAAAGTACCGTTCAAGGAAGCCAAAAGATTGCGCTGGGGAAGTGCTTCAAAATATTTGTT
Source organism: Aggregatimonas sangjinii (assembly GCF_005943945.1). GTDB lineage: Bacteria > Bacteroidota > Bacteroidia > Flavobacteriales > Flavobacteriaceae > Pelagihabitans > Pelagihabitans sangjinii. Next base: position 4,075,750 of record NZ_CP040710.1, on the reverse strand, counting down.
GGTCGAAGTAGTTGTAGGAGCGGGATTGTTTTTCCCCGAATTTTTGGCAAAGCATATCGGAACACTGGTTACGAAGGGGGTATTGCAATTTGCATATCTTTTCTTGGCGGGGATTTTTATCGCGCTGGCTCCGAAAACCTATAAGGCGATCAAATTGTATTTCCTCTTTGGCAATACCTATGGGAAAACCAAAAAGATAGGGGCCGCTTTATTGGAAATACTGTATAGAACGAAACGATTACATACTCCTTTTGATGCTGTTTCTGTCGAAACGGAGCAGCAATTGAACGGAACTTTCGTTTGTTATCTGAAAGGCGCTACCAATGCTGAAAGTAGTATGTTCGTTCATCTTTTGGCCGAAATATTGGCACCAGTTGAAAATCCGAGATATCTATTGGTCTATACACATTGGATCAAAAGACATTGGGGACTCCGAAATTACTATGTGGTGCCGGAGCAATTCGGTAAACGCAAGAAGGACGCCCAACTTTTTCACCATTGCTGGAAAAACCATGTAGATTCTTCAAGACTTTTGTACACCCGTTCTTTGAAAGGCAGAAGAGCACTTTTAAAAGCCAGATTATCGCATATCGTATACCAATTCAAGGAGGTGTCCAAGAAGGCGATCACTTGGAAGTAGTGCTATCATCTGCGATAATTACTCCACACCCACTGGATCAATGCCCAACTCTTCGCTACAATCAATTAGCTGTTGAAGGTCTTCCCTTAAACCGTATGCATCCCATAAATCGAGATCTTTCTGAATCGCAATCGGATTTTGATCGGAGTCAATATAGGTTCGAATCGATGTAATCGGTGAAAGATCGGTAGCATTAATCTTGATGATGGATTTTTTCCCGGGAATGGTATAGGCGCCCTCATAGTCATAACACACCACAAGCACCTGATCGCCTTCCAGCAGATTGCTTTCATTAAAGCAGTCTAAGCTAACGAACCGTTGCCCAGCATACGTGTTGTTTTCCAGTGTCTTGATTTTATAGACCTCGTCAATTGCGACAATACCTTCCTGTGCCACATATAAAGGTCCGGCTTCATTTGTAGGTTCTTCTAAGGCTGTGATGGTTCCTTTAAAAACGAGGGAAAGTTCTTCGCCACACCCTCCTATAAAAGGTCCGGATTGGGGCCACCAATAGGTGTATCCGACATCTAGCGTATCCTGTGTGAAAATCACTTCAATATCACTTTTAGATTTTTGAGTATTACAAGAACAACATATAACTACTGTGCATAAAAAAAATAGTTTACATCTTACCATTTTATACATACTACAGTTCTCAATTAATTATATCGTTGTAAGCCTCGATAAGTTTTCCTTCGGTTTCCATAATCATTTGAGGCATTCCGTCGCCGTTGTAAAATTGCTTTATCATCATGCTTTGTATACCTGATGGTGTATTGTTGGGAATTTCTGGTTCAAAGTCATCGGTCTTTAAACGCTGCTCTAAGCTTCGAAGATGTTTTACCAAATCATTGCTTGCCCTCTTAAAGCCAAAATTATAATAGCCTTCGGCGGTAGAATTGGAGCCAAATTCCCTCGTAAATTGCGACTTGTCCGATGCTGATTTTTCAAGTTCCTGTATATTTTCCGATAAGCGCTTTCGAACATCCACAACATTCTTTAGCTCCAAATTGGCATACTCATCCATAGTCTCCACTTGGGTGAATGCTCTTGTTTCTCTTGCTATGGTAATTATCTTCAAAAGTGAATAACGAAGATTTAGCCCCTCATTCTTATAATTCTCAAGCTCAACAGCCGTCATTTTTTGCTCGATAGCCGTAATTTGATCTCGAAATTCGCCAACCGCTTCATTTAAATTAAAAAAAGCCGGTACAATACTATCGTGCAGACTTTTTCCGCGCTTGGCAGCATCATCTAAATATTCTTGCCGTTCATAGTAACCATCTGCATGGTTCATGAGTCTTCTCAAAGTCAAAATGTACTCGTTTACCGTTTGTGCAGGTTTTTCAAGGGACTCGATTTTCAAATCCGCCCTCAAGGCCCTTTCCAGATGGTCATCGGGGTAATCGCTAATGGTCACCAAACTGGGGCTCCCTTTTAAATTTTCAGGATAATCGTCCGGGAACGCATTGAAATAATAGGTTTGTGAGGCATCATAACTCGACGTAATATCGTTCAGGTACGTAACATATTCGTTATAGACTTCAATATAGGCAGGATTCTCATAAATATTGTCATAGGTGGTAGTTACTGCCGATAGGGCTTCGGCGCTATTAGGGTCGTTATTTTTAGCACTATCCTTGCAGCTAAGGAAGGTCATGACTAGAAAGGCACTCAGTATGATTGTTTTGTATCCCATAATTCAAAATAGTATTGTAAAGTGGTTGAATCGTAAAAGTTGGCTTTTCAATTTAAGTTATGCTAAGGATGTTCAAAGGTAGGGTCTTCCTCAAGATGCCTCATCACTGGAAACAGGTAAAATAGTCTAGTTAAAATGTAAATGAATCACATCCTAATGTTCAATAAAATATCGGAAAATAATTTAACGGCCATAATTTTAGATCCAATCTTTCGGACTTCTAAGTACCTGTAATAACCGTTCCTCTTCACTACCTTCCGGTGGACTGTGGTCATATACCCATTGCACATGCGGCGGCAGACTCATCAGAATACTCTCGATACGGCCATTTGTCTTGAGGCCGAACAAGGTGCCTTTGTCGTGAACAAGATTGAATTCTACATAGCGACCCCTCCGAATCTCCTGCCAGTCGCGTTGTTCCGGTAAATAGGCCAGATGAGCCCTTTTTCGAACTATCGGGATATAGGCGTCTAAAAAACTATCCCCTACTGCTGATACAAAAGCATACCAATCCTGCATACTCATTTCGTCGGTGACCTTGCAATAATCGAAAAACAGACCTCCGATACCTCTAGCCTCGTTCCGGTGCGTGTTCCAAAAATAAGCGTCACATTTTTTTTTATACGTAGGGTAGAAAGATAAATTATGCGTGTCACAGGCCTGTTTGCATATCGTATGAAAATGAACTGCATCTTCATCAAAAAGATAATACGGGGTAAGGTCTTGCCCACCGCCGAACCATTGATCCACTATCCCACCTTTTTTATCGTACATCTCAAAATAGCGCCAATTGGCATGTACCGTGGGTACCATTGGATTGGTGGGATGTAGCACAAGGCTGAGTCCACAGGCGAAGAAGTCGGCATCTTGCACCCCGAAATAAGTTTGCATGCTTTGAGGAAGCTCTCCGTGAACCGCTGAAATATTCACACCACCTTTTTCAAAAACAGCCCCGTTCTCTATTATGCGGGATCGTCCGCCACCACCTTCGGGACGAACCCAATTGTCTTCACGAAAGAGCGCTTTTCCATCAACTTCTTCCAGCGCTGAGGTGATTCGATCTTGTAGGTTTTGGATATAGGCAAAGAAAATATCTTTCATGAATACACATTGTATAGAACGATATAAAAGTAATGAATCCTTAAAAGATATGTCGGCTAGGGGATCGGTAATACATTGGTAAGCGAACGACCCCTTTAAAAACAAAAAGGGACATTCGGGATTACTCCTGAAATGTCCCAGAGGGAACACAAGTACTAGTATACTTTCGCAACCCTATGAGTTAGTTTGGTGATGTTCTGGTTCTTTTTGGCGGTTTTTCCGGATTTGGTTCTAAAAGCCCCAAAAAAAATGGGGCTTTCAAAAACCAACTGTAGTAAAAGGGGGAACTGTTACTATTTCATTCCGACCCAAAGCCGATCGGGGGATTCGGTCTTGAGGTACCTTTTAAGCTTACTCCAATGGTTAGTGGTGTATAGCGCTACTGCTGTTATTAAAAGCAGTACAAACATATAACGTCGATTTCAAAATCAAGAAATTTGATAAAGAGACTTTTAAATATCGATAAAGTGTATTAATTTATCGATTAAATACATAATTAGCAAGAATATTCTTACAATTGTAAAAAATTCTTTTTTGAATTTTGTAGCACTTATTTCAAAAGGCGGGACATGGTCGTAAGCAACTCGTCCTCATCAAAAGGTTTGGGCAGTACCGCATTCATACCCATTTTTAAATAAGATTCTTTGTGGGCTTGATACGAGTTGGCCGTTACCCCGATAATCGGGATTTTTTTGATGTTTTTGAACGGAAAACCACGGATTACTTTGACCAGTTGATCTCCCGAGATATTAGGCAGATTAACATCCATTAAAATAAGATCGTACGAATTATTTACGATTTCCTCCATGACCAAGGCGCCATCGCTCACCACATCGATAAAAAAATCACCGGTATCGACGAGTATTTTGAACAGCGCGGCCTGTATTTGTTCGTCATCCTCGACGAGTAGTATTTTAAATTTGGTGGTCTTTCCGCCCTTCGGTTTTATTTTTTTTGATTGTTCATCCAACACGGGAACCACTGGTTGGTGCAATGGATAGTTCAGTTTTACGTCGAAGTAAAAGTGAGAGCCCAGACCTGCTGTCGAATCGATTCGAATTTCGCTCTCCATCAACGTTAGCAACCCTTTGACTATGGCCAATCCGAGACCAACGCCTTCTGTAGGACCAAGCTGTTCAAAACTTTCAAAAATGGTCTCAAGACTTTCCTTTGGAATGCCCTGTCCGGTATCCTTTACACCGAAACGCAGGCTTACCGTATTGGCCCTTTTTTGATTCAGGTCGATATGCAGGGCAATCGTTCCCTCATCGGTATACTTTACGGCATTGTCGCACAAATTGGTCAATACCTGCAATAGGCGCAAACGGTCTCCCTCGAGATACTCGGGAATTTTCTCGTCTGCGTTGATTTTAAAAACGAGCCCTTTTTCCTTGGCCCTAGTATTGTAGGTGAGCCTAAGAAAATCGACCAACTGCGGAAAATTGAAAACGCTAGGGTTGAGCATTAATTTGCCCTTGGCTATCATTGAGATACTCAGAATATCCTCGAGCATCAATTTGAGGTTCGAGGTCGAATCCTTTAGTATGGACAATATACGCATCTGTTCCGTGGTCAGCTCGGTACGCCTTAGAATATTCGTCAGTGCGATAATGTTGGTTAACGGGTTGCGCAGTTCATGACTGAAATTTTGTATGAATTCGTTTTTAAAACGTTCCCGTTCCTGTAGTTCATGATTTTTGAGGAGAATAAGCTCCGAGTCGATTATCGACTCGTTTCTCGACTGGGCCATCGCCTGATAGGAAAGGTAGTGTTTGGTGAGGTCGTGAATGACAATCAGTATCATTCCCTCTTTTTTGAACACCTCTATGTCGGCGGTAAGGTCGTCGGTGTCGGAACTCAATTGCACACAATGAAACGATGTAGTGGTAGCAATCGATTCCATTATCTCGGGAATACTGAAAAAGAAAGGATGCAAATCTCCAACGGGCATACCCTTGGAGGTCTCGAAGAGGGTTTGGTCACAGTCGAGCACCAACCCCTCGGTATCGGTCAATATAAAATGAGTGTTGACCTTTTCATATGCTTCCTTAAATTTCTTTAGCATCCGGTGCGAGCATTTTGGCTAATTGTTCGAACAATTCGTTCACTTTCCCACCTGTTTTGGCGCTGGTAAGGTAATCGAAAGTAATGTCGTGGTTTTCAAGTATTTCGGTTACTTCCGACAACTCGACCAAATCCACCTTATTTCCCACAACCTTGACCGGAACACCACTTGCTTTCTTTTCTAGAATGGCGAGATCTAGATGTATGTTCTGAAATGTAGTCGGCCTAGAAACATCAAAAACGTAGATGATACCGTGCGTGCCCAATAGATAGGAGTCACGAACATGCTCAAGGTCATCGGTGCCCTCCAAATCCCATAAAATCAAAGAGACTTTCTTATCCGGTGCTACGTCAACAATTTTTTTAAGGATATGTACCCCGATGGATACGGTGTAATGTTCCGAGAAACTATTCTCCACGAAACGGCGAATCAAGGAAGTTTTACCTACTCCAAAATGACCCAGAACCACCACTTTCTTAGAGACTTGCATTGGCAAATTTTTTGGCCAGCTCCTGATTGATGCTGTCAGGGCTTAGCGATTTGTATTCATCTTTTTTTGTAAAATCTTCGTAGAAATCGAAAATGAGGTCTTGTGTTTTATTTTTGGTGTGTATCGTGTAACTACCCGAAATGATGACCGCCACAAAATACTTCTGAAAGCTCTGCAAATGAATCTGATAGAGCTCATAATCTATGAGTTCGAGACTTTGATTCTTTTGACTAAAGGCATCCTCAACAAAACTTTTGATGGCGGTAAGCATTCCCGAAATCATTTCTTCGTCGATGGTCTCTGTTTGTGAGTAGCTGGCTTTCAGAAGACCCGATTCTTTCTCGATCAACAGTACCTGCTCTATATGCGCGGCGGCAAGCTCTTCTATAATCTCCTCTTTCTCACGGGAGATACCGAACCAATACCGCACTTTTCCCTTAAAACCCAGACGCTCGTTGATTTTTTCCGATAGCATTTTTATTTCCTGCGCAATGTATTTCTTGATCATTTTACCAAGAACGGGATAGAGCGCATCTACTACTTCGTCTTTGTTTTTTTTGATTTCTACTTTTAGGGCTTCGGTAATAGTAGGGCCCAAGGTTTGAGGTATACTGGTCTTAAACTCGTTAAGCTGGTGCAAGATAATCGGTTCTACCTTAGAGGAAAACTTCACCTTATCGCTAAAAGAATCTTCAAGCGCTTCAAGTCTGGAGGTTATTTTTTGAATGTATACGCTATCGTCTTCAAAAAGAATATCTTTTAATATCTGTATTTTGTCGGTTTCGTTCATAACCTAGAACATCTGTAAAGGTTACTTCTGACCCACTTTTTCGCCCAAGTCCACTAACAATTTTCCCAGCATTTTCCGATCTACTTTATCCGTTTCCAAGCCTTCCAATTTATCGTCTATCTTGTCTTCGAGCTCTGTGATTCGAATATTCACATCGGTTGCAACGTTGTCAATGGCCGATTTGAGGTCTTGTCGCACTTCTTCAATTAGGTCTTCGAGTACCTTCTTCTTGTTGAGGATGTCTTTTTTGAGTAAATCGAACTCGGAGTCATACGCCTCGATATTCTCGCCAAAAATCAGATTTTTGATGATTTCGATTTTCGATGCAGCCTCTTCTTTCTTGTCGTTAAGTTGCACGACGGTGTTGGTTTTGCCCATTTCGTTTCGTTTATCGTATACCGGTATAATTTGACACTTTCTTTATCAATATAGCTGTATCATGTGGGGGATTTGCAGTGAAAGATGCGATGTAAATTCCGCTGCGAGAATATCTAAGATAGGAAAATAATCGGTGAATCGAATAAGAAAATTTTTAATGACCACTGCCCAAAAATGGAAATAAGGGCATAAATTGGCAATTTGGGTTCAAAATCGTGCTATATCCCCTATTTTCATTCCTATTTTGTGAATTTACACTTATGAAGCAACAACTTTTTATTTATGGCAGTGGTAGACTCGTACCCGCCTTTGTAAACTATACGGCTGAAATTACCGGAAAACCAAAACCGAATATCTGTTTTGTGCCGACTGCCAGCGGGGATGACCCCGAGTACATTGCCAAATGGGAGGCGGTCTGTAGCGAATTGGATTTGGTGCCGCATGTGCTCAGGGTTTGGATAAACTCCTACGATCAACAACAGACCTACGAAGAAATCATTGGCAAGATGGACGCCATAATAGTGGGTGGGGGAAATACTTTGAACATGCTCGCTATCTGGGAAGCCCAAGGCATAACCGACCTTCTTAAGAAGGCTTACGAAAATGGCGTGGTAATGGGCGGTGGTAGTGCCGGGTCGCTCTGCTGGTTCAACGGTGGTACGACCGATTCCAGGCCAAAGGAGTTGAGTATCGTAGGCGGCCTGGGGCTTATCGATAAAAGCCATTGTCCGCATTACAATTCTGAAAAATCTAGACGGCCTTTATACCATGAAAACATCCTAAAGGGAGCTTTGACCGATGGCTATGCCGTTGATGATCGTGCAGCGATCCATTTTGTGGATGGTACGGTGGAAGAGGCTTTGTCTTTGGAGGATGATAATCATTCGTATTATGTTTCCGTGCAAGACGGGCTTATTCGTGAAGAGCGGTTAAAGGAGAGGAGGTTAGGATAGACTTCTAGGACAAGAATACCTACAGTACTTTTATGGTAGGGTGTAGCGAAAGTGATAGCTATCCCGATTAAAGACTATCGACCTGTAATTCAACCCTCTTAAAATTCTTTTTTGGAGCATCGCAAACGGAACATGAATACTCGCCCGGTAGGTCTTTGAAGACTGTGCCCTCGGCGATACCCGCCTTAGTATCTCCATACAGCGTGTCATAAACCGTCAAACATGCCTCGCACTGATAGACCACCCTATTGCTGTGCCCGTGACTACTTTGAGGTTTCACTTCATCTTTTTTTGAAGGCATGCCCAATTGTTCAAAATATTTCTTGCTTAGCTCCATCAAAAGACCAGGAAGCTCGATTTTATCGATATCTTGGGCGTAGGAGATATATTCCTGGGTATTTGGATCGAAGTTTTCAAAATGGAGTACGTTATAGGAAGGTCGTACGTCAAAATCCAAAACTATAGTGGGCGGACTGTTTTTTTCAATGATCACCGATGAAAAATGAGAGCGTTTCCCGACGTCGTTACTGATCCCGAAGGTAAGGCCATACGTGCTAATGTCGTTTTGATCAAAACTTCGAACCAAGAATTTTTTGAGTTCCAGCGCATCGGTATCATCTACGGGTACATGCCAGTTCATTTCGAGTTGGGAATGTCTTACATTGATTCCGGTTTGGCCTAAAAACCGTTCTAGTTCTAGCCTGCTATCTTTTTTAATTCCTTTTACGATAAAGGACTTCCAAGGCGTGATACATATTTTACCGATGCTATTGTCCAGACAAAATCCGCAGAACTCCTTCAAAAATTTGAGATTGTATCGGTTATTCCTCCAATATAGACCGAGCCAGTATTGGTCCAGTCCCATACGGTTCATGCCTTCGTAGTACGGAAAAGTGGTGTACTCTATTTTAAGCTCCTTTTCAATGGTTTTGTTGTTGGTGTCCAATTGTTTGCTCAGGACGAAGAAGAGTTCTTCTACATCCTGTATGTCTTCATATAGGTCTTCGATCGCTTTGGAGATGGTACTAATATCCCAACTGTAAATCAGAACGGGATAATATGCCGATGTTTTCCAATGGGGTAATCTTACATTCAAATACCAGTAATCCTCGCTGTTTGAGGCAATGAAATTGAGATTGCCACTAAAAATGGGAACTAGTCTTTGCTTGGGATCGGTAATATTGATTTTTAGTTTGGGCGCATAATCAAAACCTTCTAAAATGTAGAGGTACGTCGAGCCTTTCAACCAATAGGTCATATCAAAAATATCGGCCGACACATAGGAACAAACAATATTCTGGTAACTACGTTCTCCGATGATTTCGGCATTGAATTTGGCCGTGTTTTCCAAGAATTCTTCATTGGCATTACTCAAGGGAATCAACAAATCTTGCCGAGAACCAAAGTAAACCTCACGTAGGCCTGCGGTTTCCAACATTAGAATAATATCTTTCAATTCGCCTGGCGACGTAACCCCACCCGGAATCAATATGCGATGTAAATCATCATTCATAATCGTTCTTTAGCTGGCCACTGCTGGTTGTTTGATCAATAACGCTTTTACTTCCGGTTTGCAGCTACCACAGCCTAGGCCTGCACCAGTTTCCGAACATAACTTGTTAAAATCGGAACAACCATTGGCGATGGCATCGAGCACATTTCCCTCACCCACCTGGCTACAGGAACATACTAGTTTACCCTTTAGGGGAAAGGTATTCGAAGCACCCCTTAACAGTTCATCTCTCTTTTCCGAAAGTTCTATTTCGTCCTCTATCAGCCGTTTGAATTCGGCAAATTCGTTTTTGTCGCCCATTAAAATCGCCCCCTTTAAGGTGTCGTTCTTTACAATACACTTCTTATAGAAACGCTTACTTACATCCATCAAAATAACCTCCTCGTAACTGCTGTCATCCTTTGGGGCGTTCACCATACCGATACTACATAGATCAAGGTTTTCGAACTTTAGGATATTCATGAGAACCGATCCGTTGTAAATACTACTAAAATCGCCCAAAATGTAGTTGGCGGCAATATCTGCCTGCTGTTCTGCAGCGGAAGTAATGCCGAAAAGGGAATTGTTGAACTCCGCAATTTCGCCCAAAGCGAAAATAGATGGCACACTGGTCTGTAAGTACCCATTGACCAATACGCCCCGACTGGTTTCCAAATTTGCCCGCTTGGCCAGTTCGATGTTGGGGCGGGTGCCTATGGCATATACAATAGCATTGCACTGTATGGTACGCCCCGTTTTAAGATTCACAAGCAAAGAACTGGGACTTACTTTTTCTTCAAAAACGGTACTCACTTCATTGTCAAAATAAATGTTGATACCTCTTTCGATCACATCCTCTGCCAATAATCTGCTTGCGATATTATCCAATTGGCGTTCCATCAAACGGGGAGCTCGCTGCACGATGCTGATGTTGATGTGAATTTTCTTAAGGGCCGCGGCAAGCTCCAGTCCGAGCAGACCGCCTCCAACGATGACCACATGCTGTTCTCCAGCACTCAGACCGGTATTCCGTAGATACTTTTTCAATTTGTCGGCATCGCCCCTTTCACGCATGGTGAAACGCCCTGGAACATCCATCTTTACATCACTGGGTACAAAGGCGCGGCTTCCCGTAGCCATTACGAGAAGGTCAAATGTGTGCTCGGTACCTTTGGTGTCGATGACTTTTTTCGCTGTTTTATCTATTTGGGTTATCCCGATTCCCGGATGAAGGACAACGTTCAATTTTTCCAGTTCGCCTTTCTTTAGCTTTTCCAAAGACTCCCAAGAAAGTTCATCGTTGACATATTCTGGCAGTAGTACCCGGTTATAGAATGGATCTTTCTCCATTGAAAAAACATGCAACGAGTCTTTTCTGTTCTTTTCTCGGTAGGATTGTATAAACCTATAGGCCGCGGCACCGGCACCAATGACCACTATTTTTTGTTCCGGCTTCTTGAACTTTTCTACCTGTACCGCGCAATATTTAAAATCAGGTTCTTTTGATACTGGATCGACCAAATCATTAGTGATGTTATTGGCCCTGCCAAAATCGTTCTGCAACACCTTGCCCCAATGCATGGGCAGAAAAACAACACCCTCACGAATATCGAGATTGACCCTCACCTTTACCTGCACCTGCCCTCTACGACTTTTGATGATGGCAATATCGCCCTCCTTTAGTTTTCGAAGGAAGGCATCTATTTTATTCATTTCGAGATAGGGCTCTGGAATATGTGTCAACAGACGTTTGACTTTTCCCGTTTTGGTTCGGGTATGCCATTGGTCTCGAATACGGCCGGTGTTCAAAATCAATGGGAAATCACCATTCGTTTGCTCCGAACTATTATACAGACTTTGAGGTACGTTAAAATGGGCTTTTTTATCGTTCGTATGAAACTCGTGATGGGTAAATAATCGCGGCGTACCGGAATGTGTTTTATGAGGTACGGGCCACTGAAAACTACCTTCTTTTTTTAAGCGTTCATAGTTGAGTCCCGAAATATCAATATTGGTGCCCTTGGTCAGCAAGCAATGCTCGTCATATACCTCGCTTGCGGTGGTGTAATCGAAGCCCTTAAAACCCATAGCTTGGGCAAAACGCCAAAGAATTTCAACATCTGGCAAGGCTTCACCGGGTGGGTCGATTACTTTGGGCAGGTAACTGATACGCCGTTCGGAATTCGTCATTGTTCCTTCCTTCTCCAACCAACCTGCAGCCGGTAAAAGCAGGTCGGCAAATTTGGTGGTCTCGGAGTTATGCGATATGTCCTGAACCACTACAAAGGCGGCATTTTTCAAAGCGCGCTCCACTTTGTGTACGTTGGGCATGCTTACGGCAGGGTTGGTGCAGATGATCCAGATGGCTTTTAGCTTGCCATTTTCCAAGGCATCGAACATTTCGGTGGCGGTATAGCCGGGTTCACCATCGATTTCTTTACCTCCCCAAAAGTCGGACACTTCTTTTCTGTGGATGGGATTGCCCAAGTCTTTATGAGCAGCCAATAAGTTGGCCATTCCGCCCACTTCGCGGCCCCCCATCGCATTGGGTTGCCCTGTTAATGAAAACGGACCGCAACCGGGTTTTCCGATTTGCCCTGTCAACAGCGATAAATTTAAAAGCGATACATTTTTGGATACCCCGATCACACTTTGATTAAGTCCCATCGTCCACATACTCAGGAATTTGCTTGCCTCGCCGATGTATTGTGCCGCTTTGCGGATTTCGGAAGCAAGGATACCGCACTTTTCCGCTGCTTGCCGAATGGAAAGGGAAAAGGCCAATTGTTTGACCGCCTCGTAATTTGCCGTATACTTTTTGATAAACGTTTTATCGGTTTTTCGTTTTTCGATCAACCACCGTGCGATAGCGTTGAACAAGATTACATCGGTACCGGGTAAAATTTGCAGGTGTAGGTCGGCCGCAGCTGCGGTTTGTGTTTTTCTGGGGTCTACGACAATCACTTTTACCTCAGGGTTATCGGCTTTTCGCTGTTCCAACCGTCGGTATAAGATGGGATGGCACCAAGCCGGATTGGCCCCTGCGATTAGAAACGTATCTGCAAGTTCGATATCTTCATAGGAAATGGGAACGGAATCCTCGCCTACTGTCTTTTTGTAACCGACCACCGCCGAACTCATACAAAGGCGAGAGTTGGTATCGATATTATTAGTGCCGATAAAGCCTTTGGTAATTTTGTTGGCGAGGTAATATTCTTCGGTCAAGCATTGGCCGGAAACGTAAAAGCCAATACTATCGGCACCGTGTTTGGCGATAATGCTCTTGAAAACCGCTGCTGCACGCTCAAAAGCGGTATCCCAAGATACTTTTTGCAAGGGGTGGTTTCTACTCCACCGCATTTCAGGGTACAAAATACGGTCACTGGTATCTTGCGCGACATAGTTCAAATTACGGCCCTTTGAGCATAGCATGCCCTTATTCGAAGGATAGTCCGGGTCGCCTGCTACCGAAATGGTACCCTTGGCATCAACATCGACCAAAATACCGCAACCAACACCGCAGTAGCTGCAAATTGTCTTTTCCGTTTTCTTTTTCTGCATCGCTCCTTCTTTTGATGAAAACCATCAAATATGAATAAGCAAATTAGAAAAATACGTACTAATACGTAGTGATAATATGGCAATAGTAGGCCTTTATTCTAGGGAATTACTAAAAACCAGAGGGCCAAAATATGATTCTCAAAATCTAGTTTTGAAATTCATGCTATACCAACCCGAATTCCTGGGCCTTTTTGGAAAGATCCATCAAATTTTTGACATCCATCTTGCGCATGAGATTAAAGCGGTGGGTTTCGACGGTACGCTTGCTATTTTGTAGTTTTTCAGAAATTTGTTTGTTGGTGAGCCCCGATAAAACCAACTCCAAGACTTGGATTTCTTTATTGGTCAGGTCAAATGGCTTGCTCGTTCGCCCTTCGCTATTTGAGTTTTTGGAAATCTTCGTGCTTGGGTTCAGCAAACTGTTTACCAATACGTTCGAGATATCGCCACTGTAGTATTTGTCTCCACTTTGAACGGCATGAATCGCTTTTATGAATTCTGTTTTACCGGTGTCTTTGAGCAAATAGCCTTTGGCACCTGCGGCAACCGATTGCAATATATACTCCTCCGAATCGTGCATCGAGAGAATGATGCATTTGACGTCGGACTGCGAGGCGTTCAATTTTTCAACCGCTTCGATACCGGTCATATGGGGCATACGAATATCGATAATTAGAATGTCGGGATTTTTCTCTTCCACGAGCGTGAGCGCCTCCCTACCATCGGAGCCTTCGCCAATGACATTCAAATCTTGCTCACTTTCCAAAAGGGCACGAATACCATCGCGCACTAGGGAATGGTCGTCTACTAAAACAATGGTTATTTGGTTCAAAATATACCTAGTTATACGGGCAAAGATAGGTTTCCAGGTACGAAATACAAAGTGGGAAGTACGAGGGTAAACGAGGTTCGAGGTGGCAAGTACGAAAGTTCTATTTCCATAGCGGATGCTTTACAACTGTGCACTATTCTCATTGAATAAGCGGGGTAAACCGAAGATTGCGCTTCTGAGCATGGGTGAACTGGCTAAAGTACAGGCACACGGCCATTGGTGTTCCTTAGCCTTTAATCGCGCTCAGGACGACAGGATTGTAAAATTGAGTGTGGATTTAATTTTAGATTTGAACTTGTCGTTGCATTTTCTATTTAAACTTCGAAAGCTACCACAACCAAAAAGGGTCATGATAGCCAATCGAAGCGTCGTGATTTCTTATTCTGCTTTTGCAGTGTTCAAGAATTTAGGTTTCATGGTCAGTTGCACCCAAGCCCAATTTTGGGTGCCTGCTGCGTCGGCTTCACTCACACCTTTTAATTCGTACATGCCATCGCTAGCGAACATTTGGGAGTAGCCTATGGCTACGTTGTATCCTTTAAAGTTCTTTGCAAAGACCAGGTCGACCTCGGTGCCCAATGCCTTTTCACCACTAGGCAATTCTTGTTCGCCACTGAAATTGAGTACTTTTACCAATAGGCTCGATTTTTCGCCCAACGCAAACTTGGCACTGGCATGCACATCGAACAATCCAATGGAGTTGGCATGGTTGCCCACATAGAAATAATCCATAAACCCGTTGAATTTATGATTGGTACCAAATAACGGAAAGAAAGCTCCAGTTTCACCCGCTTCACCATCATTGCCACTGATTACTTCTACCCCAACACCCAAACCTATTTTTGCCGTTACTTTATAGTTGAGGTCGAGACCCAATAAGTAGGCTCCTTTTACATCGACTTGATTTTGGCGTTCCCCAGTTTGCACAAAGGCGTTCAAGGCCGCGCCAAAACTTCCTTTACTGAAGTTTAAGTGGGTTCCTAAGGTCTGTAGGTTGCTCGTACCGTCGGCAACTTGGGCATCTGCATCGCCCGTAAAGTTTTGAAAACCATTGTTCAAAAGCAGCAGACTTCCGGAAATACTATTCCATTGTTGTTTCAGATAGGCGTACTGCATCGTTTTATAGCTAAAAAAACCGCTCGTATTGTAGGCCGTTCCCACAGACTGAAATCCGGTGGGGTTATCGAAATCTTGACTGAACGCCAGCCCGATATCCATCATAAACTTTTCCTTTTTGTATTTTAATAGGCCTGCATCGTGATTACGTGCTTGTTGTGCCCAGTCTAAACCGCCGAAAATACGTTGATCGTCGTACGATAGTATTTGACGGCCCAACTTTGTAGACCATCCTTTTCCTAGATTGATATTTGCCCATGCCTCGAAAACGGCGAAAGAATCATTTTGGTCATCGGGCAAAATCTGTCTGTTTTCACCCCAAACCATTACGTCCTGCAGACTTACATAAAATTGATAGGAGTCAAAGGTATAGCCTGTGTTCAAGCGTATTCTGGTAGAAATGGCATAGCCGGCATCGGCGGCATCGGGAATGATGCTTCCGAAACCATTTCGGTATTCGGTTCTTGGTTTAAATTGCCCATCAAGCGTGAATTGCGCATTTACCAATTGAATCGATAGGAATACTAGGAAAATAAGTGTGTATTGCTTTTTCATAATTTGGATTTTTTAAGCGTTCGTCTGTTAAATGACCGGGTTAGTGTTCTAAAAAGTCGATCAAATGTTTTCGGTAGGTGTAATAATCGTCATGCTCCAATACTGATTTTCGGGTTCTTGGCCGTTCGAATCCGATGTCTAGGATATCTCCGATTTTAGCCCTTGGTCCACTGGTCATCATCACCACGCGATCGGCTAGGAAAATGGCTTCATCTACGTCGTGGGTGATCATAACGGCTGTAATTTTTTCCCTATTCCAGATTTCTATCAGGATGTCCTGTAGCTCTCCTCTGGTCAACGAATCGAGCATACCAAAAGGTTCGTCCAATAGCAGCACTTTGGGTTTAATGGCAAAGGCCCTTGCGATACCGACACGTTGCTGCATCCCTTGGGATAATTCCAACGCCCTTTTACTAAAGGCCCCGTCCAGACCTACCTTGTGCAAATAGTATTTTGCGATATCTTTTCGTTCTACCTTGCTCGCATGTGGGAAAACTTTGTTGACCCCTAAAAGCACATTTTCCAAAGCGGTCATCCATGGCATTAGACTGGGGGATTGAAAAATGACACCTCTATCCGGTCCCGGACCTTTCACGGGATTTCCCAAGACTGCGATATTTCCTCCGGAAATAGGGTTTAAACCTGCGATCATCGAGAGCATGGTGGTCTTCCCGCATCCGGAATGCCCGATAATGGTCACGAATTCTTCTTTCATGATCTGCAAATCCAAATCCTCCAAGACCACATAATCGCCTTTGGGCGTCGGATAGATTTTTTTCAATTTTGACAGATCAAGCATTACTTTGGAAGGAAATACGATTCCGTTCTCCGATATGGTTCCTTGTACTGTTGTGGTACTCATGGTTTTCTATTTTTTAGGCGACAAAACTTTTCGGGGCAATATCCGGAAGCAAGTATTCTTCATCGGAAACCGATTTGCGTGCTTCACCGATATCCATTAAATATTCGATAATGGCATTCCGTGTCTTTTTGAAACTCGGATTGTCGTTCAATGCCGTTTTATCGCGTGGTCGCTCAATATCGATTTTAAACTCCGGACCCAAGGTAGCATTGGGACCTGGCTTTAAGGGGATGATCCTGTCGGCCATATAGATTCCTTCATCCACATCGTTCGTAATCAACAGTGCGGTGCGCTTGTCCTGGCTCCATATGTTCAATATCTCATCCTGCAGGTTGCCGCGGGTCAAAGCATCCAAGGCACCTAGAGGTTCATCCATAATGATCATCTCCGGGTTCATGGCCAATGCCCTGGCCACGGCAACGCGCTGGCGCATACCGCCGGACAGTTCTTTTGGTCGTTTATTGATGGCCGGGGACAAACTTACCATGGCCACATAGTCGTTCACCCGTTTTTTCAAAAAGGCTTTGTTCTCTTTTGGAAAAGCCTCTTTGACGGCCATATAAACATTCTGACCTACGGTTAGCCAAGGCAATAAGGAATAATTTTGAAAAATAACACCGCGTTCATGGCTCGTACCGGTTACAGGTTCCCCTTTAAATAGAACCGTACCACTTGTGGGTTGTAGGAGTCCGTTGATCAAGTTCACCAAGGTGGTTTTTCCGCTTCCCGTAAACCCGACTATGGCAACAAATTCCCCTTCTTCGATGGAAAGGTTGATATTGGATAGTATCTGTGTTCTGTTCGCTCCTTCTCCGTAGGATTTTTGGATATTGTTCAGTTCTAAATAGGCCATATTTTCAAGTTATTGGTTCCGCCCTCGAAATGAGAGGTTCATTCTTTTTACACACCTTCGTTTTTATTGAAAGACACCATGTTCTGTACCGTTAACATCAAGCGATCCAAAAGAAAGCCGATGATGCCGATAACGAACATCGCTACGATAATCTTGGAATTGGAGTCGTTGGCCCCGTTTTGAAATTCTTCCCAAACGAAGAGTCCGAGACCTTGGCTTTGCGCCAAAAGTTCAATGGCGATCAAGACCATCCATGCCACGGAAAGGGTAATCCGCAACCCGGTAAAAATCAAGGGCAAGGAGGACGGGAGTATTACCTTGAATACCTTTTGAAAAGTACCCAGTTTTAAAACCTTCGCCACATTGATGTAATCCTTATCCACCGAAGACACCCCCATTGCCGTATTGACGAGCGTCGCCCACATGGCACACAAACCGACACTAATAAAGGAAATCACGAAGGCGTTATCGGTACTGTCGCCAATGTATAGGGTTTTGACGATCATAAAAACGAGCAGGTACCACACTACGGGGGAAACCGGTTTAAAAACTTGGATAAACCAATTGAACGCACTCCGCAATGACGGGCTCAAACCTATAATGACACCGATGGGTACCGCAATTAGAAGCGCCAATAAAAAGCCGGCAAAAACCGTTTTTATACTGGTCAAAACAATTTCTACAAAGGAAGCCCTGCCCGTATACACGATGGCATCTTTGCCTTCTGCTATTAATTTTGCGTTGGTTGCGGCCATCTTTTCCGCAAAGGCCGCTTTCTTCACATTGATCAATTTATGATCGGCGATCAACGACTGCAGCGAAGCCCATACTTGGGTAGGTGACGGCAAGGTGTTCGGTTGGCAACCACTATTTCCGGATTCGATACAAGTCCGCTCCGCCGCCGCCGCTTCGGGCCCCTGTTCGGTCATGGCCTTCTCGATTTTGTAGGTTGCCTCTATATTATAAAGTGCCTTGGCGCCCAAGTGCCATAAACCTAAAAACAGCGCGATCGATAGGATGGTGATTCCCGTTTTCTTGAACGAGGAGAACAGGTCTCCTTTTTGAAATCGAGGAGCTGCCTTGGCTATAAAATTCCTTAAGAAGGCAAGGCCTTGTTTTTCCTTTTTTAGTGTGATGTCTTGTTCCATAATAGTATGCTTTTGCTTCGATGTAGGGTGCTAAATTCAATCCTTGTTTCCGATAGAGAAACTATTGATATAGCCAATGGGGTCTTTGGCATCATAGGAAGTGCCATCGATAAAATCGGTGGTCGCCGTTTTGTAACCGTCGGTTTCCGGAATGTCGGTCGCAGGAATTTGGCCTTCGGCGACCAAGAGATCGGCTGCCTTTTTCCAGATATCCGGACGGTAAATGTCTTTAATGGTTTCTCCATACCATTCCGCTGTTTTTGTCTCGGGAATTTGTCCCCATCTGCGCATCTGTGTCAAGAACCAGATACCATCGGAGTAGAAGGGGTAGGTCGCGTGGTATTTGTAGAAGACGTTAAAATCGGGCATATCGCGTTTGTCTCCCTTTTCAAATTCAAAGGTCCCGGTCATCGAATTCGCCAACACCTCTTCCGGGGCACCTACGTATTGCGACATGGATAGGATTTTAACGGCTTCGGCCCGGTTCGAAGGCTCATCTAACCATTTTCCGGCCCGAATCAATGCTTTCGTTACCGCGATGGCCGTATTCGGATAGTCATCAACGAACTTCTTTGTCATCACGAATACTTTTTCCGGATTGTTTTTCCAGATATCATAGTTGGTCACCACCGGCACTCCTATGCCCTTGAACACCGCCTGTTGATTCCATGGTTCACCGACACAATACCCATAGATAGTTCCTGATTCCAAGGTTGCGGGCATCTGTGGTGGTGGCGTGACGGATAGTAATACCTCTGCATCGATTTGTCCTTGTACGTTATCGGCAGTGTACATTCCAGGATGAATACCGGCAGCGGCCAGCCAATAGCGTATTTCGTAATTGTGGGTAGATACGGGAAAAACCATTCCCATTTTAAAAGGCTTCCCACTATTCTTATAATCCGTAATTACGGGTTTTAAGGCATCCGCCTTGATCGGATGGATAGGCTTTCCTTCCTCGTCCATCAGCACATTCGGCTTCATTTTTGACCAGACGTCGTTCGATACGGTAATGCCGTTTCCATTTAAATCCATGGAAAAAGGCGTCACCAACTGCGCTTGACGACCAAATCCGGCCCCGGCTGCGATAGGTTGCCCTGCGAGCATATGCGAGCCATCCAATTGTCCGTCAATGACCCGATCGAGTACATTTTTCCAGTTCGATTGTGCTTCTACCGAAACAAAAAGACCTTCATCCTCGAAAAATCCTTTTTCCTTGGCAATGGCTAAAGGTGCCATATCCGTCAATTTGATGAATCCGAAAGTGAGTTGCGGTTTTTCAATATCCAATTGTTTTGTTTTCGAAGCGACTCCTTCTTCGGCGGCTTCAATTGTTGCCTTTTTAGCATCTTTTCCACCACATGCCGCCAAGAGTGCGACCGCGGTCAAAAACAGGGATGCTTTTGTCAAAACTGATTTCATATACTATAGGTTTACGTGGTTATACATGTTCTTAATGTGTCAAAAATACGTATTAATACGTATTAGTACGTATTAAGATATTTGAAAAATGAGTTTTATACGTATTTTTACGAGGATGCACTAAAGAGGAGTCGAAATATCGAGGATTGAAAAAAATAGGAGTTTTAAATTGAGGATTTCTAATTTTTCTTGAACATGAAATCCATTACTTCCGAAATAGGCTGAAGGATATAAAACAAGGTATAGACTGTACCGTCTATAAGTTGGAATGGAGCACGCGCCGTACCTCTTCCTCGAAAAAGGAGGGGTGTTCCGCGACCACGTCCCCTATCACTATGATGCCCGGTAGCGAAATATCCAAGGTTTCAATCAACCCATGCATACCATTTAGCGTCGAAATAGTACAGCGCTCATTTTTCAAGGTTCCGTTTTGAATTAGGGCGATCGGGGTGGTGTCATGTCGGTATTTATTGACCTCATTGACAATTTCAATTAATTTTCGAACTCCCATTAAGATGACCATGGTGGCCGAGGACCGCGAGGCATATTTTAAATCCTCTGAAAAGGAGCCATCCCTTTTGGTAGCCGTCATTACCCAAAAGCTACTGCTTACATTGCGTCGTGTCATGGGTATGCCCTGGCTAGAGGGAACGGCGAGGGCGCTTGAGATTCCGGGTACTACCGAAACGGGAATACCAAAAGATTCCACAAATTCGATTTCTTCATGGGCCCTACCGAATACAAAGGGATCGCCTCCTTTTAAGCGTACCACATGACCATGTGCAAAAGCATTTTCTACGAGCAACAGATTGATATCATCCTGTGTGAAGGAATGCTGACTGCAGCGCTTTCCTACGTATATTTTTGGAATGGCAGTATCAATTTGTGCCATGAGTTCTTTACTGACCAAGGCATCGTAAAGAATAACGTCTGCCGCCTGCAGCAAGCGCAAACCCCTAACGGTAATAAGGTCTTCACTGCCTGGACCGGCACCCACTAGACTTACTTTCGGCGTGATACTGCTATTCATCCTATCAAAATTTTGAGGGCTATATTATTGATTCCACAACAAGAATACGTATTTATTTTCATATAAACAGTATAAAAATACGTATAAATACGTAATATTGTATTTCCTTTATAAATTGAAGCACATGAAAACTATTATTGTTGTTGGCAATGGAATGGTGGGGTACAAGTTCTGTGAGAAATTTGTTTCGCGTGAAGAAAGCGAACAATTTAGATTGATCGTGTTTGGCGAAGAGCCTCGTCCGGCATATGACCGGGTACACCTTAGCGAATTCTTCGAAAGTCAGGATGCCAAGGCATTGGAGCTAGCACCCTTGAACTGGTATTCCGAAAACGGTATTGAGCTATTGGTCAATGAACGTGTTACCGATATTCATCGGAAGACCAAAACCATAACGACAAGTAGGGATCAGGAAATCGGCTATGATTATCTTGTCCTAGCGACAGGGTCGGTTCCCTTTGTCCCTCCTATCAATGGAGTGGAAAAGGAAGGGGTTTTCGTGTACCGCACCATTGAGGACCTAGAGGCGATGCTAGCCTATGCGGAAAAAGTAAAAAGTGTTAAACCAAATGGTAAAGCCGCTATTTTGGGAGGAGGTCTTTTGGGGTTGGAAGCCGGTAAAGCGGTCATGGATATGGGCCTAGAGCCCCATGTTGTAGAGTACGCCCCAAAATTAATGCCGCGACAGCTAGATTCCAGAAGCAGTAATGTGCTGCAACTGACCTTGGAAGCCATGGGCATCAACATTCATTTGGGGAAGGCCACGAACCGCATTCTGGGTAACGGTGCCATTACGGGAATGGATTTTGGTGAGGATGATACCCTGAACGTTGACATGCTGGTGATTTCCGCAGGAATTCGCCCAAGGGACGAGTTGGCAAAAACATGCGATTTAGAGGTTGGCATACGTGGTGGCATCGTGGTAAATGATAAAATGCAGACATCCGACCCCGATATTTATGCCATCGGCGAGGTAGCCCTGTATAATCAAATGATCTATGGTTTGGTCGCTCCAGGATACGAGATGGCCGAGGTGGCCGTGAACCGTATTCTTGAGAAAGAAGTGGTCATGCAGCACGATATCGATATGTCGACTAAATTAAAACTGATCGGGGTAGATGTGGCGAGTTTTGGTATACCCTACATGCCCGCCGAGAAGGGGCTGTCGATCATCTACGAGAACAAAACAAAAGGGGTCTACAAACGAATCAATGTAAGCCATGATGGCAAGACCCTTTTGGGAGGTATTATGGTCGGTGATGCGGAGGACTACAGCATACTTCACCAAATGTACCTGAACAATATGCCCTTGCCGGACAATGCCGAAGAGTTGATCGTGGGCGCGCGCGGTGAGGGAGGCTCTCCTTTCGGCAGCGCGATGGATCTGCCCGATACCGCCGTCATTTGCTCTTGCGAAGCCGTGACCAAAGGAGCGGTATGCTGTTCCGTTTTGGACGAGGGCAACGAAACCGTAAAAGCGGTTGCAAAAGCTACCAAAGCGACTACTGGCTGTGGAGGCTGTAAACCTATGGTTTCCGATTTGGTGAAGGAAAGTTTAAAGACCTTGGGTAAAACCGTCAAGGAACGTATTTGCGAACACTTCGATTTTTCACGTCAAGAGCTTTTTGATATCGTAAAATTAAGGGGGATTGCAGATTTCGACGAACTGATCGACACGGTGGGGAAAGGACACGGCTGTGAAGTGTGCAAACCTGCGGTGGCCGCTATTTTCGCCAGTATTTACAACGAAACCGCCAACAAGCAGAATGCGATCCAGGATACGAACGATCGCTATTTGGCGAACATTCAGCGCAACGGTACCTACTCGGTCGTGCCTCGAGTTGCGGGTGGCGAAATCACTCCCAAGCAACTTATGGCCATGGGAAGGATAGCTCAAAAATATGACCTTTACACCAAAATAACAGGCGGGCAACGTATCGATATGTTCGGGGCGAAGCTGCACGAGCTGCCCTTGATCTGGGAAGAATTGATCAAAGAAGGCTTTGAAACCGGCCAGGCCTATGGCAAATCATTGCGTACCGTGAAAAGCTGCGTGGGTTCGACCTGGTGTAGGTACGGTATGGATGAAAGCGTGAGCTTTGCCGTCGAGATAGAACACCGCTATAAGGGTATTCGCTCCCCTCATAAATTCAAGGGAGGCGTCTCGGGTTGTATTCGGGAATGTGCCGAGGCGCGTGGCAAGGACTTTGGCTTCATCGCTGTAGAAGGCGGATGGAACGTGTATGTGGGCGGTAACGGTGGGGCGAATCCGAAGCATGCCGTATTACTTGCCGAAAAAGTAGACAAGGCAACTGCGATAAAATACGTAGACCGTTTTATCATGTTCTATATCAAAACGGCTTTACCGCTGCAACGTACCGCCCCATGGCTCGAGAAACTGGAAGGAGGCATTACCTACCTGCAGAACGTGGTCATCAATGATTCCTTAGGAATTTGTGATGAACTGGACGCCGAGATGCAGGCATTGGTCGACTCGTACAAATGTGAGTGGAAAGAAGCCGTAGAAACCCCTGAAATAAGGGAACGCTATACTCATTTTGTCAATTCGGACGAGACCGACGAGACCATCGAGTTCGTTTCGTTGAGAGAGCAGAAAATGCCTAAGGAGTGGGCGTGAGAAAAATAAGAAAAATGAATTACGAAGTCCGAAATAGCTAATACATGTTAAATCGAGCATGCCCGTCCGAATGGTGGGTGTGGTCGAGACCTCAAACTAAAAGACAATGACAGCCAATCTAAACACCTACGAAACCGTACGACCAGAGGAAGTAAAAATTTGGTTCAAGACGGCCGCGGTCTCCAAATTCCCCAAAAATGGAGGGGCATGTATCAAGTACAAAGACAAGCAGATCGCCGTATTCAACTTTACGCGGGAAGGCTCCTGGTACGCCTGTCAAAACTTATGTCCGCATAAAATGGAAATGGTATTGTCCCGTGGGATGATCGGCGATGAGAATATGGAAGCAAAAGTGGCCTGTCCCCTGCATAAAAGTAACTTTTCGCTAAGAACGGGAAAACATTTAAACGGCGATTTGGAAGCGATTGCCACCTATCCCGTAAAAGTAGAAGGCGATTTTGTGTATGTAGGGTTTTCTGAATAGCTTTGACCAAACATCAAGCCAATGGCAACTCTAACCAAATTGCAAAAAGCATTTCAACTGTTTGATGCGGCCAATGGGGAAGATCCGAATACGGAAATTTTTCAGGGAAAGTCATATCCGAAGGAACTGTTATACGCCCAAAGGATGACCCAAAAGTTGAACGTTTTTGCACCCGATGCTTCGGAGGCCCTGCAATTGACCGCACGTTGCCAACATATTTGCCGTTGGGAAATCGCCAGGGACGCCTATGAGATGAATCGGGAAGGCTATTTGAGGTGGCGACAGGAATTGAAGAAATTTCATGCGCGAAAAGCGCAAGAGCTCTTGGAGGATGTTGGCTACTCGGCAGAAGTTATCGATACCGTGACCTTTCTATTGCAAAAGAAACAGTTAAAGAGAAACGAGGAAACCCAAACGCTGGAAGATGTCATCTGTTTGGTGTTTCTAGAGCATTATTTTGAGCCGTTCGCGGCAAAACATCCCGATGGGAAAACCATTGACATTCTTCAGAAAACATGGCGCAAAATGTCGGATAAGGGGCATGAAGCCGCTTTGAAACTACCCCTTTCCGAAAGTGCTCTTCATCTGGTATCGAAAGCGATCGGTACTTGACAATTACCTTAATTAAAAGCAAACAGCCCAAATGCCGGACAGCAAACATGAGAAACCATTGGACACTACGACTTTCCTGCGAATTCGTAAGTGGTATCTGTTGGCGCTAGCGGGTATAGCGCTAACGATCATCGTTGCTCAACTTTTGATACAAACACACTTAAACTCACAGCTGAACGATTCCCGTGTAATCAATGTAGCGGGCCGCCAGCGCGCCTTCAGTCAAAAGTTGGTAAAAGAGGTTTTGCTGCTTGAAGAAGCGACTAAGTCTGAAGAATACCGGCAAATCAGGTCCGAAATCGAACGAACGGTTTCAATTTGGAAAACTTCTCACGAAGGGCTTCAAAAAGGAAATTCGGATATGAATCTTCCAAAGGAAGAAGATCCTGAAATTCTCTCCCTTTTTCAAAATATCGATCGGCACCATAGGGCGATGGTCAATGCTACAGAAGCAATTTTAGCCAAGGAACCGGCAACCGTCGACTTTAACAAGGAGAAGAGAATTCTTTTGGAAAACGAACGGGATTTTTTGCGCTTGATGGACAATATCGTGAACAAATACGATGAACGTAGTAATGCGAAGCTGCAGAACCTGAAACAAAAGGAGTATTTTTTATTGGCATTTTCGTTGCTGATCTTACTGCTGGAAATGGTGTTCATTTTTAGGCCCCTATCCGTTCAAATTCGTAAAACCATTTCCAATTTGATGAAAACACAATTGGAATCGGACGACAGCGCGCTAAAAATAAAGACACTCTTAAGGGAAAAAGAAAAATCGCTGCAAGAGCTGCAGGAACTGAATTTCGTAATCGACAACGCCGCCCTTTTTGCTAGCGCGAGAAAGGATGGGAGTATCGTTTTTATCAGCAAAAAGTTTCTTCACCTTCTGGGCCTTTCAAGGGAAGAGCTTAACAAGCCCTTATCGGAACTATTGACAACCGATGAAGGCCAACAGCGGTATTTGAAGGAACTGCTCAAGAGTAACCGCAAAAACACGATCCGAAGCGAGGAGATAGCCATTACGACCAATGCCGGTCAAGAATTTTGGTTGGATATTTCCATCATTCCCATGCATCAGGCAAGCAAGCAACAAAGTATTCTGATTCTTTGTTCCGACATTACGGAACGGAAGAAAAACCTCCTTAAAGTCGAACACTTGACGCAGCAGAATTTTGAAGAGCGCATGTTGCAGAAAAAACAACAGGCGAGTCAGATCGTAGAGGGGCAGGAAGAGGAACGCAAACGCATTGCCAAAGACATTCATGATGGTATCGGGCAGATGTTGACCGCGTTGAAATTCAATATCGAATCGATCGATGTGCAGGATACCGAAAAAACAAAGGAAAAAATAGCCTATTTGAAAGGCTTGACCTCCGATCTGATCAAAGGGGTACGGACCGCCACCTTTAATTTAACCCCACCGGAACTAAGCGACCATGGTATTTTTCCTGCCCTGCATAAAATGACGGTAGAACTCTCGAAGCTTACCGGAAAAAGGATTTTGTTCGAAAACAAAGCGGTTGAAAACATCCGTTTTGATTCCTTGGCAGAGACGAATATGTATAGGGTAACCCAAGAGGCGGTCAACAATGCGATCAAATATGCCAAAGCCAACTATATTTTGGTGACCATCAATTTCAAAGAAGATATTCTTAGTATCGTAATCGATGACGACGGAAAAGGGTTCGATACGGCCATTCTTGGTAAAGTACCTAACAACAATAGTGAAGGGGGTATGGGCCTTTTCTTTATGAGGGAGCGCATCAGTTACATCAATGGCCGTCTGTTTATCCATTCAGAACCAGGAAAGGGTACCCGGGTAACGATAAACTATAGGACCGATAAGCCAACTGAGGAGCGTCTGACGACGGTCGGGAAAGCTCTTTAGGTATCAAAATAAAACCCCTTAACAACCAAAGTAGAAGGAACTAATGGAGCGAAACGAATTATATCCTGTATTTCTCAAAGTTTCCCAGTTGAACATTTTAATCGTGGGCGGTGGTAACGTAGCAGAGGAAAAATTAACATTTTTGCTGAAATCAAGTCCGAACGCGCGGGTCGAAATGGTTTCCCCAATGTTTCGGGAAGCTACGGTGGCCTTAGCAGAGAAGTTCGGTATTCCGATGCACCATGCCGTTTATGACAAGCGCTATTTGAACGGAAAGCACATGGTCGTCGCGACTACCGACAACATACCCGTAAACGAACAGGTCTATCATGATTGTAGGGCGCGGAACCTATTGGTGAACGTGGCCGACAATCCGCCTTTCTGTGATTTCTATATGGGTGGCATCGTTACGAAAGGTAATGTAAAGGTAGCCATTTCCACTAACGGCAAATCGCCTACAACGGCCAAGCGCCTGCGGCAGTTTTTTGAGGATGTCATTCCTGAGAATATTGATGAGTTGGTAAAAAACCTAAACGAATATCGAAAGACCATTAAAGGTGATTTTGAGGAAAAAGTGGAAACCTTGAATGAGTTCACTAAGGGCTTGGTTCAAAAAAAGGAGAAGAATGAAAATTAGGATAAAGGGAAATTCCATACGGCTACGGCTAACGAAATCCGAAGTAGCGGCTTTTTGCCGTACGGGTCGGTTTGAGGAAAGCACCGATTTTGGGAATGCTACATTCCACTACGTATTGCAGGCCAAAGAAGGTATTGATAAAATGGATGCACGATTGGAGTCCGATACCATTACGCTGTTTCTGGAGAAAGGTAGGAGTGCAAACTGGCATGCATCCAATGAAATAGGATTTAGTCACACTATCCAAAGAACAAATGGTACGGCCCTTAGCTTATTGGTCGAAAAGGACTTTGTATGTATGGATGAAACGGTCGAAGACCAATCCGATAATTATCCTAATCCGAACATACCTCGTACTTAGGGCTTTCGCAATGTAATCGAAAGTCTTATGGTCTTCAAAAGGCGCCAGTTTCCCCCAGTATTGAGACGATTCGGTTTTTCGGACTGAAGAATGTGGATACGTTGTTTCATTGCAGAAGTCTTAAAACAAAAAAAGCATAAGTTCCGACCGGCTTTTGATATTTAGGATTCTATACCTTAAATTTTTGTAGTACCATTAATTACCTGCTCAACAAAAATATAATCAGTATGCCTTTTAACTGATGAAAGAGGTTTTGTATAATTTGGAAGATTATCCAACAACATTATCTATTCTTTTCACCAAACTTTTAAGGACTTCTCTGAAATATTTGCTTCGCCAGAATGCTCATAAGGAAAGTAAAAGTAACGCGTAACCTCGTTATCAAAAATCAAAACATGCACATATAGACCTCTATAATCACCCAGCTCTCCTTGGATGGTAATAGATTTTACATCTACCACCTCATTTTTAGGTGGGTGTCAATTGATGCGACCAAAACGCTTCAATCTAGACGGATGAACATCAGCCAACAAGGTTAGTGGTCTAAAGGGCATAATTTTACCTGAATTCGTATCGCTGTAATTTGGTATTTTCCGCGTTATGAAATTCCATCAAAATAAAGGATAGTACAAAAACCAGCACTAGGGCCACTGGTTTCATTTTATATCGTGTTCAGTTTATAGGTCTTACGCACCACTTGTTTGAGCATTCCGGGAAAAAGATTCAATATCGGAATCAAACCTGAAAACTTACCGATACGGTTGTGCAGTTTCATCTGTTTTGCTTCGACAAGCTTGCCGATCAATTGGGCGACCTCGACCGAGTTGTTGTCCTCTGCCGAAATACGTGCTTCGACCTGCTCGTTTAAGATCTCTCGTAAGAACTCATAGTCGGCAATTTTGTTTTCAGAGAAAACAGCATGCTCGAAAATATTGGTGTAATATTCGCCTGGTTTCACCAAGGCGACCTGAATGTCAAAAGGTGCAATTTCATGGGATAGGGTTTTGGTGTAACCCTCTAGCGCATGTTTTGAGGCACAATAATGTCCGAAAGTCGGGGTTTCGACCAGACCGGCCAAGGAGGTCACATTGATGATTTTTCCCTTCCTCTTTTTTCGCATGTGGGGCAGCACTTCATGGGTGACCCGTATTGCACCAAAGACGTTAACGTTATAAATATGCCGTATTTCATCTTCCGATGCTTCTTCCAATGCCCCGTATAAAAGCGTACCGGCGTTATTGATCAATACATCGATTTGACCCTTTTCTGCTATGATACGAGAAACCACATTTTGAATCGAAACAATATCTTGCACATCCATTTCGAGCAATTCAAAATCGGTTTGATGCCACTTTGGGTTTCTACTTGTACCATAGACCTGATGGCCTTGTTGGCGCAACAAGTTTGCGGTCAAAAGGCCGAAACCTGATGAGGCGCCTGTAATTAGGATTGTTTTTTGCATAACTCAAGATTTAATCGAATACCCATACATCGTTCATTCCAAGGCCATCAAAATCGCTTTTGGCACCGGCAATCATGTAGATTTTGTCATTATAAACCGTGTACGTGGGCCAAATTCGGGGTCCAAAAGTTGAATTATGAGTGAGATTTGAATGCCATATATCATCAAAACGACTAGTAAGCGTCCAAAGTTCGTCGGACAATTGAAGAAACTGACCCGTACGGCCTCCAAAAATATACAGGGTATCATCAAAAGCTACGATTCCGGTATCAAATCTTGGACTCAACCATGGTTCTCGACCATTCTCAATCCAGGCTTCTCCATCTTCTGAATACCAAACGTCACTTTTATATGAGTCAACATCTATATAACCACATACGATCCATAGCTTTTCATCCATAATGGAAACGCTATAATTTGTCCTTTCCGGAAACGGGACTTTTAAATTGACTTTTGTCCATGTAGCACCATCCGTACTGGTCCATACTTCACTTCCATAAAAAATCCACATTTTGTCGTTAAATATAATCGCCTTATGTCCTGCCATTGGGGGAAAATCAGCATTGGCGGTAACTTGTGTCCAGTTCCAACCGTCGGTACTTTGCCAAACATCATTTATTAAGTCGCCATCATTACCACCAATTACCCAGAGTTTGTCTTCATAGTTCAATGCAACATGACCACTTCTGGCTGAAAAAGCGGCGTTTTCCGTAGCTTCTTCCCATGCTATCCCGTCTGTACTGTACCAAACATCATTGTATGGGATTAATGAATTGGTAACACCATTTCTTGTAGCACCACCAACGACCCACATGCGGTCATCATAAACCGTAGTGGTATGCTTAAATCGAATTGGAAAGGAAGCCTCGGCACTTATGGGTTCATCAGGTATATTGATATTTCTCGTTATAAAACTGAAGGTGCTTGTCGATTCTGTTTCACCCCCTTTACCGTCTTTGGCAATGACTTTCCAGAAGTAGGTTTTATTAATTTTAAAGCGTCCTGAAAATTCATACTCTGGGGAAGTGACCCTACCGAAAAGTAACGATACGTCCGTTGGTTCCGTGCCAATATAAACATCGTACGATACCGAGTCACCATCTGGATCTGAGGCCGCTTCCCATGAAAAAGTGACCTCATTGATATTAAAAACCACCCCATCATTGGGCACTTCGATAAGGTCGAAAGCCGCTGGAGCAGTATTGGATGTTGGTGTCATGTCTTCTCCATCGTCCGATATAATCGGAGATTCGTTCTCTGTGCAGCCGATACCCGCTATTAAAACAAGATACCATGCCGTTAAGCATACTTTTGGGTTTTTCAACATAATAGTTCTTCTTTGGATTTTTAGCTATAATCGTAGCTTTACTTTTTATCGGCAATGGGTCTTCGACATCAACGTACAAAAAGAGACCATGACCCGCCTCTAAATTCCCTAGAGGGAATCGTTACGGGAGTGCCGTTTTTCCAATAAGCGAAATAGGCATCCCCATTTCGTTCAGGACCATAACCAGTTATATAAATATCGTCGCCGAAAATAAAAATATCGCTTGCAGATGATTCTCTTGGACCGTCATGTAGTAGTATTCGTTCTTCATTTTTCCAATAGACGGCCTGGGCTTGACCAGCTAAAAACTGCACTCCTACCACATAGACATCTCCGTTATCGGCTACACTGATTGCTTCGGCAAAAGCCGGATTAGTATCACTGAATAAATCGACAGGTGTTCCATTTTTCCAATATTTTGCAACTGTTTCCGTATTGCTTAACCGTGCGTATCCCGCCACGAATACATCACCGTCCTTAACATGCACAGAACCAAAATCAAAAGTGGCAACATCACCTGTAAATGGCTGTATAATACCATTTTTCCAAAGTGTAGCCAGATTTTCGTCACTGCCTACGCGCTGATTTCCTATGATATAAACATCCCCATTACCTACGTACATACCATAAATATCTATGCTCCCATTTGTAAATAAAATTGATGAAGGTGGCGTTGTTTCCATCAGGCTTTCTACCCCATTCGCCCAATAGACGGGAATTTTATCATTATTATCGGTAATAATCTCAGCGCACATATATTCATTGCCCTCATCATCCTTAAAAAAGGATTTTAATTCATTGATTTTCCCACTACTGGGCGGCAGATTCTGCACCTCCCCGTTCTTCCATAAGTACCCGCTACCATCGGAAAACCAATCTTCGCCCGTGACATAAACATCTTCTTTGTAGACAAAAATCGAATTCAATATTTTGTCGATTTCATTGCCCATACTCGTTTTCTCTCCATTTTTCCAAAATACCGGTATTTCATCTTCTACTTCCCGTTGAATAATAAACACATCCGGGTTACTATTAATGATGCAGATTGCCTGCGCTTGGTCAACCGTGGCCGTTATGGCAACGGTGCCTCCAGCCATTATGGTTACAAGGCCTTGGTCATTTACGGTAGCAATATTTTCATTACTACTGCGCCAAATAATCGCATTATCATAGGTGTCGGTAGTAACCTGTAGTGATACTTCATCGCCAACATTCATCGTTAGTTCTGTTTCGTTTAACTGGATATCGGTGACTATTGGAGTATCGTCATTGTTTTTACAGGAGTTTGTTATTACGACCAAGAGTAGCGTTAAAACTGAGATGTAGGTTTTCTTATTCGGTTTTGAAAATATCATAACATATATGTTTGATTAGCGTCTTGTTTCGTAACTATTTTAATAGCGAGCGTTTCAACTAAGTTGGCAGGTATGGACCACCATGTTTATTATCGTTTCCCGGCCGTAACTTCTTAGTCTTAACAGTTGGGAAGTTTTAGTTCCAAAATGTCATTGTATCACAACTTTTTCGCAACTTTTTCTCCACTTGTTGTTTTTGGTTTCCGAAGCATTGTAAGTACTTAATATCAAGCCTTCGTTTCGGTTCTCGGATGCATGTAAGTACATATTGCCGTAATGGATATTTTCTATTCGAAACACTCCTTCACCGTATTCCGAAAACCTCCATTTTTGATTGTTGGCATTTTCAACATAAGTGCTACGGTCTCCTAGGTCCTCCCACAACTGAACCTTACCTTTTTGAGAAGCGGAAGCATCCAGGACAAGACCACTATGCCGATTTTTAATTTTGAATACCCCATCGCCATAATCTATTATGTTCCATTTTTGATTTTCGGCGCCCCGTACATAATCATTTTTGTTGCCCAAATTTTCCCAAAGTTGGGCTCTATTAGGGGTTCCGGCAGAACCATCCAAAACTTGATTGAAACGCAGATTGGTAAGTTTACATGCGTATTCTACATCTCTTTTTTTGCCTACTTTTATTTTCCAACTATCTTCAAAGGATATCCAATTTATTCTACTATCGCAATTACAGTCATCATCATCGCTAATATCAATTCCGCCTGTGTCGGCTATAAGATTGACTGTAATACCATTTCTAGAAAATTCGTGAGTATCACCGTCGTTACAGAAACCGAATTCCGGCCCTGCTTTTTTTGACCAACCTGATATTTGCAATGGACTCCCAAATTTATATGTGCCACTGGGTGTTTGAATTTCTTCAATGATCTCTCCTTGTGAAGCCTTAAAAAACTGTTGGGTCCATTCTGCATACACCTTCGTCCTCTTAGATTTATCTCCTTGATATCGAACTTCCCTCATATCCAACGAAACTGTAACCATAATTATATCATCGGCGGTTTTATTAAATTCTAACAAAACAGAATTGTTTACCCCTGAACCGCTGCCAAATTCGCGATCGCTTTCAATCAAATGACCATCTTTAGTCGTGGGACAAAATGGGCCTAAATTGGGCATGTCTATTAAAGTTTGCGCCTTACTTGTGAATGTGGCGCATATTGTAAGTAGAATGTAAAGAATATTCTTCATGACGTAATTTTTAAAAGTATTGTTTAGTAAATAGGTTTGCTGTTTATAGAGAATATGAACGGAGAGGATTCATTAGCTGCGCGCTTAATCTTCCAAACCAAAATAGTTCGCTACTTGTTGGTAATCGTTGACATCAACTCCCGCATTTTTCAATTCTTGAAGAATGGATGCTTTTGAGGATTTTCCAGAAGTGGACAGGACCTCAATAACTGCCAATTTAAATTCTTGTAATTCGCCTAGAGTTATATCGTATTGGTCTCCAGTTTGTAAATCAATGAAATCCAACTCTGCCGCCTGAGTACTTATAGAAAATGCTATATTAAAATTTAAACCGACAGAAGTATCATTTCCTAATACAGGCAATCCAGCCCAAAACTTAGTTGAATTAGGGAAATAACTCACATAAGCCAAAACAATATCTCTATCCAGTACCTCTTGTGTGAGCCCTTCTATTGGAATGGACACAAATGAGACCTGATCTAATGTTGATAAGTCAACTAAAAACGTTTGCACATTTGCATTCCCATCTTCACCATCTTGACCATCGGCCCCATCCTGCCCGGGTTCTCCCTGAGACCCTTGTTCTCCTTGTGGGCCTTGTGGCCCAATCGGGCCTATTTCGCTGTCTTGAGTGCAGGCGCCAATCGCCAAAACACTTAGCAGCATAATGAAATACTTTGTTCTCAAAATTGAATTTTTCATAATCTGTTTTGTTGAAATTTTTGTTTATTTTAATCTTTCAAGTTAAAATAGTCGGCCACTTGTTGGTAGTTGTTGATGTCAACACCTTCCTCTTTTAAATCATTTAGTACCGCCTCTCTTAAATATTTTCCTGTTGTAGTATTTGATGCGATGACGACATATCTGAACGGTCCTAAAAAAGAGAAATTAGCATCGGAATTATCAACGGTATAGGCCTGAAAGGTTATTTTGCCTTCTGAGAGGCTGTACGTATTTACGATATTGAAGGCAACGTCAGGTAGGGGATATATTCCAAATCCTCCTGTATCGACATAGGCCATTACCAGTGCTGAAGACAGAACTTCAGCTGTCAACCTTTCTTCTTCAACTTCAAATTGACTAAAACTAGATTGCTGGCTCGAACTGTGACCATTGGGAATCCAGTCAGAGACAATGAGATTTGCATTCCCATCTTCACCATCTTGACCATCGGTCCCATCCTGCCCAGGTTCTCCCTGCGCCCCTTGTTCGCCTTGTGGGCCAATCGGGCCAACGTCACCTTGCTGCGTGCAACCCGTAATTGTCAATAGACTGAACAGAACTATTACATACTTAAATTTTAAAATTGAATGTTTCATGTTTTTATTTTAGAATTAATAAATGAGTTTTATTGGCATACATCATCCGCATCAAGTCTTACCTCGGTATCGGCATCGGCCAAATCGCAGACGGCTTGGGGAATATGAGTCACTGGGTTATTTTCAAGGGAAAGTATTTCCAGTTGAGTTAAGTTGGCCAGTTCTGCTGGAATTTCAGTAAGACTGTTACCGGACAGGTTAAGTGCTTCAAGATTTGTTAGATTCCCGATGCCCGCAGGCAATCTGACAAATTGGTTGTTGTTGAAAATGGAAAGGACGTTGAGCTGAGTTAGCAGATTTAATGAAGCTGGTAACCCTTCTATTTTTGATTCAGTAACACTAAATGCGAGAAGTTTTTCCAGCTGTCCAATTTCGGACGGTATTACTTTCAAGTCTTCACAGACGCATATCAGAACCTGAATGTTCTTAAGCATTCCTATTTCGGGTGGAAGTATATTTATACCCGTACCATTTAAGAACCGAACATCAACTACATCTCCTTTTGAATCTAAAAGAACTCCTTCCCAGTCATCCATACTGGTATTTGACAAATCCCATCCAAGAGAGTTTCCAGGGTTCATTTCATATACGAGTCGTAACACTTCATAATCACTCAATTCTATGATTGGGCACCCATTATTATCAGCCGTTCCAGCTTCATCAGGGCACTCGTCATCCTTATCTAGAACTCCATCACCATCTGAGTCAGGGTACGGACATCCATCATTATCAGGTGGCCCCGCTTCATTAGGGCATTCATCATCCTTGTCCGCAATACCGTCACCATCGGCATCAGGGCAACCATTCAATGAGGTGAGACCTGCTACTTCAGGACATTCATCTTCACTGTCAGCAATACCATCACTATCACTATCGACGGCATCGCCACAAGAACCGGGTATATCCGGGTTTACATTCGGATCCTTATCATCACAATCGCCCATTTGCCCATAGCCACAGGCATTATCTGGCACGAAGCCGTCTCCATCTTGATCGTCTAAGCGAACATCACCATGTTTTTTGTGCCATCGCCATGCCCATTTGGGAATTTTGATAATACGGCAATGCCCATATCTACCAGTATGGCAGATTTTAATTTTATTCTTGTTGCGCCATTTAAGTGCGGTAGTTGTTACTTCCTCGGCCTCTTCATTGACCAATTCATCTTTTTCACAGTTTGTAAAAAGTAACCCGACGAATAAAATGCAGAGTAGGGTTTTTGGCGATACATTTTTAAAATGTCTTTTCCTTGACTTCATAAAAGTGGTTTTTAAGTTGATGTATTCATCGGGGGAGCGATTGGTGCTTTGGTCGTCTTTCAAAAAACGGCCAGAAGACATATAGGATTTACCTTCTATTGCACACTTTCAAAGATGGCAAGAATGCACTAACACCAATAAACACTTATGTTGCGAAAGCCTGTAAGCTTTTTTACAAGTCTTGTACTTATGTTGTAGATTCTGGTAATTATGTTGCGGCAGAAGGGAAAAGGGATACTTGTACACTATTATAAATCGAAGTGCTTATTGAAAATATATGCCTTGAATATTTAGCAGTGGGCAGTGGCAGTAAGCAGATTTGCTTAAGGATAAAGCAACTGTGTATTTGAGTTTGAAAATAGAGCTTATTGAAAGTGGGCAGGCAGCTCCACAGGGTACGCACGCTCCCGAAACCCGACCTGTTTTACGAGGGCATCGAATTCGGGCATGCCATGCAAAGAGTATAATTGAGGATCGCTGACGAGCCGTAGCACCTCTGACTCCCTATTCTCTACAGATATTTTTAACCATTTTAGCGCTTCTTGCTTCTTGCCTAATGCGGAATAGATAATAGCAATTCCGAATGCAGGAGCTCCACCATTGGTTTTTGATTTTAGTTCTTTTAATTCACCTTGTAGTTCCAACGCCTTTTGAGTGTTACCCTTTCTGGCGTAAGCCGCGCCCATCAAACTAATCGTTCGAGGCAATCGAACACCGTAAATTTTCTCCTCCTTTTCGAACCAGGAAATGGCTTTATCGTATTCCCCATAGTTTAAATAAAAAAAACCAAACGTGCCCAAGTTGAACAAACTAATAGTGCTAGTATTTGCCCTACTTTCAATAAACTCCTTACCCCTTTCGTAATCGCCAGTGAAAAAAGAAATAACAGATACCGCGGAATTATGATAAAATGGGTGTTTTACCGTAAATTCGATGCTATGCTCATACGCTTCTTTGTGTCTATTCTCATGCATTAGTAAGTTAATATAAATAGCATGGTATATTGGTATACTTTTGTCAATACAGGACAAAAACAACCTTTCAGCTTTTTCAAAATCCCAATCAATATACAGGCTTATGTAAGCCTCCTGTCCTAATGATTCCAACATATTTGCGTCATATTGCCGAGTCTTTTTGATGTAAAATCTTGCTTTTTCCACTGCTTCATACGCTTCCATTTCAGAACCAAATGATGAAGCTTTCCATAGATAGATACCTGCAATACCATGATATGCCGGTGCCAAGGTAGAATCAATTTCCAGTGCCTTTTCGAAAAATCGCAATGCTTGAACCTGACCTTCAGGTGTCAGTTGCTCAAAATGGTATAGGCCCTGCATTGAATAATCATAAGCAATTGGATTATACAAGCTCCGATTTTCGATAATCGATTTTTCCTCTGAAGTTATAGTAGTATTCAAGGCCTTGGCCACATTTTGGGCAATATCACTATTGATTTTTAAAATGTCAATCAGTTTACGATCATAGTGCTCAGCCCAAATTTGCGATTCATCCGACGTGTCCAATAATTTTACTTCAACTCTAATAATACTATCTTGTCTTTGAATACTACCCTGTAAGACGGTTGATATATTAAGAGTCTCTCGAATTTCTTTTACCGATTTTAAAGGACCGATGGCAGAGGAATTAATGATATTCAAAGATTCGATGTTAGACAAGTTCCTGCTTATCGCATCAACCATACCATCCGCTAAATATTGATTCTCCTCATCTGAACTCAGATTTTTGAAAGGAAGTACGGTAATCGATATTTCCTTGGGGGCAGTTTCCGCAACTACGACTTCTTTTTTATTCTGATAGAAAATCAAGAATGCAACTAGGGCTATGGCAGCTACACTGCTTAACCACAAGAATATTTTATTTTTAGAAGATTTTGATTTAGTATTCCGAGAAATTTCTTGGCCAACCTTTAATCTTGCCTTACCGGGGGAGTACCCGAAATACTCTGTAAAGCATTTATTGAAATACGACGGACTACCGAAACCCACCGCATGGGAAACCTCGGCAGCGGTCATCTCTTTTTCGATGAGCATTTCTCGCGCGACTCTCAAACGATACTCCCGAATAAACCTACTGATAGACTTCCCTTTGATTTTTTGAAGCTTACGGTGCAGGTGCGAACGGCTCATACCCATCATCTCCGCCAATTGCTCTACACCGAATTGTTCGTTGTGCAGGTTGGCATTTACAAAGGTTTCCAGCTTAGCAATCAGCGGATTTTTATCACTTTTATTAGAATTGTTTTTTTGCAAAATAACCCTTGGTTGATCAAACGGAATTAATTCCTGATTACGCTCAAATGTACTAAAATGCAACATAAATTTAGGAGTACTCAGGACTATTTTGAGCCTCATGCCATTGCCTATCAACTTCTTATGATATTTGAACAATTTCACGCCACAGAATTATTTGAGCTAAAATCGACACCTTAAGAACCAAAATGTTTTTTAGCTATCGAATTCCCCAAAATTATTGGATTTCAAGCACGATTAATTGCCTGTGCGATGCAAAAAATTGCTACCAGGTTACTTTTTATAAAGTAAATGTAGTGCGATGGTCTTCTTAACGCCAGCCTTGATTAGTAATGTCCTAGAGTCAAAAAAAGTTCTTTTGACTAATATGCTTTCCGCTATCATCAATTTTAAAGCAGCTTGCAATGCGAAATATGCATTTCGGTTAAATGGATGGCAGCGCGGAACTCAAATTCTTCACGATGGGGTGTTGGAATGAAACATATTCCCCAAGATTTTTAACGGTATCTTTTCCCACAATTTTAGGCAACGAATCGGTTCTTTTACCTTCGCTCAAAGGAATTTATTGTTCGGTGAATCGTTTCACTAAACTATCGTGATATTAATTCACTGCAACCGCCTCTAAACTATCGGATTCATTTTTTTCCTACAGAAAAAGCCAATCTACCGACCGGCTTTGAACGCCCCCCTCTTGGGCTTCCTTCGACTGCGCTCAGGATGAACTTCTCGCCCACGACAATTTTCTAATAAAAAAACCGTCCAATTTCTTGAACGGTCTTTCTCTAATGCTCCACTCTTTCCCTATTGTATCGGGGCTCAGATTACCTTTTATATCTTTCAAGTAGTTTTTCGGTTATTTCGGGATATTTTTTCAAATTTTTGATATAGGTACTGGACTTCATCCGTTTGATATGCATCTCTATTTTCAATGCCTGTTCTTTGGTTTGACACGCTATTTCATGAAATAATTCCCAATCCTTGGCCTGTGCGGTGAACTTATTTGGTGGTGCTTGGTCGTGAAAGTCCTTCCTGATTTCGACATTGGATGTCTGACCGGTATAGAAGCGGTTCAGTTCTATTGAATACAAGATGTAGATGTAGTGCATCGGAGTATATGATAAAACAGAAAAGACCACACCTAAGTGTAGTCTTTTTGCTCCCCCTCTTGGGCTCGAACCAAGGACCCTCTGATTAACAGTCAGATGCTCTAACCAACTGAGCTAAGGAGGAAAATGTCTTCCTCGCAATTTTAAAAGGATTGCCAACCTCCGTATCTTGCTCCCCTCTTGGGCTCGAACCAACCCCGATAGCTATCGGGGCTCTGATTAACAGTCAGATGCTCTAACCAACTGAACTAAGGAGGAAAATGTTTTTCCTGCAATTTTATAAGGATTGCCAACCTTTATTTTTGTACCCAATTAGGTTCAAACTAACCCTGATGGTAGTTATTTAAAACCTTTTTCAGCGGGCCTGCCCGCCGAAGCGGCACATAGTGTCGCAAAGGAGGGTGCAAATATAATTGTTTTTTAAAATCCGACAAACAAAAAGCAAGTCGTTTTTTAGAGCCTGTTTAAGTTTTTGTGATTAGAATTATTACAGGTCATTTTTTTGACCTTTTAGGCAAAATATTTAAGCATAGCCTAAGCTATGGTTTAAAGGGCTCTCACTTAAAGAGCCATTTGTACACGTCGTTCCCATTGGCGAACAACAGCAATGCGATCAGGATAAAAAATCCGGTCATCTGCGCATATTCCAAAAATTTATCGCTCGGCTTTCTGCCGGTAATCATTTCGTACAACAAAAAGGTAACATGACCCCCATCCAACGCCGGAATGGGCAAGATATTCATAAAGGCCAAGATGATGGAAATAAAAGCGGTCCTGCTCCAAAACGTAGGCCAATCCCATGTTTCCGGGAAGAGTTGGCCGATGGCCGCAAATCCTCCCACGCCCTTATAAGCTCCGGTCTCCGGATTGAATATTTTTTTAAGCTGCTTTACATAATTGACCAAAGTATTTACCCCTTCATCGATTCCCGCAGGAATGGATTCAACGAACGAATACTTCTTTGTTTCAAGTTTTAGAATGCCTTTAGCCTCTAAGTCTTCGTAACTCATACCCCCCAAGGCCACGCCGACGGTAGCCGAATCGGTAATGGAAACCGGTATCTGCGTCATGACACCTTCATCCCGAGCTACGGTAAGTTTGATTTTTTGTCCTTTGTACCGCTCTAAAATCAGTTTGGCTTCGTCAAAATACTTTATTTTCTGTCCTGCGATTTGAACAATGTGATCTTTGGGTAGTAATCCCGAGTCTTTATTTGGTGAATCGTCCGAGACAGCTCCGATGACAAAGGGTATTCGCGGACTAAGAAAACGCATTCTTTCTTCGTCTTCCAATAAGGTGGCGATGAAATCGACAGGGATTTCCTGTTCGATGGTACGCCCGTCACGCTCAATAGTCATTGTATTGCCGTTCACAAGTTCCATAAAAACACTTCTGAACTCCTCGATTTTATTACCATCGACAGCAAGGATCTTATCGCCTGTTTGAATACCGACTTTGTCCCCGATTTCCTTTTCGACTACGTTTACTCCATCCGTTAAGCTATCCATTGGAATGAATTGTTTTCCATAGGCATAAGCCAAAGCGATGTAGATGAGCACCGCAAGGACGAAATTTACGGTAACGCCGCCTAGCATGATTATCAAGCGTTGCCATGCCGGTTTGCTGCGAAATTCCCATGGTTTGGGTTCTTCCGCCATGGCCTCTGTATCCATACTTTCATCGATCATGCCGGCGATTTTCACATAACCACCCAAAGGCAACCACCCGATACCGTAAACCGTTTCCCCGATTTTCTTTTTAAAAAGCGAAAACTTCACATCAAAGAAAAGATAGAATTTCTCCACTCTTGTCTTAAATATCTTGGCGGGAATAAAATGCCCCAATTCGTGCAAAACGATAAGTAAAGAGAGGCTGATAAAAAACTGGATAATCTGTATTGCTACGGGACTCATGTATATTTTCTCCTAAAATGAACGCACAAAAGTACATCTTTAGGTTCGCTAAAAAAAAGATAGTAAATCTTGGCCATCCGATTTATGAAACATTTAGGAGCTATTGTGCTAAAATTTCTTGAAACGCCTAAGCCAGTAGCGTATCTTTGCAAAAAGAAAATATGCTTTCCTTTTTTGGCAAATACAAATTCTTCGGTTTGACGCTTCTGGCGCTTTCGGCCATTATTGTTTACCTCTTCTACAATGCCTTGCAACCGCCTATAAAACTGCCTGTTTACCAGCCTAGCATGGTGAATCCGGAGTTGGTGGACAGTTCAGTCCAGTTTAAAAAGAAATATCATGCTGTTGCAGACTTTTCGCTTGTCAACCAGAACGGCGAAACGGTCACCGAAAAGGATTATGAAAATAAGATTTACATCGCCGATTTTTTTTTCACCACTTGCCCAACCATTTGCCCGATTATGACCCAGAACATGGCCGACATTCAGGAACGTTTGGTCAATGACGATGAGGTGTTGTTGCTCTCCCATTCGGTTACCCCCGAAATCGATTCGGTAGCCCAGCTCAAGAAGTACGCTATGGAAAAAGGAGTTAATGATACCAAATGGAACTTAGTAACCGGCGATAAAAAACAGATTTATGAATTGGCGCGAAAGTCCTATATGGTCGTCAAGACCGATGGTGATGGTGGCCCGTTCGATATGATCCACACAGAGAATTTTGTCTTGGTCGATAAAAAAAGGCAGGTGCGAGGGTATTACGATGGCACCAAAACCGAGGACATGGACAAGTTGATGGAGGATCTCGCGGTTTTAAAGGCATCCTATAAAGAGTAGGCAATAACAGTTTGCAGTAGGAAGTTGGAAGCGTAGGTTTTCATTCGAAATCAAGTTTTGCTAAAGAGCAAGATAAAATCCACGGTAATTTACCTTTCATTTCGAACCTCTACTTTTACTGCAAACCGCTACTACCAATTGCCAACTTTTTCTCCAGCACTAGCAAGATTCCTTTTTTTGAACAAACGCCAATTAATTCAGTATTTTCCCTTAAATTCGCCCTTAATTATAATCAATCTAAATAAAAATTGGGAACTACCGTTGCGCATCTGAAACGTGGACAGAAAGGCATCATCAAGGAATTTAAAGATGATATGCTACCCATCAAGTTATTGGAACTTGGTTGCCTACCCGGTAACGAAATAGAGCTCATACAAATAGCGCCCCTAAAAGACCCTATCTATATCAATGTTAATGGGTCACATATCGCGATTCGCCGCGCGATGGCCTTTTTGATCGAGTTGGATATCATTGAAGACGAGTTCAAATGAGTAAGCAAATCAAGGTCGCGCTTATCGGAAACCCGAATACCGGAAAGACATCGGTGTTCAACGAATTGACGGGTCTTAAACAAAAAGTCGGTAACTACCCCGGTATCACGGTCGAGAAAAAGGAAGGTATTTGCAAACTCGCCCGTGGGGTAAAGGCCCACATTCTAGATCTTCCTGGAACGTATAGTCTCAATACCACCTCACTGGATGAAAGCGTAGCGGTAGAATTGCTGCTTAACAAGAATGACAAAGACCACCCCGATGTGGCCGTCGTTATCAGCGATGTAGAGAATCTTAAGCGAAACTTGTTGTTGTTTACCCAAATCAAGGACCTTAAGATTCCAACGATTTTGGTCATCAATATGGCCGACCGTATGTCGCGCACGGGAATCTCATTGGATATTCCCCTATTGGAGGAAAAACTCAACACCAAAATCGCCTTGGTCAGTACCCGAAAAAATACGGGAATCGAACGATTGAAGGAATTAATCGGTGATTTCAAAAACTTATCTGATCGCCCGAATGTCGATATTTCAGTAATCGACCCAACATATCTCGATGGTCTAAAAGAAACCTTTCCCAAACAAGACCTTTACAAATTATGGTTGGTCATCACCCAGGATGTCAACTTTATGCCCATCGAAAAGAAGTTGATTAAGGATACTTCTTCTTTTTCCACGAAGTCAAAGTCCGAATTAAAGAGGTTACAGCAAAAAGAAACCATACTTAGGTATCAGTTCATCAACGGTATTCTGAAGGAAACCCATACGGTAGATGTCAATGCGGCCAAGGGTTTACGAGCAACATTCGATAAGGTGCTAACGCATAAAGTATTCGGTTATCTGATATTCTTTCTCATATTGTTGACCATTTTTCAGGCCATTTATGAATGGAGTAGCGTACCGCAGGATTACATAGACGAGTTTTTCGCCGCTTCCAGTGAGTGGGTCAAAAAGACATTGCCTGCCGGGGTGTTTACCAATTTATTGGCCGAAGGGATACTAGCGGGTATCGGAGGTATCGTCATTTTTATCCCGCAAATCGCTTTTCTATTTCTGTTCATTTCGCTGTTAGAGGAGACCGGATACATGAGCCGAGTAGTCTTTCTAATGGATAGGGTCATGCGCCCGTTCGGTTTGAGCGGTAAGAGTGTGGTGCCCCTGATTTCTGGTACCGCGTGCGCGATTCCGGCGATTATGGCCACCCGTACTATCGAAAGCTGGAAAGAACGATTGATAACGATTCTCGTCACCCCTTTTACGACCTGTTCCGCGCGGCTTCCTATTTATCTAATAATTATTGCTTTGGTGATACCCGAGGGAAGCGTCTTTGGCTTAAGTTACCAAGCGTTGACCTTAATGCTACTTTACCTGATCGGTTTTGGAGCCGCGATTTTGGCCGCCATGGTGTTGAACAAGATCATGAAGATCAAAAGCCGATCGTTCTTTGTTGTTGAAATGCCCAATTACAAACTACCGCTGTTAAAGAACGTGGCTTATACCGTTTGGGAAAAAACCAAAAGTTTCGTTTTCGGGGCCGGTAAAATCATCTTGGCCATCAGTATTATCCTATGGTTTTTGGGTTCGAACGGAGTCTCCGATAATTTTAAAAATGCGGAATCCATCGTAGAAAAGAGGATTGCTTCCGAAGGTTTTACCGATTTTAATCGATTAAATATAGCCACCGAACTCGCTACCTATCGTTCAGCTTTGAACGATAGTATAGAAAAAGGTACGTATCGGATAACGAACAAAGCGGTAACGGATTCTGTAACGGCTCGCAAAAACATTCTTAACGAATTGGCCGTGAACCAGGAAATCGCAGGTTTTAAACTGGAGAATTCGTATATGGGTTATATGGGCAGGGCAATCGAACCGGTGGTAAAGCCTTTGGGCTATGACTGGAAAATTGGTATAGCGGTTTTAACATCCTTCGCGGCCAGGGAGGTTTTTGTGGGAACACTCGCCACGATATATAGTGTAGGAAGCGACGAAGAGGATACCATTAAAAACAGAATGGCGGCAGAGATGAACTACAAAACGAACAAACCTTTGTTCAACATGGCATCCGGGATTTCGCTTTTGTTGTTCTACGCCTTTGCCATGCAGTGTATGAGTACCTTGGCCATTGTTAAAAAAGAAACGAATTCATGGAAATGGCCCGCGGCCCAACTCGTATTTATGAGCCTTTTTGCGTATATTGTTGCTTTAATAGCGTATCAGGTTTTGAAATGATAATATAGACCGCTGCGCCATTAGAATCAAGAGACAAGACCGAAAATAGTATTGGAAATCCGAGGATTTTCACATAGCATAGCCTGTAATCGTAAGTTTTTTATCTAGACTCTTGGCTCTAGATTCTTTAATCTAAATATAAATGGCACTTCTTCAATCTATTTTGGTTTACTTCACTCTAGCACTTGCTATCGGATACCTCGTAAAGAAATTCTTCTTGCCAAAGCGGCTTTTTGTATCAAAAAAGAATGCCAAAGCCTGTGGTCATGATGATTGCGGCTGTCACTGATTTTTGGAGTAACAAATACGCACCTATTTCGTCTTCCACTCGAAGCGCTAGCCCTTAGCGCGTTAAAAAAACAATAAATAGGTATTAAAAAAAACAAAAATAGGAGCCTAGGTTTCCAAGGTATGCTTTTTTTTGTTTTACCAATCCGCTTTTATGCCTCCAAAGACCCGATTTGCCGTTGT
The DNA here is from genome assembly GCF_005943945.1 of Aggregatimonas sangjinii. Taxonomy (GTDB): domain Bacteria; phylum Bacteroidota; class Bacteroidia; order Flavobacteriales; family Flavobacteriaceae; genus Pelagihabitans; species Pelagihabitans sangjinii. Next base: position 4,030,888 of record NZ_CP040710.1, on the reverse strand, counting down.
AGCCTTATTTATTTTTCTCTGTTGGAAGGGACATTCACAAACCCTTAGTTCGGTAATCCTAGATTCAACAACACAAGAACCGATTCCCTACGTTACCGTACAGTTGAACAAAAGAGGAATGATAACGAACGAGGAAGGCCGTTTCAGTTTTCGTTTGAATGAAAAGGTCAACGAAAGCGATTCGCTGTTTATATCCTGTATCGGTTATGAATCCATAGGAAAACCCATTAATGAATTCACCGAAAATATCATCTATTTAAAATCGAAGGCCATTGAATTGAACCCGGTCATCGTTACGAACAAGAACTACTCCCCAAAAGAAATTTTGGAACTGGTAGAGGAGAACATCGAAAAAAACTACCATCAAGGACTGTCGAAGAAGAGGGTCTTCCTCCGCCAGACCTTTCAGAACAATATCATTCAGACCGATTATACCTTAAGAAAGTCAACCATTCCAGCACTCAACAAGCAGTTTTTGGATAGTGTGATCAGCACCGTGCCCAAAAGCAGCACCTTCTATACCGAAATATTGGGTGATCTTTACGGCGGCAGTGATGGTGATGAACAAAAACTCGATTTGATCAAGGCTTCCGAGCTTTACGATAAGAGCAAAGAGCTTGACTATGATGCGTTGGAAGCGCGATTTAACGAAATCGTCAAAAAAAATATAAAAACCGACTCTTATTTTAAGATCAAGTCGGGACTGTTCGGAACGAAGTTGGATTCTTTGGAGCTGAGCGTAACCGAGGTAGATTCCACAGATTCCGAAGCACTACAAAAGGCTTTGGAGAAAGAGAAGAAAAATAAAGAGGAGCGGAAAAAATTCTTCGCTTCCTACCAACGCAAGACACTGGGCAATCTGTACGAGAATATTCCCGTCTTCGAAGATTCCGATTACAATGTTCTTTTTAGGCCCGGCCGTTACCATCTCGCTTTGGAAAATTTCACCTATATCGGTAACGATGCCGTTTATGTGATTTCTTTTTCCCCAAAAGGCTCGCAGGAATATAAAGGCAGGCTGTATGTCAATTCCGATGATTTCGCCCTGCTACGTATGGATTTTGAAAATGTGGATCCCCTTAGAAAATTCAAGCTCTTGGGTGTTTCCTTAAATGAGTATTTGGCCAAAGGAGAGGTTATTTTCAGTAAAGGGAAGGATGGGTTGTACCATTTACGCTATTACAATATCCTCAAAGGAAATCGGGTAGGGTTCAAACGTCCGGTCAAAATTATCGAAAAGAACAAAAATGTAAAAGGGCGCCGTAGGCAGAACGAATTATCGCTCAAAGTAGATGCGGCCTTTGGCTCCAGAAACAGATATGAAATGGTCGTCTTCGACTATGATCAGATCAATACCGGTGCTTTCGAGGCTTTTAAGGAACACAACAACGTACTCCCGACCTATCTACCCAATTATGACCCTGAATTCTGGAAGGGCTATGACATTATCGCACCCAACCAAGCGATTCAGGAATTCAAATCACAGGTTGAAATAGAAGAGTAAAGGAGATAGGATGATCTTAGAAAAAATCGCGTCAATTTTGAATTGACGCGATTTTTTTATGGGTTGATGTAACCTTTTGTAATTTCCGGACTATATAGTAATAAAGACCACCTAAAGAACGAGTTGTTTGGAACAATTGACCGACGAGGATTTAATGTCAAAAGTCGCAAAGGGAAACTTGGATGTGCTCAAGATACTTTTTGAAAGGCACCATAGGCACGTGTTCAATTTTCTGTACAAGATGTGCGGGGATAGAATGTTGAGCGAGGATTTGACGCAGGAGGTCTTTTATAAGGTGATGAAATACAGAACCTCCTACCATAGCGGAAAATTCGTTTCCTGGCTTTTTACCATAGCCAGAAATGGATTAAAGACCTATTATAGAAGAGACAAGAAAAATCATGCAGAACTCGACGCGGTCATAAACAAAAAGGCTGAAAAGGAAGCGGACAACGGCGATTATTCGGATTTACATTTGGCCTTGAGCCAATTGGACCCTTCGGACCGGGAGCTGTTGATTTTAAACCGATTTCAGGAAATCAGATATGCAGAACTGGCCGAGATCGTCGGGAGTACGCCCGGTGCGGTTAGAACTAAAGTGAGCAGGGCATTACAAAAATTAAAAAAAATCTATTTGAAAACATAGCTATGCAAAAAAACGATCATATTTCAGAAATGCTTCCCGATTATTTAGACGGGGTTCTAAAGCCTGGGGAAATGCGGGCGATAGCGGCGCATCTTAGCGACTGCGAATCCTGCTCGAAAGAGCTGGAAGATATAAAGCAGTTGTTTCAGGCTATCGAATCCGAAACGGTAGAAACTCCTTCAGCGGCATTAAGGACCAATTTCCTCGAACAATTGGAAGAGGAGAAGAAATCACTGTCCAAAATCGATTCGTCATCCTCAGAAGAGACATTCGCAAAGAATTTGTGGCCGAATGGTCTTTTGAAAATAGCAGCAGGTATCGCGCTTTTGATCGGTGCTTTCCTATTGGGGAGGCAGCAAACACAACAAACCGCCAATTCTGAAATCGCCCTTTTGAACGAGGAAAAATCGGAATTTAAGCAGACGGCCATGTTGTCCCTTATGGAAAATAAATCGGCTAGTAGACGTATTCAAGGCGTGAACTATGTAGCGGAGTCCAAGACGCCGGACGAGGCTATTATCAGAGCATTGACAGACCGTTTGCATTATGACGATAATGTTAATGTGCGCGCTGCCGCAGTAGGGGTTTTGATAAATTTTACCAGTTCCACCATCGTAACAAAGGCCTTTATAGCAGCCCTGAGCACCGAAAGCGATCCGGGAATACAAATCGAGATCATTCAATTTTTAGGAAAAATTCAAGAGAAAAAAGCAGTAGCGCCAATGCGGGAATTAATGGAAAAGGAAGACACACAGCCCTTTGTTAAAAAACAAATAGCATCCGTATTGCCAAATATCATTTAATAAAAAGTGCCGAATAAATCGAATCTGCCGGCAGATGAGATTGGTACGACAGTCCAAAATCAATCCAAAATAAAAGTCCAAAATCATGAAAAAAATACTATCATTTTTAGTTATCTGTGCACTGGCCTCGAGCCTGCAGGCACAATCGGATTACAGTAAACCGCTAAACGGAATCGAATGGGTTAAAATAGAATCGAATTCCGAAATCATTTTAAAAACCCACGATAAGGATGAAATTCTAATCAAGGCCCTTGACCTAGAGCCGAAACCGGAAAGGGCCAAAGGGCTCAAACTGGTTGGAGTAGGAGGTGAGGACAATACCAATGTCGGCTTTAATGTCGTGCAGACGGGTAGTGATCTCATCGTTCAAAGTGTACGAAAGGCCGGAGGAGCGGAAATTTACCTCCCAAAATCACAAAATGTGTCGGTGACCAACTCCTGGAACGGTGATATTCGAATCGACGGATTTACTGGAGAGGTGGAAGCAAATGCCAATTTAAACGGAGGTCTTCGCCTTAAAAACGTATCAGGACCCATAACCGCTTATGCGTTGAATGAAGGCATTCAGGTCGAGTTTGAGGAAATCAACCAAGATTCCCCCATTGTCATTCGTACGACTAATGGCGAAATCGATGTAACCCTGCCGGAAAATACCCCCGCCGATTTGTATTTAAGTTCTTGGAATGGGGATATCTATTCAAATTTCGATTTGAAACGCCCGGACAAAAACGGACTCAAATCGATTTCCGGGAAAGATGTAAAGGGATCGATCAACAACGGTGGTGTCACTATCAAGCTCAAATCGACCAACGGCAATATCTATCTCAGAAAAAAATAATCTTTATCAAAAAAAGCGAACAGTCATGAAAAATGTAATTATAGTACTTCTACTCGGTTTTTTTAGTCTTTCACTTAGTGCGCAGCAAAACGATACAAAGTATGAGAAAAACAAATTCGATTGCCAGGAACTCCTAAAGGCGGTAAAGGATGGAAACGTACAGGAAATTAAGCGATTGCTAAAAACCATAGACCCGAACTGTGTGTATAGAGAAGATGGCGAACCGCGATCACCTTTGGTTTCAGCAGCTAGGACAGGTAATCTGGAAATTGGAAGACTGTTGGTCGATGCAAAGGCGGATATAGAATTTCATGCTATGGGTGATGAGACACCGCTAATGGCCGCATCAAAAAATGGCGGGTTGGATTTTGTGAAATATTTGATTTCTAATGGTGCGAAAGTAAACAAACAACTCTTAGGAGATGGTACTGCACTGTTAGTCGCGGCTAGAAACGGACATCTAAAAACGGTGAGTTACCTCCTCAGCGAAGGTGCGGAAGTGAATGCCGTAGTTCCCGGTGATGGCACAGCCCTAATACAGTCGATTAAGAATAATCATTATGACATCTCAGAAATACTGTTGGAAAACGGAGCGGACCCTTATTTGGCATCGCCGGGAGACGAGTATCCCATGTTTTATGCATTGGAGTCAAGCCGTGGGCATATGGTTGCATTATTGGAAAAATATCAAAAAAAATAGCTATAGCAAGTGAAATAAAATATTCATCAAAAACGAACTATCATGAAAAATTTAGTGACGGTACTTTTAATCGGTCTTATCAGCCTAACGACAACTGCCCAAAAAGTAATCGAAAAAAATATCGATTTTTCGAATCAGCAGGTAATCCTAGATTTACGATTTGCGTACCATATGGACATCCAAACGTGGGATAAGAATGAAATATATTTTAAGGCCGATTTACGGACCAAGGAGGGAAAATATCTAGACTTATATGAATTGGATATTGATGAAGGTGCGAACACCATTGCGATTACATCAAACGCGCAACCTATATTCGAAGCTTTTCATGAGGAGTGGAACGCTAATAACCCCGATAAAAAAAAGAGGTACTATAATTCCGGTGATTTATATGAATTCAACTATGTGGTCTATATCCCTAAAAATGCAAAATTCGAACTCAGCAGCATTAACGGAAGCCTTACATCGGAAATTATCGAAGGGGATTTCAAGGCAGAGCTGATCAATGGCGATATCGAGATCAAATCCTATGCCGGCGACTTGGATTTAAGAACGATAAACGGCGCAATAGATCTTAAGATGTTGAATGCCGATTTGGTTGCCGAGACCATTCATGGCGATATCTATGCCGACGAACAACTGAAATTCAAGTCTGAAAATCGTCATGTTGGGCAAAAAATCGAGGGGAGTTCCGGAAAGGGTTCCAACCGACTACGGCTCAATACGATAAACGGGAACATGTATCTCAGACTTTAGGGGCGCGCAATACCGAAGGAGATTAATGTAAAAATTTTATTCGTATTCCCGACACCGAAAAGCGCCGAGCGCAAATAAAATCGAGTTTCTCTCAAGCCAAGGTGCTATAGTGGTAGTTACCAAGAATATAGAATAACTCCGTAGGAAATAGTTTTCAATAGCAAATCGGTGATTCTCTTCACATTTGTTGCGCGCCAGGCGCCCTAAAGCGAGGTAGGAACTACGCATCACCGACAATACTTGATTCGAAAAACGAGGATATCGACCCAATTACCTAATTATGAAACGACCCGCAATTTTCCTTTCAACGACCTTATGTCTTTTATTTTGTCTTACAAGCTGTAGTCAAACATCGGATTACGATTTGGCCGTAGAAAATGTGAGCGTTTTTGACAGCAAGAACAAAACGGTTCTGGCGAACCGGACCATCTTGATGAATGCAGATACCATAGCAAGGATTATCGGTGCATCCGAAAAATTTGTGGCAAACGAGACAATTGACGGAAAAGGGCGATTGGCGACCTCGGGGTTTATCGATACCCACACCCATTTAATGCAGAATTATACGAACAGCAGCGATTTCGCGCCGGAAACCATTGAAGGAGATCAGCGAGAGGTGGCGCGAGGCCTAATGGCCCACATGTATTTGGCCTATGGTATCACCACGATCATCGACATGGGACAACCCGAGGCTTGGATGGATGTCACCCTGAACTGGCAAAAGAATCCTTCTCCTGAATTTCCGAATTTGTTTATTTGCGGAGGGTCTATCGTTTCCGATGAAGACCGCCGCCAACCACAACACCATATAGAGGTGATGGGCCCGGAAGATGGGCGAAAAAAGGTGCGTGCCTATGCCGAAAAAGGGATAAAGCACATGAAACTGTACCGGAAATTACGAAAACCGGATATGGAGGCCATGGCAGACGAGGCTAAAAAGTACGACATCACCATCAACACCCATACCGATAATAATGTGGTGACTATAGACGAAGCCATGGAAATGGGAATCCTGAACTTCGAGCATTTCTTTACGGTCACTCCAAGTATCTTAAATTATGATATTCATTGGAAGGCAATGAACGAGAAGTATGGCATTCAAATGAACTCCAGTATAGACGAGTTTGCCGCCCATATGGTTTTCTTCTTTAGTTATATCAGGGAAAACCCCGAATTCGAAGCAAAATTAGAGGCCTTGTTCGGGCGAATGGCGGCCAAGGGCGCAAGTTTGAGCACCGCACTAAATGTGTTGGCGTCACCTGCCGGCAAGACCGATTTTTTTACCTCTTTCGAGTACTTTCCTATTCGAAGAACTCCTATGGTCTCCTATTCTGATGCACAGCAAAAACAATTGGATAGCGCTTTTGAAGGCATGCTATTTTATATAAAGAAGGCTCATGACCAAGGGGTGAAACTTCGTATTGGTACCGATTGTCGCTATGGCGGAAGAGCCATGCTGCACGAACTTATGCTGTTTCACGATGCGGGCATTCCAATGGAGGATATTTTGCAAATCGCCACCTTGAACGGCTATGAGTCGATGAAGCTTGATCAAGAATACGGCACCATCGAAGTAGGTAAAAAGGCCGATTTTTTGCTTTTTGACCAAAACCCGTTCGACGACCCTAGAAACCTGCTTTCCGAAAAAACCATTGTCAAAGGGGGGAAATTAGTCACCTTAAAAAAATCATTGGCCTATGTGCTCCAGGATAGAATAATCGACGAGGGAGTGGACAAAGGACTTACCTGGTTCAATAAGAACAAGGATACGAAAACGTTCGGGCCCTTAAATCCCGGTGAATTGGAAAATGTGATCAGTACGTTTATTGGTGATGGAAGGGTAGCCGAGGCAAAGGCCGTTCTCGGGCTGTTTACTGCGAATTTTCCCGAGCGAAAGGTGACTATCGATGGTACCCTGCTAACCAACGGTACTTACGCCCGCTTACGGGAAAAGGAATATCGAGATGCGATAACACTCTATGAATTCGGACGGAATAACTTTCCCGAGGCAGACAAAACGCTACCCTTGGCGGTGCTTATTACCATGCTAAAAGAAGGTATTGTCGAAGCGGAGAAATACCATAATGTTATCAAGGACGATACGGCGTACATTTTCAATGAAAATGAAATGAACGGGGTCGGTTATCTCTTATTGCAACTCGAGAAACCAAAAGAAGCCATTGCTATTTTCAGGCTTAACGTGGAGGCCTTCCCTGATTCTTGGAACGTTTACGATAGTTTAGGGGAAGCCTATATGATCGACGGTCAAAAAACTTTGGCGATAGACAACTATAGAAAATCGATAACGCTAAATCCGGAAAACGAGCACGGCAAGAATCAATTAGAAAAGCTTGGTGCGCGTTAAGTTTAAAAGTACCACCCTAATCCCTTAGAAAACGAAAAAATTAACGATTTACTGTAACTACTCGATTTTTTGTGAGTCTTTAAGTCACATCAATCATAAATCGAAAACATGAAGACCACCTTAATTACCATTTGCGCGATGCTATTTGCGCAAATGGTACTTTTTTCACAAGACTCCACCGATGTTGTCGTCAAGCGAACCTATACCACGAAATTCCTAGACGGGACGGCCTCCCCTGCAATAGATGGCCTTATCGACGACCCGGGATGGGAAATCGTTGAATGGGAGGGCGACTTTATCGAACGACGCCCCGACGAAAACACCCAACCCGATCACAAGACAAAATTCAAAATAATTTACGACGAGAAGTTTTTATATGTTGGAATACGGGCCTATGACAGCGACCCGGATAAAATTGAAATGCGACTCTCGAGACGTGACGGCTTTCAAGGTGATTGGGTAGGCATATTTATAGATAGCTATCACGATAAGCGTAGCGCCTTCGGTTTTATCACAACAGCCGCAGGCGTAAAGGCTGATTTTTTTAGCTCGGAGAACGGCAACAATGAAGATGAAAATTGGAATCCGATATGGTACACCAAGACAAATATCGATAGCGAGGGATGGACGGCAGAGATGAAAATACCCTTTAGCCAGTTGAAATTCGGAAAAGCCAAGGAACAAGTTTGGGGCATTCAAGTAGATCGTCAATACTTTAGGGGAGAGGAGCGTTATGCCTGGCAGCGTATTAAACAAGACACGCCGGGTTTTGTGAGTGAATTTGGCCTGCTCGACGGGCTATTGAATCTAGAGCCCCAAAAGCAATTGGAAATACAGCCCTATGGCGTAGCCAAGCTAGAGACCTACGAAGCGGAAGAGGGAAACCCGTTTCGGGATGGCAACGACAGTCAAATTACGGGAGGGCTGGATGCCAAAATCGGGATTACGAACGACTTGACTTTGGATTTGACCGTAAATCCGGATTTCGGACAGGTTGAAGCAGATCCATCGGCTATAGCTTTAGATGGGTTTCAGATTTTTTTTAGGGAACAACGTCCCTTCTTTATAGAAAACCAGAATATTTTTGATTACCGGATAAGCAACTCCGAGGCGGGCAACACTTTCGGGTCCGATAATGTGTTCTATTCCCGACGTATCGGGAGGAGTCCACAAGGCTTTCCGAACACTGCCGACGGGGAATTTGTAGATCAGCCCGAGAATACCGCCATCCTTGGAGCGGCCAAATTCAGTGGTAAAACAAAAAACGGATGGTCCATAGGGGTTTTAGAAAGTGTAACGGCCAAGAAATATGCGACCATAGACAATAATGGGGAGCGACGGCGTGAAGTTGTAGAACCCTTGACGAATTATTTTGTAGGTCGTTTACAAAAGGATTTTAACGATCGAAATACTTTTGTGGGTGGTATTTTCACCGCCACGAACCGCGATCAATTGACCCCGGAACTCGATTTCTTACATAAATCGGCTTATTCCGGCGGTTTCGATATCAAACACCAATGGCAGGAGCGCGATTGGTACGTTGGTGGAAATATATTATTCAGTCACGTGATCGGTGGTACCGAAGCGATTGCGAATACACAGCAATCCATCGCCCACTTGTTTCAACGAGTCGGTGCGGACCATGTGTCCTTAGAGACGGATCGAACCTCTTTGACCGGCACGGGTGGAAATATACAATTGGGTAAGGTCGGCAATGGCAACTGGAAATTCGAAACGGGCGGAACTTGGCGCTCCCCCGAACTGGAATTGAACGATATTGGCTTCCAACGTCAAGCCGATGACATTCGGCATTATACATGGATCGGGTATCAAACGCTAAAACCCACCAAAACATTTCGAAGGGTAGGCATCAATTACAACCACTGGAGTGTCTGGGACTTTGGGGGCAATCATAATAGCCTGCGTTTCAATACCAATAGTTGGCAGAATTGGGACAACAACTGGTTTACGAATGTCGGATTCAATTACGAACCCAAGCAATTTTCGAATTTTGCCTTGCGTGGCGGTCCCAGATTACGACTTTCCCCTGAAATCGGTTTTTGGAACGGATACAACACCGATCGCCGTAAAAAAGTGCGTTTCAATGTATTTCATAGCGGTTCTAAGGGCGTAGACAATTCCTATTCCTTTTACAATATCGATTTTGGGGTAACCTACCAACCGTTCAACGCCTTAAGTATTTCGGCCAACCCGGGATATAGCATTAATATGGATAAATTGCAATATATCGATAACATTGAGGCCAATGGGAATACGACCTACCTGAATGGTACGGTAGACCAGCGAACCTTTAGCATGTCTTTACGTTTGAACTATACCATAAACCCGAATCTTACAATTCAATACTGGGGCCAGCCGTTCATTTCAAGGGGTAGGTATTCCGATTTCAAGGAAGTGACCGACCCGTTAGCAAAAACATTTGAAAATCGTATTTTAACCTATTCCCCTAATCAGATTTCTTTTGAAGAGGGTACCTATTCGGTAGATAGAAATTTGGATGCGACCACCGATTTCAGTTTTGGTGATCCGGACTTTTCCTTCGTACAATTTCGGTCAAATCTCGTCGTACGTTGGGAGTACATTCCGGGATCGGAAATCTTTCTGGTATGGTCGCAAGATTTGGCACAATCGGGCAATCCCCAAAATGAATTATTCAATGACTTAAGTGATAATATCTTCAACGACCAAAAACCACAAAATATATTTTTGATCAAGGCGACTTATCGGTTCGTATTGTAAAAAGTTATGAGTGGTGAGTAATCTGGAATGGTGGGAACAAAAAAGAGTATAGGGTTAGAAGTTGATGCGTTTAGTATTTCATTTCACTTCGATCAAACCAAATTCCGAATAAAAGAATACAACAACATTCCCCAGCCCGCTACAAGCAATAGTCCGCCTAGAGGAGTAATGGGACCCAGAAAGCCCAATTTTTTCCCTTTGGATGCACTTAATGTCAACCCGTAGATACTAAAGCAAAAGAGAAAGGTGCCCAGAGCAAAACAATAGACCATATAGCGTTCAAGGGATGTTTCTAAGTTGAGGTTAAAACCTAGCATAAGTAGCACGATGGCATGGTACATCTGGTATTTTACCCCAGTTTCAAAACTTTGTAATTGTGCTTCGGAAAACCGTTTCTTTAAGGCGTGGGCTCCAAAAGCACCAAAAATAACTGCGAGCAAACCATAAAGTGCACCTAAACATTGAGATATCAAGACCATAAATTTCAATTTTCCTCAAAGATACCCATCGCATGTAATTTTGAACATCAATTGGTGAAAATCCAGTGTTTTAGATACATGCAAAACTACCTCTATTGAAAGATAGGATGCGGGTTTCAGCAATGGTTTTAGTTTCTCGCACTTTTTTTAAAAGCTTCTTGTTTACTTTTTAGTAATAGGCGCATTAATGTGCATGTTGCCGATACTTCCTTTTCAAACAGCAAACCTTGGGTGTCCAATCGAGAGACATTTCAAACCTCGTATGAGGAGTTATACGCTAACATCAATTTCTTCAATTTTTATTACCAAGAGGTCTAATCAAATCGTAATACATTAAACATATTATACATGAATGCTAATTTTAAAAATCAGATGAAAAAACTCCTTGCAACTTTCCTAATAACCTGCTTGTTTTTGGCTTGTACCAAAGATGATAATACCGTATCGGAAGCCGACAAGGAGGTAACGCAAACCATATTAGATAGGATTTCAGAGAGCGAATCGCTAAGTGTAATCAAAAAAATAATTGAAACAGTCGATAGTAATACAGGCAGTTCTTTAGGCGAGAGTCTAGATGGCGAAAGTAAGTTTACACTTTTTGCACCGATCAATGATTCCGATACTCCTTTGGCCCTAAATATAGACGCGCAGGGCAATCTTGTATTTTCTGAAGACGAGCTAGCGCTATGGTCTGGAATACTTAAATACCATCTTGTTGCCGGTAGTGTTCTAAAATCTTCCGATTTAGAGGAGGGTGATGAACTGACTACGGTATTGGGTGAGAAATTAATCGTCGGTAGTATGGGTGAAGTTGTTCTTGAAGATGCAACCGATGTTCCTGGAAAGATCGTGCGAACGGATATTTTAGCAAAAAACGGTATCATACATTATGTGGATAAAGTGCTGACTCCTAATGTTGTTATTGAAGCTGTAGAGAACAGACCGGAGGCAAACGAAATAAGGGAAGTACTTGAGTCGGATGACGCTCTCAGCACCCTTTTAGAAGCTATTATAGCCTTGGGAATGGAAGATGAACTATTTGGAAATGGCACTACTGGCCGCAAAAACCGATTCGCAGCGTCAAGATTAGAGGGTGCAACACTATTTGCCCCGACAAATGAGGCATTCAATTCGCTTTTTGCAGAATTAGGAGATGAATACAATAGTATCGAGGATTTTGATACTGAGGAAGAAAAAGAGGTGTTCCGGAATGCGTTGCGTTTTCATACGGCTCCGGCCGGCGTGCGCCCTGTGAATTCTTTTACGCAAAACGGAGAAGAACTGATGACCTTGTTAGACGAAAACATTACCATAGGCACGCAAACAAGCAGCTTACAAGTTAGGGATACCAGATCGGCAGGATTTGTTATGAATGCTGATAGACCGGCAGGTGGCAATATTGTGCACACGATAAATATTGTACTAAGGCCTATAGCATTTTACGATGCCTTTGCTCCGGATGAGACCGCAGGGGATACTCGAAATATCCCTAGTGTACTACGCAACTATCCATCACTGTCCGTATTGGTTCAAGCAATCGAAAAAACAGAGGTTTCTTTTGAGTATTCAGCGGAGCTTGAAGTGGGGGACGTCAACATAAGTACATTTTTTGCGCCTGACAATGAAGCGTTCACAGCACTTTTTGAAATCTTGGGGACCGAATATAATTCGTTAGATGATTTTAATACTCCAGAAGAACTGGAAATTCTAGCCGATATTATTTTACATCAGCATTCCTCAAGCTATCTCTGTTCCGAGACGCTTGTTGAATCGGGAAGGTCCCAAGTGTATCCAGCGCGCTTGATCAACCCGCAAGTTCCCAAGTTCCCGGATGTTCGCAATGAAGTCCGTACTATAGGAGACGCAGCTGCACTCGTAATCACCATCAGGGACGATTTTAATCGAGAGGCGCGGATAAAGGAGGCCGATATAGTAGTGGGCGAAGGTATACCCGCTTGCGCCGAAGGGGTTACCGATATAGGTGGGCAGACTAGTTTAATACACATTACCGACCTTGTGCTGTTGAAAAGGGACTTTACAGAGCGTTTGAACGACCTCTAGAAATCAAGTGCGAAAACTAATCCTAATAACAGAACCCATAGTGCTTGGCACTATGGGTTTAAATAGTTGAAAGCAAAACGGTGAAAACCATTCTGACACTATTGTTCAATAAGGTATTATCGGGTTACACCTGACTCATACCACCATCAATGGATAACTCTATTCCGTTAATGTAGCTTGCTTCACTGGAAGCCAAAAACAGGACCGCATCGGCAATCTCCTTCGATTCTCCGAAACGTTTTAATGGTACGTTGGCCGCAAAGGCTTCTCCCATGGCATCCACCGCTTCTTTGGGCATATCCATTTTATCGTAAATCGGAGTACCTATGGGTCCCGGTGCAATCGAATTTACACGTATTTGACGAGGGGCCAATTCAGTGGTCAGCACCCTGTTGTAGGCGCGCAACGCTCCTTTGGTAGCACTGTACACAGACCCACCATCAAAGCCTTTTTGGTGCACTATGGAGGTATTGAAAATAATTGTTCCCCCATCTTTCAGATTCGGAATCGCGTGTTTTACCAAGAACATGGGGCCTTTGATGTTGATATTGAACTGCATGTCAAAATGGTCTTCATCAATTTGGTCTGCCGGAGCAAAGAAAGCGACACCGGCATTTGCAAAAAGCACGTCTATTTTACCGTAGGCGCCTACGGCTTCATCAATCAATTTTTTGTTATCGCCGGGTTTGGCCTGATCTGCCAGCACCGTCTTGAAATCTCCTGACAAGGTTTCCGACACCTCGTCCAAGGCTTCCTGCCTACGCCCCGAGAATACCACTTTGGCACCTTCCTGTAAAAAACCCTTCACGGTTTCCAATCCGATTCCGGAGTTTCCACCCGAAATCACAACTACTTTGTCTTTAAATCTATTCATATAATAAATGTTTGTATTTTGAAACGTTCATTTCAAAATAAGTTAAAAAAATTCTAGGTAATTACCTTAATCGCGTTATCTATGATTTGTTGCAATACCTTCCTATCCTTTACCAAAATGCCGGTCATTCGAAAACCTTGAAAAGCATTGAAAATATGATAGGCATATGCTGTACTATCTTGGTCTGAATTGATAGTGCCTTGTGCCTGCCCATCGGCGATCAAATCCTTAAAGAGGGATAAGGTATGTCGCTGAGTATCCATTAACCATTTTTCGATATCCTGATCCTGATTTCCCATTTCTGCCATGCAGTTCATTGAAAAACAGCCTTTATTTCCCGGGTCACTTATAATTTCGGGCAAAAAGCCCTCGAAAATAAAACGGATCGCCTCCAAAGGGTTTTTTGCTTTCATCAGTGCTCTCTGAAAATGCACCCCACTACTTTTCTGATAGTGCTTCAGGGTATGCTGGTAAAGTTCAAGTTTGGAGCCGAAGGAGTTATAGATACTCGAACGATTCAAGCCGGTTCGCTCCACCAAATCCTGCATAGAGGTGCCGTTGTATCCCTTTTCCCAGAATACGTTCATTGCATTGAGCAATACGGTGTCCCTGTCAAACTCTTCAATCCTAGCCATTCCAAGTTACGTTCAGTACAAATATATATTGAAACAATCGTTTCAAAAAATGATTTAACTTTATTTTAATTTTTTCTATGGATAAACGGTCTAGATGAGGACAATTAAAAAAAGAGGATGTCTAAAAGATATAACCTTTACGTCATTACGAGCAAGGCGAAGTAATCTGTCTATTGATACCAACGAGTTACAGATTGCTTCGTGCCTCGCAAAGACGGCTGAAAGGACTTTTTAGATACCCACTTAGTACAAATAGCGAATTAGTTGTCTTCGTCATAAAAAAACTGCTCCTTCACGATTTTCCCTTCCTTTACTTCGTAAACTGCGATTTCGGACATGTTTGAACGGTGCCCTGATGGCCTATGTGTGGTATCCATGTTGAATTTTACCGAGAACCAATTATCCGCTACGATAGGCTCTGAAACCTCGGTGCTGTGTACCTCAAAATTCTCTTTCCACCATTCTCCTTTTTTCTGAACTCCTTCGAAACCTTCGGCGATACCATTTTCGCCTTTCCCATCATTTTCGATACTTACTATTTTTGGACTATAGAGTTCCTGATAGGGTTTTTCAAAATCCCCTTCCTTGCACCAGTTCACTAATTTAGTTGCGATTTCCTGTGTGTTCATGATTTTATTTTTTAATTGATTAGTCCATCAAAATACGATATATCGATATGTTTGACAAGACGTTAGGTCAAAATTTTGAAGAGGTTGTTCTTCCCTCGTATTTTACCTAATTTCAGGGCTTAAAGCTGAACGCCATGAGAATTTTTTCTACACTTGCCACTCTTTTTATTACGCTATCGACTTTTGCCCAAGGCACGCAACTGCTACGCGAACCCACTGTTTCTGACGAGGCGATTGTCTTCGTTTATGCCAATGACCTTTGGAAAACTTCATTGAACGGTGGGCAGGCCATGAGATTGACCAGCAATAAAGGGTACGAATCTTCTCCGCATTTCTCACCGGATGGCAAGCAGATTGCCTTTACCGCCGAATACGATGGTAATATAGACGTCTATGTTATTCCTTCTGAAGGTGGTGAGCCTAAAAGACTTACCTTTCACCCAAGTGGCGATTTCGTACAAGGGTGGACGCCCGAAGGTGACGTTTTATTCCGTTCCGGAAGAGAAGCAAAACCTACACTTACCGATAGATTTTACAGTGTGCCTGTGAAAGGTGGTTTGCCAACGGCCATCGATTTGCCCAACGCCGCATTCGGTGAAATTTCACCCGATGGGAAGCATATTGCCTATGTGCCATTGCGAGCGTGGGATGCAGAATGGCGCAATTATCGAGGAGGGCAGGCCGTACCGATTTGGATATTAAATAGGGAGACGAAGGAATTGACGACCATACCCCAAACAACCAAAGAACGTCATTTAGACCCCGTGTGGTTGAACAATAAGGTTGTTTATTATCTCTCGGAAAGGGATTTTGCAAGTAACATTTGGTCGTTCGATACCGAGACCGGAAAGGAAGATCAGATTACGTTTCACAAAAAGTTCGATGTGAAAAGTTTGGATGCCGGTGGGAATCATATGGTTTATGAACAAGGGGGCTATCTGCACCTATTGAATCCGCAAACGGGTGAAGCAAAACAATTGAGCATTACCGTAAACGGTGACATGAATTTTGCCCGCCCACGATGGGAGGCCGTCAATGCCGGTCAATTATCCAATGCCAATATATCACCGACCGGGAAACGCGCCATTTTCGAGCATCGTGGAGAGATTTTTACCGTACCCAAAGAGAACGGTACCTGGCGAAATCTAACGAATTCTTCCGGAGTTGCCGATAGAGCCCCGGTCTGGTCCCCCAAAGGAGATAAAATCGCTTGGTTTTCCGATAAAAATGGGGAATACGAATTGGCTGTCTCCGATCAGGATGGAGGCAATCATAAATATTACACCCTGCCCGATCCTACATTTTATTTTCAACCTGATTGGTCCCCCGATGGCAATTACATTGCTTATTCCGATACCGATTATTCAATTTGGGTTATCGATTTGCGGTCCGGGAATACGGAAAAAATAGCAACGGATAACTATGCACACCCGAATCGTACGATGAATCCCGTTTGGTCGCCGGATAGCAAATGGATTGCCTACCCGAAACAATTGAAAAGCCATTTTAAAGCTATTTTCGGATACAACATCAAAACAAATCAAACCGTTCAACTAACCGATGGTATGGCCGATGCGATCAGCCCTGTTTGGGATGAGAACGGCAAATACCTGTATTTTTTGGCCAGTACTAATTATGGCTTACAGTCGGGCTGGTTAGATATGAGTTCGTACGATACCAATCTTACGCGCAGTCTATATGCAATTGTAATGTCCAAGACAGATAGCGCTCCGAACCTACCAAAAACCGATGAGGAAGAATTGAAGAAAGAAGAATCGTCGGACAAGGATAAAAAGAAGGGCAAAAAGAATAAAAAAGCGGAAGATACCGAATCAGAACCCGTTACGGTAAAATTGGATGCCGAGAACATTTTCAACCGTACCGTAGCCATGAAATTGGACGAACGTAATTACGTGTCACTTGCCAAAGGACCTAAAAACACCATTTTCGTTGCAGAGTCTGTTCCCAATGAAAAAGGATTCAAGGTACACAAGTACGACATCGAAAAAATGAAGGCCGAGGAGTATGCTGCCGAAGTTTCGGAAATGGTCGTTTCTTTCGACAGAAAGAACATCCTATTGAACCAAAAAGGCGCTTGGCTACTTTCAGCTACCGATGCTAAGCCCGATGCCAGCAAAGACAACTTGCCCATAGCCATTAAAGTAGAGATAGACCCAACACAGGAATATCGGCAAATATTCAAGGAAGGCTGGCGCTTTATGCGTGATTTCCTTTATGTAGACAATGTACATGGTGCGCCATGGGATACCATTTATGAATGGTATGCCCCTTGGGTAGCGCATGTGCGACATCGCTCCGATTTAAATTATCTGGTCGATATTCTTAGTGGAGAGGTTTCCATCGGGCATTCATTTGTTTACGGAGGTGATTTTCCCGATATCGAAGAAGTACCTATCGGACTTTTAGGGGCGGATTTATCCCTTGAAAACGGTTATTACAAAATCGATAAGATATACAATGGCGAAAACTGGAACCCCGACCTGTATGCTCCTTTGGCACAACCGGGAATCAATATAAAGGAAGGCGATTATATTATTGCCATCAACGGAAAAGAACTTTCGGAAAGTACAAATCCTTATGATGTATTGGCGCAAACCGCGGGTAGGGAAATCACGATTACCGTGAATGCGGCCCCAAGTTTGGAAGGAGGTACGGATGTACTCATCAAACCGATTGCAAGCGAGCGGGGATTAAGAACGTACGATTGGATGGAAGGCAACCGAAGAAAGGTAGATGAACTGTCGAATGGGAAATTAGCCTATGTGTATGTGCCCAATACCGGAGGGGGCGGCTTCACTTCTTTTAACCGATACTATTTTGCCCAACAGGACAAGAAGGGCGTCATCGTTGATGAGCGCAATAATGGTGGCGGTTCGGCTGCCGACTACATGATCGATGTGATGTCTCGCGAACTCTTCGGCTATTTTAATAGTAGAACCGAAACAAATAGACCTTGGACGACCCCGATCGCAGGAATTTGGGGACCAAAAGTAATGTTGATCAATGCAAATGCCGGTTCTGGCGGCGATTTGCTGCCGTATATGTTCCATGCCAAAAAAATCGGACCCTTGGTGGGCACCCGTACTTGGGGCGGACTCGTAGGTACTTGGGATACGCCCAATTTTATCGATGGAGGGAGAATGGTCGCACCTCGAGGGGGCTTTTACGACATCGATGGGAAGTGGGCCGTAGAAGGTGTAGGCGTGTCTCCGGATATTGAGGTGATTCAAGAACCAAAGGCGGTATTGCAAGGTAAGGACCCACAATTGGAAAGAGGGGTTCAGGAAGCCTTACGGCTGTTGGAGACCGACGAATTTGAAATGAAGCCTGAACCAGCGGCTCCAATAAAATGGAAGCGTCCCGTCGGCTATGAAAAAGACTAGTTGGAAAGTGGAATGCTGATTTCCTTATCCGAAGTAACTGAAAACGAACATTCACTGAAACTGGGCGGTCCAAAGGTCTTTAATTTACCGATGGAGAATCCAAGTGGTTCCTTGGGAATACCTAAAAAATTTGTATCGAGTTTATCGTTATTGTTCTGGTCATGAAAGGCAGCGAGGGCATAAGTACCTTTGGGGAGGTCTTCAATAACGATGCTGGCACTTCCTTTTTCAGCGGGAGCACTGACGGCCTTAAAAACTTTATCAAACTTCAGAAAATCTTTGGAATTGTCATACACGGCTACGCTGATTTTTCCATCAGTCGATTTTATATTGGTAATGGTAACGGTAAGATCGAATTGTGCCATACTTAGTATTGGGAATAATAAAAGATAAGAAAATAGTCGCATTGGTAGGGGATATTTGAAATCCATGTACTTTCTAGGCCAAATACCGTACCATTTTCAATTGGGCGCTACAGGTATTTTGGCCAACAACAGCTCGTACATGTCTTCGGTTGCTATTGAATCCTTAAAGTTAAAATATAGTTTCATGGAATCTTGATACGTAAGCGCAATTTTTCGATGTGAAAAATTATCTACGAAAACATGCACCTTCTTATCGGTGAGCGAATCCTGAAATTCTTGGTAGATTCCTTTACCACGATCAAAGGCCGAAAAACCGTTCAGACGCTGCATCGGAGGAATTCGTTCTACCCATTCTACACTATCCAATGCTACAAAAGGGAGTTCTTTATAATAAAATCCCGAAAGCAGCTGTAGCTTGTCCGGCGTTACTTTCGTCCAATTTTTCGAATGCGCGGCAAATGCAAGTCCGCAGATAACCAACGTTAATACGATCAACAGATTCCAAAACCAATGCCTTTTTTTTGTTGCCATATGCCCCCTTTAATCCCCCAAAAGGGGAATTCTATAAAAAATAATTTCCAAACTCAAAGCTTAGACCCTAAATTCAAAAGATTTCTGAATCTATTGACCTAGTTTAGCTTGACCTGGCCACTGCTACGGCCAACTGCCTACTCTTTTTCGCGGTATTTCTCGAACCATGCCAAGGTATGCGCGATTTTGGTGATTAAATTACTCGGTCTGTTCGCAATGCCATGGCTCGCTCCCGGAATTTCGACCAAAACCGTTGGTATTTTCCGCAGCTTTAGCGCATGGTACAGCTGCTTTGCTTCACTCGGCGGAGTTCTCAAATCGTTCATACCCACCATGACCATGGTAGGGGTCTCAATATTACCAACGAGTGAAAGCGGGGAAAATTTCCAATAGTGCTCAAAATTTTCCCAAGGTTGCCCTTCATACCGTGAGTTGGCATAGCCAAAATAGTTATCGGCGACCAAGGTCTTGCTGATCCAATTCATGACCGGTTTGGCGACTACGGCTGCCTCGAAACGACTGTTCTTGCCTATCATCCAGGCCGTCATGATACCCCCTGCGCTTCCACCGGTTACATACAGTTGGTCCTCGTGCGCGATGCCTTTTGAGATACAAAAGTCAATTCCGTCCATCGTATCGTTATAATCTTCCCCTGGGTAGTTTCGGTACAAAAGATTACCAAATTCCTCTCCATAGCTAGTGCTTCCCCGAGCATTCGGGTAGAAGACGATATAGCCAGCAGCGGCATAGAGCTGCATTTCAGCGGAAAATCGGTCGCCATAATTGAGAATGGGTCCACCGTGGTTCTCCATTAAAAAAGGATATGTTTTTGTCGCATCATAGTTGGGCGGATATACGATCCAACCTTGCAAATCGCGCTGATCAAAGGAAGAAGTATACCAAACTTCCTCAACTTTCCCCAATTCCTTAAAATCTAACAGGGCTCTGTTCAGTGTCGTGATTTTTTTTGGGCTTTTCGCTTTGGGCTGCACAACGGCTAATTCCGCAGGGTAGTCCGGTCGGCTTTGATTGTATGCGATGATTCCCGAATTGGATACGCTAAAGGTACCACCACCATAGGGTCTTCCGAGCGAAGTGCCCCCTCTGTTATCCGCCAACTCGCTTATTTTTCCATCCAAGGTGATATACCCGATTTTTCCATTGCCCTTATCGTCATAGGCGAAATAGAGTCCATTGCTTTTGGCATCCCAAACAACGCTGGAAATGGTTCTGTCCAAATTTCCTGAAATCATTTTCTTATTGGTACCGTCACTGTTCATAAGATGTAACTTTCTGGTCTGGTACGCTTGTTTCTTGTCTTCGTAGCCCAGATAGGCGATGTGTTTTCCGTCGGGAGAAATAAGCGGATTCTGGTCGGGACCGTTGCGTTCGGTAAGGGCGCTTATTTGACCATCGACTGTGTTCACGGCGTACACCTCGCTATTTCTGAAGTCATACTCCCAATCCGTGTTACGATTGGCCGAAAAGTAAATATGTTTCCCGTCGGGTGCCCAACTGAGGTTTCCACGATGTTGAAAATCGCCTGAAGTGATTTGTCTTGGTGCACCTCCCTCGGCAGGAATGGTAAAAATATGATGGAATCCCGGTTCTATGTAGCCACGACCATCGGCTTCGTGGTATACCCTATCGGTAATCCTGGGAGCATCGGCCCACTTCGCCCCTTTGGGTTTTTGAGGCATTTTCGCCAAGGTCGGGGCCGATTGTGGTACGTTCATGGTAAAGGCCAGTTCATTCCCTGAGGGCGACCAACTTAGGGAACTGGGAGTAAAGGGTAGCTGGGTAATTTTGGCAATTTTGCCGGTTCGTACCCAGTACATATAAATTTCCGCCCCTTCATCCGTTCCGCTGACAAAGGCGATACGGTCAGTGTTGGGTGACCATCTTCCTTGCGATTCAGGAGTTTCCCTTGAGGTCAATTTTTGATGTTGCGAACCGTCCGGGCGGATCAGCCACAACTGCCCTACGGCCTTATCTTCCAAAATATCAAAACCCATTCGCTGGTAAACAATCCAGCTGCCATCGGGGGAAATCTGTGGGTCGTTTACATATTGCAGATCAAAGACGTCTAGATAGGAGAAATCCGTTTTTTGGGCGTTTATCGTTAGGCTAAATGCACAAACGAGAAGAAGCAATGCATTTTTAAGGTATTTCATGGTACGATATATTAATCGGTTAAACTTAAGCAATAGCATACAGTTATACAATGCATATTCAGCGGTGCCATTTAATGTACGCTGGGGAAATTTCGCCAAGAATATCCGGCAGTCCATTAGTATCGTGCGGTATGCCGTATATTTTATAGGTGATTGCCCAAACCGACATTTCACCACTATTAGATAAAAACAGCTATTTTGACCATAGTATGAAAAATTGTCGATTAGCTATTACATGAACTGTCATACTAATGACCGTTTATTTTTCGTTTTAAAGGGATAATTCCATGTTGACTATCAAAGTGAAACACCTTACTACCATTTTCTTGCTCTTTCTAACCGTCGGTTGTTTTGCACAACAGCCCTATAAACACACGCTCAAACTTATGGGCAACCGTTTTGACATAACCGTGGTTGCCAAAGATTCGGTTGCTGCGATTGGTTACATTGATGACGCCGTAAAGGAGATGAACCGTATAGAGCAACTGATATCTTCATGGGACCCCGAATCGCAGACCTCCGAAATCAACAGAAATTCAGGGAAAAAACCGGTAGCGGTCGACGAAGAATTATACCGATTGGTCGAACGGGCTATCGGTATCTCGAAATTAACCGACGGGGCTTTCGACATAACCTATGCCGCTATGGACAACATTTGGAAGTTTGATGGCTCGATGACCGAAATGCCAAGTAAGGAACAAATTAAAAAATCGGTGGCGAAGGTCGGGTATCAAAATATTATTCTTGATGAAAAAAACTTATCGGTATTTTTAAAAAAGGCAGGTATGAAAATCGGTTTTGGTGCTATAGGCAAAGGGTATGCCGCCGATAAAGCCAAAGCGCTGCTGATGGAGAAAGGCGTGATTTCCGGTATCATAAATGCTTCTGGCGATATGAATGTTTGGGGCAAACAACCGAATGGCGAGGCTTGGAAAGTCGCGATCACCAACCCCCTCGACAAGACTAAGGCGTTTGGATTGCTACCCATAACCGATGGTGCAGTCGTCACCTCGGGCAATTATGAGAAGTTCGTGACGTTTAATTCTAAACGATACTCCCATATTATCGATCCGAGAACGGGATATCCCTCGAGCGGTATCGTTAGTGTTACCGTTTTTGCACCGAAGGCCGAATTGGCCGACGCCTTGGCCACTTCTATATTCGTAATGGGGAAGGAAACGGGCATAAATCGTATCGAGCAGTTGCCTAAAGTGGAATGTATCATCATTGATGACCAAGGAAATATCACAAAATCAAAGCATATCAAATTGGACAAATTATGAGAAATAAAATTTTACTTTTTGCCATGGTCACTTGCCTGATGTGTAGTTGTATGGTCGTCAAGGAATACGAGAAGGTAGCGATCAACGACCGCGATATGATTCTCGGCGAAAAGCCGTGCGACCGAAACGTCACGACCATGCACTCCTACAGGGAGGCTGCGGTTGGCGCAAATGGAGGTAAAACCGGCGGAGGCTGCGGCTGTAATTAGGAAAAAGGGATTAAGCATCCTTACTATTTATGAATTCATTCCAATCCTTTTTAGCGGCGATTTTTTTTTTAGTAGCGCTATCGGTGTGCGGGCAACAAACCCCGGATACGACCAACGACTATAAAAAAAGGGTACTTGAAACCACCGAGATAGATTTTTTGAGCAGTTACTACGCCCAAGATGGGGATAATGCGGCGGTAACCGGGGGAATCGGTACCGAAGAACTTACCGACATTACCGGAACCATTGTAGTATCGGTACCGTTGACCGACGATGATGTGTTGACTATCGATGCCGGGGTTTCAGCCTATACCTCTGCCTCTTCCAGCAATGTAAATCCGTTCGATGGTAGTGGGCCCGCCGACTCTTTTGTGGCCAGTTCCGGCGCTTCGCAGGCCGATACCTGGGTGAATTTAAAAGGTGCCTACAGTCATAGTTCCGACAATCGGAATGATATGTGGTCGGCCAATGCTTCCGTGTCTTCGGAATACGATTACTTTTCATTAGGATTCGGTGGAAGTTATACCAAGCTGTTCAATGAGAAAAATACCGAACTCAGCCTTTATGCGAATATCTTTTTAGATCGTTGGAAGGCCATTTATCCGAGTGAATTGCGTCCCTTTGGAACAGGTGGTATAGGATCGTTCAGGGCCAGTGAGATTATGGGAAATACCGATTACAATCCGAATTTTACCGAATTTGACAACGAGAACCGCAACTCTTATGCAATTGGGCTGGGATTTTCTCAGATTTTACATCGAAAAATACAAGGTTCGCTGGCATTGGATGTTGTGCAACAACAAGGATTATTGTCCACACCCTTTCAACGGGTCTATTTTAGCGATATCGAAGATGCTTTCGTAGAAAACTTTCAGCTGGCCGATGATGTAGAGCGTTTGCCGGATTCCCGTTTTAAAGTAGCCTTGGGAGGGAGGTTGAACTGGTATTTGAACGAGCGGGTCTCTGCACGGACTTTCTATCGGTATTATTTTGACGATTGGGGGATAAAATCCCATACGGCAAGTATAGAGTTGCCCGTGAAACTTTCGGATACCTTTACGATATATCCTTCGTATCGTTTTTACCAACAGACGGCGGCGGACTATTTTTACGCTTATGAAACCGCTTTATCTACCGAAGAATTCTACACCTCGGATTATGACCTTTCGGAATATGCGGCCAACCAATTCGGGTTGGGTGCTTCGTACACCGACATCTTCACCAAAATGCACCTCTGGAAATTTGGATTGAAAAGCATCGATTTGAAGTTCTACCGTTATGATCGAAATACGAGGTTCAATTCCAGTATCCTGACCGCCGGTTTCAAGTTCGTTAGCTATTGATTTTTTTAAGGTTTATCGCCACAAACTATTACCCAAGCCCGACATCCAATGTCATCATGACGATAAAACCACCGATAAAGCCCATAACCGCTACATCGGAGTGCTTGTCTTGCTGTGTCTCCGGAATCACCTCTTCCACTACCACAAATATCATGGCTCCGGCTGCAAAAGCCAACGCATAGGGCAGAATAGGCTGAAACGTAATGACCGCCCACGCACCGATGACAGCGGCGATCGGTTCAACGATGGCCGACGCCTGGCCGTACATAAAACTTCTTCTTCTGGTAAAACCTTGTCGTCGCAAGGGCATAGAGACCGCAAAACCCTCTGGGAAATTTTGCAAGCCAATGCCTAAAGCCAAAGCGACGGCGCCGCCAATAGTCGCCCCTTCGAATCCTGCTGCAACACCACCGAACAATACGCCTACCGCCAGACCTTCAGGAATATTATGTAGCGTGATGGCCAAAGTTAGAAGCGTAGTCTTGTGCCATGGTGATTTTATACCCTCGGCTTCATCCATTTTAAAGTTCAGATGTAAATGTGGTAAAATTTTATCGAGTCCAAAGAGGAAGAGCGCTCCTAGAAAAAATCCGACGGCGGCAGGAATAACTTTAACAAAGCCTTCGCCTGGGCTCATTTCAATTCCGGGTGCCAATAGGCTCCAGAAACTCGCCGCTACCATAACACCGCCGGTAAAACCTAGCATACCGTCCATGACCGCTCTTTTAGGGTTTTTAAAGAGGAAAACCAAAGCCGCACCTGCAGCAGTAAGCCCCCAAGTGAAAAGCGTCGCATAAAAGGCCGCTAAAATGGGATTTATAGACTCAAAATAATCGATCACTTGTTGCATGTTATTCCGTTATTGTTAAATATAAATTGTTAGCGATTTGACTTGAAATATGTATTGTCTTTCCTTTGATCTTTATGTAAAGAGAACCGTCGAATTCTTCCTTGTCATGAACGAGAATCGTATCGCCCAAGGCAATATCATTCTTATCAAGGAATTTTAAAAAGGGTGCAGAGGAGTCCTTTACACCCACGCAAATACCACTCGTGCCTATCGGTACGTCATTCAATAATTTTTTGATGGCTTTTTTAAATTCCCCTTTTTTCGAAGGTATGGGGTCACCATGGGGATCTACTTGGGGATACCCGAGAAATTTGTCGAGTTCATCAATTAACTTCTCACTTTTAATGTGTTCCAACTGTTCGGCGACTTCATGAACTTCATCCCAGGAAAATGCAAGGGTATTGACCAAAAAGACTTCCCAGAGGCGGTGCTTGCGTACTAGCGTTAAGGCAATTTTCTGACCGTATTCGGTAAGGCTCACTCCCTTATATTTCTTATAGTGAACGACACCCTTTTCAGATAGCTTTTTGATCATGTCGGTCACCGATGAAGGTTTCGTATCCATCTGCTCCGCCACTGCATTGGTCGAAACAGTGGTATGCTCACCTTTTTGCAGGTGATAGATAGCCTTGATGTAATCTTCCTCAGATAGGGTCATTTCGTTTTTAAATTATGTAAAAATACATTTTTATATATAAAAACATATTTTTAGCTTTGTCTAAAATTAATTTTGTGCTTATAAAAATCAAATTCAAGATATTCTATTGCCTATGGCTGCCAATGCTTTTGGTATGCTACATCGGGAATGCACAAGATGGGACACTTATGGGGTCGGTCTCCGATGCCGGTCAACCGGTACCTTTTGCGAATATTTATCTAAAGGGAACCCCCTATGGTACATCATCCGATCAAAGCGGCAACTATAGTTTAGACAAAATTCCCGTGGGGAGTTATCAGCTTCAGGTTACGGCAATCGGATACCGTCCCTTTTCTGAGAATGTTACGATACGCGATACCGAAAAGCAAACAATAGCTATTAACTTGACGGCTAGCACTGAACAGTTGGATGAAACGGTGGTTACTGGAACCCTAAAGGCGGTGAGTCGTTCTGAAAGTCCGGTACCTGTTGAGGTTTATAGTCCAACTTTCTTAAAAAAGAATCCCACGGCCAGTATTTTCGAGGCGCTGCAGAATGTAAATGGGGTACGCCCACAAATAAATTGTAATGTTTGCAATACCGGGGATATTCATATCAATGGTCTAGAAGGCCCGTATACTTTGGTTTTGATTGATGGCATGCCCATTGTTAGCGGTTTGGGAACGGTTTATGGCCTATCCGGTATCCCAAATTCCTTAATCGAACAGATAGAAATCGTAAAAGGTCCTGCATCCAGTCTTTACGGTAGTGAGGCCGTGGGAGGGCTTATCAATATCATTACCAAAAACAGTTTAGAGGCACCAGATTTCGCGGCCGATGCCTTCCTTACCGGTTGGGGAGAATACAATCTGGATATCGGCGCCAAAATCGACTTGGGTAAAAAGACCGATGTATTGTTGGGTATCAACTACTTCAACTTCGATGAAGTAATAGACAATAATGGGGACAACTTTACCGATTTAACGCTGCAGGACCGTATTTCGGTCTTTCAAAAATGGAACTTTGAGCGCAAGGACAACCGTATTCTATCACTTGCGGGACGTTTCTTTTATGAAGACCGTTGGGGAGGTGAACTGCAATGGACGCCGGAGTTTCGAGGCGGTAATGAGGTATACGGGGAAAGTATTTATACGCGCCGATGGGAGGTGTTGGGTAAATACCAGCTGCCGACAACCGAAAAGCTGCTGCTGTCTTTTTCTTATAACGACCATAGCCAGAACTCGGTTTACGGCGATATTCCGTATATCGCCGACCAACGAATCGGATTTACGCAACTTACATGGGACAAGAAACTCGGGAAGCACGACTTCTTGTTCGGGAGTTCCCTTCGATACAATTATTATAATGATAACACCACGGCTACGGTTACGGCAGATGAGGTGATCATCCCGAGTCTCTTTGTTCAAGATGAAATGAAACTGGCAGAAAAACATTCGTTGCTGATGGGCCTTCGCTATGACTATGACAAGAGACACGGATCGATTATTACACCTAGAACAGCCTATCGGTTCAAGATTACCGATACCGATATCGTTCGGTTCAATGCTGGAACCGGTTTTCGCGTAGTGAACTTGTTTACCGAAGAACATGCCGCGCTAACCGGCGCGCGCGAGGTAGTGGTTACAGAGGAATTGAAACCGGAACGCTCCTTCAATGTGAATTTGAACTATTTGAAAAAAATTTATGCCGATAATGGAACCTTCATTGGTTTGGATGCCTCGTTATTTTACACACGTTTTAGCAATGCAATCCTACCGGATTACGAT
This sequence comes from Aggregatimonas sangjinii, assembly GCF_005943945.1. Lineage (GTDB taxonomy): Bacteria > Bacteroidota > Bacteroidia > Flavobacteriales > Flavobacteriaceae > Pelagihabitans > Pelagihabitans sangjinii. The sequence continues at coordinate 4,003,255 of NZ_CP040710.1, read as the reverse complement.
ACCGATCCCAATCGGATAATTTATGATAATCTGGACGGAAAATCGGTTTCGCAAGGGGTAAGTGCCAATTTGGATGTCGTTTTCCCTGATGGCTTTAAGTTTATGGTGGGTGGTACATACCAAGACGTAAGCCAAACCGAGAACGGTATTTCCAAACGGCAGATTTTAACGGAAAGCCTAACCGGCACATGGAATGTCTCTTATAAAATTAAGGCTTGGGATTTAAACATCGACTACACGGGCAATCTCTATGGCCCCATGCGTTTGCCTACTTTAGGGGAGAATGATCCACGACGGGAGTATTCCCCTACTTGGAGTATACAAAATATTCAATTCAGTTATTCGGCGCTCGATGATTTCGAGTTCTACGGAGGTATAAAAAATCTTCTGAACTGGACACCCAACCGGGGAAATCCTTTTATAATCGCACGCTCTAACGATCCTTTTGATAAAAATGTGGTATTCGATGCGGATGGAAATGCTGTGGCAACGGCCGATAATCCGAACGCACTAACTTTCGACCCTTCGTATGTCTACGGTCCCAATCAGGGTATCCGGGCCTTTTTCGGAGTGCGTTACCGCTTGAATTGAAGCATATGACTCATTTCAAAACCTTATTTTTGGACAATCTTAAATAGCCCTGGGTAAGTTTGCCCTGCAATACGTTAAAATGGAATACGATTATATCATCTTAGGAGCAGGTGCCGCAGGCCTAATGCTTGCCGATGCCATGTGTTCGGATGATTTTTTTAAGGGGAAGTCCATTTTGTTGCTGGACAAAGAGCGTAAACAGAACAACGACCGTACCTGGTGCTATTGGGAAGAGGACGAAGGCCTGTTCGATGATATTGTTTTCCAAAAGTGGAATTATATCTACTTCGCTGGAAAGGAACTCAGAAAGCAATATAACATTGCGCCCTATTCCTATAAAATGATCAGGGGTATTGATTTCTATGAGGCGATTTTAAAGCGTATCGAAGATCATCCCGGAATTACCTTTCAGTTGGGAGAAGTCACCTCGGTCGAGGACGATGGGAAACAGGTGGTCGTTACAACGGCGACGCATACGTTTTTTGCCAAAAAGGTCTTCAATAGCATCTTCGATTATAAAATGGCCGTGGGACAAACTAAATACCCCGTACTGCAGCAACATTTTATAGGTTGGTTTATCAAGGCCGACAAACCTATTTTCAAAAAAGACCAGGCGACCTTCATGGACTTCTCGATACCACAAAACGGAAACACCCGCTTCATGTATGTGCTTCCGTTTTCGGAATACGAGGGCTTGGTAGAGTACACGCTTTTTTCGGAAAAATTGCTTCCCGAAGAGGAGTATGAAAGTGCTATTCAAGCCTATCTTCAAAACGATCTAGGGTGCGAGAAGTACAAAATAATCGAAAAAGAACAGGGCAGTATTCCGATGACTTGCTATGATTTTAAGGAACACCATTCCGCCAATGTCAGGTATATCGGAACGGCAGGGGGTTGGTCAAAGGCGAGCACAGGATACACATTTATGAGTACGGCAAAAAAGATACCAATCGTTATTAAACATATTAAATCCGGCAAACCCTTGCATCGACTGAATTTTAAGAATAAATTCTGGTATTACGATTTGTTGCTGTTGGATATTCTGCATCGCAACAATGAACTGGGAGGCGTCATATTCGAGACACTTTTCAAAAACCGAAAGCCACAACTGATTTTTAAATTTTTAGATGAGGATACCAATCTCTGGGAAGATTTGAAATATATTTTAGGTTGTCCTAAATGGATTTTTCTTAAGGCGTTTCTTAGAAGGTTGCTGTAGTGTAGTATGTAGCTAACGAGTGTTGAATTTACACTCTTCTTACCATGAGTCCCTTGCCGAATTTTTCCAAAATTCCTTTCTTCTCGTCGGAAACGGCTAATTTCTCCAAAACTTCAAAGGCTTTTTGGGTATAGGTTTCGATGGCCATGGTCGTCTCACCGGCTGCTCCCGTTTGCCGGAAAATTTTCTTGATTTGTTCTATTTTCCCCGAAGGATCGTCGGGATGAATGGAAAACATGTCTGAAAGTGCTTTCTTTTCCTCGTCCGACCCTAATTCCATTGCTTTCAAATACAGGTACGTCTTCTTGTTCTCGATAATATCGCCCCCGACCTGTTTTCCAAAAGTCTCCGGGTCTCCGAAAGCATCCAAATAATCATCCTGCAACTGAAAAGCGATACCGAGATACCGTCCGAAATCATAAATACTCTGCTGTTGTTCTTCAGGCGCTTCCGCGATGATCGCCCCCATTTTTAGCGCCGCAGCGACCAGAACGGCGGTTTTATATTCGATCATTTTTAGGTATTCGAGTTGGGTAACATCGTCCCGGGTCTCGAAATCTACATCGTATTGTTGGCCTTCACAAACCTCGATAGCGGTTTTGCTAAAGAGTTGGGCAAGATTCCGAAACATTTGGCCATCATAATTTTCGAACAATTGATAGGCATTGATCAACATGGCGTCTCCGGAAAGAATACCGGTATTGATGTCCCACTTTTCATGCACCGTCTCCTTTCCCCTTCGCAGGGGAGCGTCGTCCATAATATCGTCATGCACTAGTGAAAAATTGTGAAAAACCTCGATGGCCAAGGCCGCATCCAGTGCTTTTCTATAGTCCGTTCCAAACACTTCAGTGGCCATTAGCACCAGTGTGGGACGTAGACGCTTACCTCCTAAACCCAAAATATAGGTAATGGGTGTATATAGATTAAGAGGTTCTTTGGATACCGTTTTAGACGTTAGGTACGAAATGAATTCATTTCGATAAAATTCGATTGAATGCATGCAGCAGATTTTCGTCAAAAATACGGCCAAAATACCAAATCAAAAGGTGTTGATTCCGCAGTGTAGGAACTTTGGCTAAAAAAACCTGCGAAAAATTGCAATAGCTTTGAAAAGCATCGTCTTTATAATTGAAAACCGATTAAAAGTAATCTTGAATGACTTCGGACAACGAAAATCATAATAAGCTCGGAACGTTTTTCAAGGAGGAGTATCACTCCCTGAGATCGTATACGAAATCACGTATCGATGATACAGCCGATAGCGATGCCGAAGATATCATTCAAGATGTGGCGTTAAAGTTGTTTTCAAGACCGGTTACGGCATCACCGATACATAATATTGCCGGGTTTGTATACCATTCCATCCGAAATAGGATTACGGACATCATGCGCACAAAAAAGACCCGCATACCCATTGAGGATAGCATGGAAACAAGACTGTTGGAATTTACCGAGTTGCTCTATGGAAAATCGGACAACGGATATTCGGAAGATATGGGAAAAGAACTCAAAAAAGCAATTGTCAATTTAAAACCGATTTACAGAAATATCATCACGGCAATCGATTTCGAGGGATTTACCTATAGCGAGTTGTCATCGGAAATAGGCATTCCCGAGGGCACTTTAATGTCGCAGCGGCACAGGGCAATAGCGTTGCTGTTCAAAGAATTAAAAACAAAAAAAGAAACTACAAATTAAAATCAAACCTATGAAAGAGTATGTAGAACATCAAGTGAAAAGCAAAGCGGAACGCTTTTTTCGAAGTGCTTTCAAAGTATTTTTCATGATTATAGCAGCAATCGTATTTCTACTGTTGTTCGGCTATGGCTTCATGTTATTGTGGAACTGGCTCATGCCGGATATTTTTGGCTTGCCGGTACTTTCTTATTGGCAGGGAGTGGGCATATTGGTCATGGCCAAATTATTATTCGGCAATTTTGAAGGCAAAGGTCGAAAAAAGCACAGGAAAAAATCTTCGCCCCGGTTCAGGGATAGAAAGAACGATTATTGCAAAAACGATTTTTCGAAATGGCAATTCTATGATGAGTTCTGGAAAGAAGAAGGCGAAGAGGCCTTCAAGGATTTTCTGGAAAGAAAGGCCGTTGAAAAGGAGTAATGGCCGTCACAAATAAATGTTAAGAAAATATTAAACTTAGGAAACTTTTAATGTTTTTAAAGTTTCCTAGTCTATATTTGTCGCCTGATTATGAAGGAAAAAATACTGGAAAAGGCGACGGATATGTTTTTGAACTATGGTTTCAAGAGCGTTACTATGGATGATATCGCCAATAAAATGGGAATTTCTAAAAAAACCATTTATGCACATTACGAAAACAAAACGCATCTGGTAGAGGACAGTACCATGTATGTGTTCGATATCATTTCGAACGGAATCGATCATATTCGCGAGCTTCAAAAGAACCCGATCGAGGAATTATATGAAATCAAGAAGTTCGTCATGAGGCATTTGAAAGACGAAAAATCCTCTCCCCAATATCAATTGCAAAAATATTATCCAAAAGTGCACGATGTGCTTCGTCATAAACAGTATGAGGTCATGCAGGACTGTGTTTTGGAAAATGTAAAAAAGGGTATCGCCTTGGGAATTTATAGGGAGAACTTAAACGCCGAATTTGTTTCCCGGATTTATTTTTCAGGAGTGAATAGCATTAAGGATCAACAATTTTTTCCATTGGAGCAGTTTCCGATAAGCAAACTAATGGACGATTATCTAGAATATCATCTCCGCGGAATCGTTACCCCGGAGGGAAGAAAAATTTTAAATACAATCATCAATTCAAATCAAGAATAAATGCGACATTTTTTATTCATTCTTGCCATACTGGTATTAGGTCATTTCGGTCATTCGCAAGAAGTAGTCGAAGGAACCAATAGTTTTACGCTAGAGGAGGCGATAGCTTTTGCACTCGAAAATAACTATAGCGCGATTAACGCTGACCGGGATGTGATCGACGCGCGAAAGCAGAAATGGGAGGTTATCGCAAGCGGACTACCCCAAGTTAGTGGTGCGGTAGGGTATCAGAACCAATTGAAACAACCTGTTTCCGTAATCCCCGCTGAAATCTTTGGGGGTGAGCCGGGTACTTTTGAGGAGGTAGTTTTTGGCCAACCACAGCAAATGACCGCGACGGCCACCTTAAGACAGCAAATTTTCGACGGTTCCTATATCGTGGGGGTTCAGGCGACCAAGTCATTCTTAAGCTACAGCGCCAACAATCAGGAAAAGACCGATTTGGAAGTCCGAAAAGCGGTCACCGAAGCCTATGGTAACGTTTTGTTGGCGGAAGAAAGTATTGCTATTCTGGAAAAAAACAAAATCAATCTAGAAAAGAACCTCTTCGAGACCCGAAAATTGTTCGAAAATGGTCTCGGCGATGAGGAAAGTGTAGAACAATTGCAAATCACCACTTCGAATATCGACAATCAGTTAAAAAACGCCATTCGATTAAGCGACATAACGCGCAGGCTGTTGAACTTGGTTATGGGTATCGATATTGACGCGCCCACAAAGCTAGAGCAGAACCTTGATCAACTGGTCCTACTCCAGACAGATTTAGACTTGCTTGATGCGGAGTTGAATATCGAAAATAATGTCGATTACAAATTGGCCTTAAATTTGAATGAGCAACGTTTTTTCGAATGGAAATTGGCCAAGAGCAAGGCCTTGCCCTCATTGAATACCTTTATCAATTACGGCACTTCGGCCTTTGCTGATAATTTCAATTTTTTCAACGGCGACCAGCAGTGGTTCGATTCTTCGATTTGGGGGGTTGATTTGACCATTCCCATTTTTAGTTCGGGCCTTCGCGGCGCGGGCACCAAACGGGCCAAATTGGCGCTGGAAAAAGCAAAAACCCAGCTTTCCGAAGCAGAACAGCAAATACGGCTACAGACGAAAAGGGCGAAAAGCGATTATACCTTGGCCATAGAACAGTATGAGACCGCAAAGGATAACCTGAGCCTTGCTGAGCGTATCGAGAATAAGAATCAGATTAAGTATTCCGAGGGGCTCGCAAGCAGTTTTGAGCTGCGCCAGGCCCAAACGCAATTGTATGATGCACAACAAGGCTACCTGCAATCGATGGTAGAAGTCATCAATAAGAAAACAGAATTGGAAACTATTTTAAATAATTAATTACATCAATCTATAAACTTTTTTCATCATGAAAAAAAACCTATACATTTTAACTGCTGGTATTCTATTTTCCGCCTGTGGCGGAGGAGAGCAATCGGTTTCCGATTTGATCGCTTCTGGAGATTTAGAGGCCATTCGTGCCAAGAAAACTGAAATTGCCGATCAGCAAAAGGCTTACGAGAATGATCTTAAATTACTAGACTCCGTAATTGCGGCAAAGTCGGGTGAGGAGAAACTACCATTGGTCACCACCCTAGCGGCCAAAAGTGAAAAATTCGACCACTTTTTGGAGTTGCAAGGTGATGTGAAAACCAAGCAAAACGTATTGATTTATCCTGAAATGGCCGGTACGCTGCAGCGGGTTTATGTGAAGGAGGGCCAGCGGGTTACCAAGGGGCAGTTGTTAGCCTCGATAGATGATGGCGGTATGGGAAGTCAAGTATCCCAATTGAAAACACAAGCTGCACTGGCAAAGACCACGTTTGAGCGTCAAAAGCGTTTATGGGACCAAAAAATCGGATCTGAGATACAATTTTTACAGGCAAAATCGAACTACGAGGCTACTCAGAATGCGGTACAGCAAGCACAAAGCCAATTGGGCAAGTCGAATATCAGGGCGCCCTTCTCGGGAATTATAGATGATGTGATCAAAGACCAAGGAACGGTAGTGGCCCCTGGTCCGGGTGCCGAGGTGTTCAGGATCGTTAATCTTTCCGACATGTATATTACCGTAGATGTACCCGAAAATAATCTGGGTAACATCTCCAAAGGGAAAGAGGCTAAAGTCTATTTTCCTGTCTTGGGAGATACTGTCATTTCCGAAATACGGCAGACCGGAAACTTTATAAATCCGAGCAATCGTGCTTTTAGTGTCGAGATACCCGTTCCCAATAAAAAAGGGAACATCAAGCCGAACCTTACGGCACGTGTGAGTCTAAATGATTACAGTAGTGACAGCGCTATTTTGATTCCGCAAGGAATCATATCTGAAAACGCGGAAGGGGAACAATACGTTTATGTGGCCGTTGAACCGGATGGTGACAAGGCAGTGGCCAAAAGACGCATCATTAAAACGGGAAAAACGCAAGGCAGTATGGTTGAGGCGCTTACCGGAATCAGCGACGGCGACCTCCTTATTAAAGAAGGCGCAAGAACGGTAAAAGAGGGTCAAAAAGTGCAAATACTAAATCAATAAATAGGGCGTATACTGCAGCGTAAAATCTGCAAGGGCTGGCAATCACGAACAGCTAATTCTAAAAACTACAAACTATCATGAGCAAACAAAAAAAGAACGCGGATAAGGAATTTAAAATAGCATCATGGGCCATAGACAATCCGTCTGTGATTTTTGTGATGATAGCTATTTTGTTGTGGGTAGGTTTTCAAGCCTATCAGTCCATGCCTAGGGAGGATTATCCCGAAATCGTCGAGACCAAGGTTTATGTAAGTACGCCCTATCCCGGAAACACCGCGGAAGATATTGAACGATTGATCACCGATCCTTTGGAAGATCGCTTGAAAAACGTGAGCAATGTTGTCGAGACTACGTCTACCTCGCAAGAAGATTACTCCATTATAACGGTGGAATTCGACGAAGATATTACCGTAGAGCAGGCAAAGCAAAAAGTAAAGGATGAGGTCGATAGTGAAAAGGCAAGTGAAGATTGGCCTACGTTCAATGGGGCCAAGGTAGAACCGAATATTTTCGATTTGAATCTAGCGGAATCATTCCCGATAATGAACGTGAATTTTACGGGGGATTATCCAGTGGAAAAACTGAAGGAATATGCAGAGTATTTAGAGGATGAAATCGAAAATTTACCGCAAATCAAGGAAGTAGATATTCGTGGTGCTCAAAAGAAAGAGGTTGAGGTCGCCGTAGATGTTTATAAAATGATGGCGGCGAAAGTCAGCTTTCAGGATGTCATTAGCGCGATCGGCAATGGTAACATGACCATGTCTGCCGGAAATATCAAAACAAGCGAACAGCGAAGAACGATTCGCGTTCTGGGGGAGATTGAGAACCCTAAGGAACTTCAAAATTTTGTAGTGAAATCGGAGAACGGTGCGGTATATCTTAAAGATATTGCTACCGTTACATTCGACGAAGAGGAAAAAACCACCTTTGCACGGGAATTCGGGGAAAGCGTGGTTATGTTAGACATCAAGAAACGTTCCGGTACCAATACCATTGAAGCTACACAACAAATTAGAGAGTTGGTCAAGAAAGCCCAAAGTGAATATTATCCTGCGGACTTGAATATTTCCATCGCGAACGATTCTTCAGATCGTACCTTGAACCAAGTTGATGACTTGGTGAACAGTATCATTTTCGGAATCATTTTGGTAGTTACCGTTTTAATGTTCTTTCTCGGGTTTCGCAACGCACTCTTTGTGGGCTTTGCGATTCCGATGTCTATGTTCATTTCGTTCTTTGTGTTGAATACGCTTGGCGTTGTAATCGATAGTCTCAGCTTCACGCTAAATACCATGGTACTTTTCGGAATGATCATGGGACTGGGGATGTTGGTCGATAATGGTATCGTGGTAGTAGAAAATGTCTATCGGCTCATGAGTGAGGGCATGTCACGTACCGAGGCCGCTAAAAAAGGCATCGGTGAAATTGCCTACCCGATTATCATTTCGACCGTGACTACCGTCGCTGCCTTCGTTCCCCTTGGGCTTTGGCCGGGGCTTTTCGGGCAGTTTATGATATATTTTCCAGTAACGTTATCGGTGGTATTGGGCTCATCCTTATTTGTGGCGCTCTTTATGAATTCGATGCTGGTCTCCCAGTATATGGAAATCGGAGATAAGGAAATTAGTAAAAAAGGACTGATTAGGACTACGGCTATTTTAGGCGGACTTGGATTGTTGATTCTGTTCGTTGGGGGAGCGGTACGAGGGCTGGGAACCGTGATGATATTTACGGCCCTGATGTTCTGGGCCTATAAATATGCTATTAAAGGAGCGGCCAATCGTTTTCAGAACAAGGTAATGCCGCGTTTTGAGAATTGGTACGAACGCCGTATCAGGCATGCCCTGCGGGGAGGGAATGTCTATTGGTATTTTGGGGTCACTGTTTTACTATTGGTCGTGACCTTCGTATTGTTCGGTATGTCTATCGGCGCTGGAAGAACCAAAATCGAGTTCTTTCCTGAGAATAGTCCGAATGAGGTGTATGTGTACATCGAGTATCCCGAGGGCACTTCCATTGAAAAGACCAATAAAATTACCAAAGCTATTGAAGAGCGGGTGTATGCTGTTATAGCACGTGACAAGTATAAAAAGAATGCTGATTACAATTATTTGGTAGAATCGGCGGTTTCCCAAGTCGGCGAAGGTGCCGGGAACCCCCAAACCGATGGTGGTTCGGCATCCGAAATGCCCCATAGAGGTAAAGTTACGGTTTCCATGCGGGAATTCAAGTACCGAAACGGACTAGACACCGAAGAACTGAGAGGGGCGATTCAGGCCGATCTCACAGGAATCTATCCCGGGGTTTCCATTTCCGTGGAAAAGCTCGCCGAAGGACCACCGGCCGGATATCCCGTTAATATCGAGTTGCAAGGCAAGGATTATGACGAGCTCATCAATACGGCTGAAAATATTCGCAACTACCTCAATAGCAAGAATATCTCTTTTATCGAAGAATTGAAAATCAATGTGAACAAGAGCAAACCGTCAATGCAGGTGGTCGTTGATCGCGAAAAGGCGGGGGAATTAGGTGTTGCCGTGGGCCAGGTAGGGAATCAATTGAGGCGTTCGTTGTTCGGGGAAAAAGCAGGGGTTTTCAAGCAAGATGGCGAGGATTACGACATCAACGTACGTTTTAATAACGATTTGCGATTCGATCAAAATGCGCTGTTCAACCAAAACATCATCTTTAGGGACCAGGCATCGGGACAGATAAAGGAAATACCGGTATCCGCGGTAGCCTCTCGACGTAATTCCTCTGGTTTTAGCTCGATAAAACACCGCAACGGGAATCGTGTGGTTACCGTTTATTCAGGACTAACGGCGGGCGGAAACCCGGCCCAAGTTGTGGATAACGTTCGGAAGGAAATGGAGAATTTCAAAGGCATTCCCGAATCCGTTAAAGTGGATTACACCGGAGAAATCGAAGAGCAGAATAAACAGATGGCCTTTTTGGTCGGTGCCTTTTTCGGCGGCTTGGCCTTGATTATGCTGATTTTGATTTTTCAATTCGGAAGCATTTCAAAACCCTTAATCATCATGATTGCCATCTTCCTGAGCTTTATAGGCGTTTTTGGCGGATTGATGATTACCGGTTGGTCTTTTGTCATTATGATGACCATGATGGGGATTATTTCCCTTGCGGGAATCGTTGTAAATAATGGGGTTGTACTTTTAGATTACACCCAAATCCTCATCGACCGTAAAAAGTTAGAACTGAATATGGATGACAAAGACCTGTTGACGATGCCCGAAGTGACCAAAGTGATTACCCAAAGTGGAAAGGCCAGGTTGCGTCCCGTGATTCTTACGGCAATCACCACGGTGTTGGGGCTGATTCCCTTGGCCATCGGGTTGAACATCGATTTCTTCTCTCTCTTTACCGAGTTTGATCCGAAAATATATTTCGGAGGGGACAACGTGGTGTTTTGGGGTCCCTTGGCATGGACGGTGATTTTCGGATTGATCGTGGCGACCTTCTTAACACTGATTATCGTACCGGTACTATTCAATATTACCTACCGTATTAAAACAAGGGTAAGAAGCTGGCGAAAATCGGATACCAAAGATAAAAAAGAAACTTTGATAGAAAATCCCGAATATGATCTACTCCCGAAAACGGGAACTGCGGATTAATAGGTAACGCACTTATTAAAAGAATCCCCGAAATTTCGGGGATTCTTTTTTTTATCCCGATTACTGCTGAATACTTCTTAAATTTGCCCCTTAAAATTGTAGCCACATCATGTACAGAAGCCATACCTGCGGAGAATTACGCGAAATACACATCAATCAAAAAGTCACCCTTTCGGGATGGGTGCACAAAACCCGCGATAAGGGTTTTGTGACTTGGGTCGATCTTCGAGACCGCTATGGCATTACACAGCTCGTTTTTGATGAAGACCGCACCTCACCCGAACTTATCGAGCAAGCTAGACGTTTGGGCCGCGAATTCGTAGTGCAGATCAAGGGTGTTGTCATCGAAAGGGCATCGAAGAACCCGAACATGCCCACAGGAAATGTAGAGGTTTTGGTCGAAGAACTCAGGGTATTGAATGAATCGAGAACCCCACCTTTTACCATTGAGGATGAGACGGACGGCGGCGAAGATATTCGTATGAAATATAGATACCTCGACATTCGTAGAAACCCAGTTAAAGATAGCTTGATTTTTAGGAGCAAGGTAACTATGGAAGTGCGAAAGTACCTTTCCAATAAGGGCTTTATTGAGGTTGAAACACCGTATTTGATCAAATCGACCCCTGAAGGCGCTCGCGATTTTGTCGTGCCGAGCCGTATGAACGAAGGGCAGTTCTATGCTTTGCCCCAATCTCCGCAGACCTTTAAGCAATTGCTAATGGTCGGGGGGTTGGACAAATATTTTCAAATCGTTAAATGTTTTCGTGACGAAGACCTGCGCGCGGACAGACAACCGGAATTTACACAGATCGATTGTGAATTGGCCTTTGTAGAGCAAGAAGATATCCTGAATGCTTTCGAAGGGTTGACCACGCATTTGTTGAAGGAAATTAAAGGCGTTGAGGTCGATAATTTTCCGAGAATGACCTTTGACGAAGCGATGGAGCGCTACGGTAACGACAAACCCGACATTCGTTTTGGAATGGAATTCGGCGAGCTGAACGCGGTGGCACAGCACAAAGATTTCAATGTGTTCAATAAAGCGGAATTGGTGGTTGGTATTGCCATCCCTGGCGGAAATAGCTATACTCGAAAGGAAATCGACAAGTTGACCGACTGGGTCAAACGCCCACAAGTTGGAGCCTTGGGAATGGTATATTGCAGATGTAACGAAGACGGAAGCTTTAAATCATCGGTCGACAAATTCTACGACCAAGAAGATTTATCCAAATGGGCCGAAGTTACCGGTGCCAAAGCGGGTGATTTGATTTGCGTGCTTTCGGGAGATACCAATAAAGTAAGAGCACAATTGAGCGCCTTGCGTATGGAAATGGCAACGCGCCTTGGTTTAAGAAATCCTAAAGAATTCGCGCCCTTGTGGGTTATCGATTTTCCATTATTGGAATTGGATGAAGAGACAGGCCATTATCACGCCATGCACCACCCGTTTACTTCCCCTAAACCGGGACAACTCGAACTATTGGATTCGAATCCAGGAGCCGTTCGCGCCAATGCTTACGACTTGGTGTTGAACGGAAACGAGATTGGTGGCGGTTCCATTCGTATTCATGATAGGGAGATACAAAGTACGATGTTCAAACACTTGGGCTTTACTCCCGAGGAAGCCAAAGCGCAATTCGGCTTTTTGATGGATGCTTTTCAATACGGTGCTCCCCCACACGGCGGTATCGCCTTTGGTCTCGATCGTTTGGTCGCCATTCTCGGTGGACAGGAAACCATACGCGATTTTATCGCCTTCCCAAAAAACAATAGTGGTCGCGATGTCATGATCGATGCGCCGGCGCCTATTGATCCCGAGCAGCTGAAGGAGTTGAAGTTGAAGTTGGATATTTGAAAAAGCTAGAAGCGCGTAGCGCTGAAAGACGTAAGAAATAAGACCAATTTGAGGGTATGAGAATTCTTGTTTTGGGAGCAACGGGCAGGACAGGAAAGCGAATTGTCGCGTATGCCCTTGCCCAGGGTTACCAAGTGAATTGTTTGGTGCGTGATGTGGATAGGATTGCGGCCAAGCCAAATCTGAATAGAATAGAAGGTTCAACCACTATTACGACAGACGTGCAACATGCCCTTCAGGGTTGTTCGGCAATAGTAAGCGCTCTCAATATTTCGCGCACCTCCGATTTCCCCTTCGCACCTTTAAGAACTCCAAAAGAATTTCTTTCCAAAACAATGGCCAATGTAATCTCGGTTGCCAATAAAAATGGGATTAAAAGAATCGTTTCCTGCTCTGCCTGGGGTGTGGCCGATACGCGAAAAGACATTCCTTTTTGGTTTCGATGGATGATTGATTTCAGTAATATCAAATATGCCTATCGAGACCACGAAAGACAGGAAGCACTATTGGAAAAATCTGCTATGGAATGGACAATTGTCCGACCCGTGGGTTTGACCAACGGCAGAAAAGACCAAAAAATAATCGAAAGTATTCAAAATTTTCCCAAGCCGGATTGTTGATCAACAGAAGCGCAGTGGCCCAATATATGGTGGATGCTTTAACAAAAAACAATCTTTTAGGTAAAAAGGTGGTCATTTCAAAAGATTGAGCAAGACTAGCTCATCTAGTTTTGTCTCTTACGGGCGATAGCAAAATTAAAAGGGAGAGTTTGCCGAGAATTCGTAGCTATAATATGCTAAAGAGCCGGTCGCTTTTACACACTTTCCCGAGTTCTTTGTTGCATACCTTATTTTTTGGTACTTAATCTAATTAAGTAAGGCATAGCTTGGTTTAAAACCTAAATTCGCCCGTGTTCACCATATTGTTAGCATAATTTCGCACGAAGTAAAGATTGGTTTTGAAGAATAGGCGGTTGACTTTAAAGGCTGCTAGCGTATACCTCATAAAATCCTTTTAATCTTACGAATATGTCAAAAAAAGGTAGTAGCGCATCGGAAATATGTAGGTTTTTAGAGTGCTCAAGATAAAGGGGAAATCATAACAATAATTGAATGTTTAGTAATAAAAATCGTTGTTTTTCAGTGTTAAAAAGAATATTTTCGCCATTCATTTTTGGGAGTATGAACCCTAATGTTTCATAAATATGAATATTGCACATTTTACTTAAATTTATTCGTTCCCCTGAATCTTCACAAACTGCAACCTTCTAATGACTTGTGCTAGCGCTCTTCCTTAAACTGGGAGCTGTGCTAAATGATTTGAATTGTCAATGACAACCCGTTGATATTTTGTTTCAATTATGGTTCGAGAACGCCATAGTTGATTGTTTGCTAATTGCGCTATATGAATTCGAAAAATAGATTTATTCTAATCAATTTACTGGCTTATGAGTTCGTGCTATTGAACTTGGTTTTGATAGTGTATGTACTCATTAGACATCCCGAATTGTCATTGTATAATTCTACTTCATTATTAAATATTGGATTCCTGGTTATTATTTATAATGTAAGCTGGTTGTTGATAATATCTTTTATAAGGGATAATGATTTCTATTTTAATACAGGCTATAACTCTCTTAAAAGCCTTATCAATTGCCTTTTTTTCTTTGTGGGATTTGTAATCACCTTGATTATATTGTTGAGGATCGACTTTTTGAACCGTTCGACTTTTATAGCCCCGATCTTTATTTTCAGTTATGTAAATCTGGTTAGTCGAAAGTATATCTTGAAGTATCTCAAAAAAAAAGGCGCCCATTTTTTCTCGAACGTGCTGATTGTAGGTTTAAATTATAATCCTAGTCGATTGCGAAAATTCTCGGACGTAGTGGCGCAATATGGATACAATACCATGGGCTATCTCGATGCGGATAAAGACGAAATCGAGAATGAATCGAATCTGAGTATTGTCGGTAATTTAAACACGCTCTCCTTTGTTTTGAGTGAAAATGATATTGATGAAGTTTTTATTGCTTCAGCCGGATTGAAACAAGACAATATAGAAGAGACGATAGGCATCTGCGATAGCTTTGGGGTACGCGTTAAATTAATGCCGTCGAACCCTCTGTTAATGTCAAAAAACTGCAAAGCCTTCGTTATTGGTGATATGGCCCTGTATAGGTTGCGTCAATCCAAACTGGACTCCTATAGTCAAAACCTCTTAAAACGTATTTTCGACGTCTGTTTCTCATTTTCCGCATTGGTGCTTGGTTTCCCTATTTTTCTATTGGTAGCCGTGTTGATCTACCTCGAATCGGGGGGTCCCATATTTTATACCCCTTTGCGAAAGGGCGAAGCGGGACGAACCTTCAGGTGTTATAAGTTTAGGACCATGCGTGTATGCGAGGACCCTGTAAACGGTACAAAATCAACGGTCGTCAATGACCCTAGGATTACCCGTGTAGGTAAGGTTTTACGAAAAATCGACTTCGATGAACTTCCACAATTCTGGAATGTTCTGAAAGGTGAGATGAGCGTTGTAGGGCCAAGACCGCATCGGATTAAATTACAAGATACGTTTAGGAAATCCGTAAATGACTATATGGTACGTAGCTACGTTAAGCCGGGAATTTCTGGATGGGCACAGGTTAATGGGTGGCGAGGGCCGACCGTAACCAAGGAGCAGAAAAATGAAAGGGTACGCCACGACCTATGGTATATTGAAAATTGGAATTTTTGGCTGGATATTAAGATTATTTTTCTCACGGTGTTCGGGAATCACCATAAGAAAGCATTTTAATGGATGCGATTAAAAATTGTTATTCGTCGCTTTTACATTTTGAAAGAAAACGACATAAAAATAAGATTTAAAGGCCATAATTTTTTGGTAAAACCAATCGGGCATATGAAGTATACATCAAGACCAACTGGCTACTTAAGGTTGCTAGGATCAAAAATAACTGGAATATAAAAAAGCTTTAATATGAAAAATAACCCTACTCTGAAAATATATGGGAAATCAAAAAATTTCAAAGTATGTCAATTCCTAGGAATAGTAGGAAAAGTGTTCCCTGTTTTGTTAATGCTGATGCTATCCTCTTGTTATACAACAAAGGGAGTTAATTATTTGCAAAATATGGATGCTGAAACGACCATACCGCTTCAGATGACCAAATATGCGGTACAGCCTAACGACATTTTAAATATTCAGGTTCAAAGTAGAGACCCGGAACAAGCCGTTTTCTTTAATACAACCACCCAGGAAAACAGAAATTTACAGGCAAATCCTGCTTCCTTTTTCCTCACAGGTTATACCGTCAACTCGGAGGGAATGATCAATCTGGCTATTGTCGGGGCACTTAAAGTCAGCGATCTTACCGTAGAGGAAATAAAAGACCTTGTGCAGCGCGAGATAGATAAATACCTGTTGAATGCTGTTGTCTCGGTAAAGCTTACCAGTTTCAAAGTATCGGTACTGGGAGACGTAAAGAATCCGGGCACGAATTACATCTACAATGCGCAAGTTACCGTTTTTGAGGCGCTCAGCGCGGCCGGGGATATGAATTTATCCGCCAAGCGTAAAGATGTAAAATTGATTCGCCAAGAGGGTGATGTATCTCGAGTCGTGAATCTCGATTTGACCGGCCCGGACATTATCAACTCGCCTTATTATTTTTTACATCCGAACGATGTAATCTATGTAGAAACCTCAAAGCCCAATTTGGCAAATAACAATCTTGGGATATTGACTTTGGTGTTATCTGCCATATCGACAACGGTATTGATTTTAAATTTCACTTCGAATTAAACCTGAATTACCTATTAAGTAAATGCGACTTATCAATGTTGGCCAAAATTGCTCGATGTAGCACCAATGGTTAAACGGGGTTGCCCAACGTAAGAACGATTGTATATCATCTAAAATAAGAAATAGCGGTTTTGTGCGCTTAGCGTACTAAAACAAACTAATTAGAGCAGAATGAGACAGGAGAAGACAGGTACTTTTAACGCGCGACAAGAGGTTAATCTGAAGGCGTTCTTAAAAAAAATGTTCAAATACAAATGGCTTTTTTTAGTGAGCATTTGCACGTTTGTAGCACTTGCATTGCTATACATTGCTATTACCGTACCACGTTATGAGGTATCGACTTCAATATTGATCGACTCGTCAGGGAGTAATCGTGCCCTGGGCGATAGTAAATACGTAGAAGGTGGCGTAGGCCTTATTGAAGTAGAGAAAAACCTGTACAACGAGGTCGGTATCATAAAATCGTTCAGTCTCATTCGTCAAACCGTAGAAGATCTTGATTTTGATGTATCCTATTTTTCCAATGGGCTAATAAGAGACGAAGAGCGTTACGATTTTATTCCCTTTAAGGTAAACTTAAAGAGAGACAAACCGCAGATTTATGAAGTTCCCTTTGAAATAGTACTTCTAAATGACGATAGGTACCGTCTTACCATCGATACCGATGAATTTACGGTGTCTAATCCTACCAACGGTTCGGTACGTCTCGTAGAGCGAGCATTTGCATTCTCAGAGGAGTTTGACTTTGGGGAAGAGGTTGTGCATGAGTATTTTACCTTTGAGCTGGAAAAACCCGCCTACGTCGTCAATATGGATGACTTTGGAGGTGATGGGTTTAGCTTTGTGGCGCATAACCTAGACGATGTCGCTGCGCACTACGTAGAAGAGTTGGATGTCAATAATATCGACATTCAGGCCAGTATTTTAAAAATCGTCTCCGCAGGGTCGAAAGTGGGTAAGGAAAAAGACTTTCTTACGAAGCTTACGGATAATTATATACAGGAAAAGTTGACTTCCCGAAACAAAATCGCTTCTACCAAAGAAGACTTTATTCGCAATCAACTGAGCATAATTTCCGATTCGTTAGCTAAGGTCGAGAGCAGTATGGAGTCCTTTAAAAAAAATGAACAGGCCATAAATTTAGGCGCTACCGCGACCAATGCCTTAAACCAGACCCAAGACCTACAGGTTGAAGGAGCCAAAATCAGACTCGATATCAAGTATTACAATACCCTGATTCAGGATGTCATCGACAACCGGGATAATGACGATTTCGTGATACCTTCGGCTACCGGTATCAATGATCCCTTGCTCAATCAGAATATTATTGAACTCCAGCGGCTGTATGCCGAAAAATCGAAAAAGAAGTTTTTCGTGACCAGTGAAAGCGAGGTAATGAGCATTTTAGATGATCAAATTAAAGAATCGACCGATCTTTTGTTGAACAACCTACGGAACGCCGTGCAGTCGTCAAGATTCGCCTTGCAACGGGTGAATTCTCAGATGGCCAATTTTAACACGCAAATTAATACGTTGCCAACACAGGAGAATCAGCTGCTTACCATTGAAAGAAAAAGTAATTTGTATGCCGACCTTTTCAATTATCTGAACCAAGAATTGGCGAAAACGGGTATTGCTCGTGCGGAAAGCACTTCGGATACTAGGGTGTTGGACGCTGCCAGAATGGTAGGTAACGGACCGGTATCCCCACAAAAGAAACTTTTAATGGTATTGGCGATTACCTTGGGCCTCTTGCTACCTATGGGGTGGATTGCCATCTTTTCACCCAAGGATATCATAGAGGACGTTGAGCAGATTCAGGAGCGCTCCGATATTCCTATCTTAAGTGCGATCGTACAGCATGATGCAAAGGATTCCGATATTTCTCTTTGGAAACTTAAAGAGTCTTTTAGGGACTTGAGTACGAAATTGAGTCTTTTGGGAACAAAAGTACCCTGTGTACTAGGTATAACCTCGATTATGCCGGGAGAAGGCAAGACGTATACCTCCATCAATTTAGGGATTACCTTGGCAGAAGCAGGTAAAAAGGTGCTGATTATCGATACCGATATGCGAAAGCCAGGTTTGGTGAAGGGTTTTCACGCAGTTAAAGGAAAAGGACTAACGGAATATTTACAAGGCGATATTTTATCGCCCAACGATATCATTCGGGCGCATGAAGAAGTCGGTAATCTGGAATTCTTGCCTACTTCTGTGGCTAAGGGCAATGTACATGAATTGCTCTCAGGGCCGAAACTAAAACAACTCGTTGAATCGCTAAAAGGTACCTACGATTATATTATCATGGATACCCCTGCCGTAGGCTTGGTCTCCGATTTTTTAACGCTATCTGATTTTATCGATGTGAATCTATTTGTGGTGCGCCGAAATATTGCCAGAATGAAATTCTTGCAGGACTTAGAGGAAATCGCATCACATGGTACGGAAAAGAAAAGTTTTATCGTTTTCAACGGTGCATTAAAAGAAAACCATAAATACGGGTATGGGCATAAATATGGTCTTAACCAAGAGAAGCAATTGGTCAATGACACGTTATCGATATAGACTAGCCTATCTAGATTAATACGGGTGAACTTCCCGAAATATATTTTCTAAGAAATTAGACCACTTTTTTCATGAACGATTTTGCGGATTATTTTGAGTTTGAAATGGGCAAGGTGCACTTAAGCCATTTCTATCTTTATTTCATATTCGCTGCTGCTACTGCTTTATACTTGATTAGGAAAAGCAAGTCTAAGTATAAATGGGAGCTGTTTTTTATTTGTTTTTATCTGTTGACGGGTAATATCAATCAGTTACTTACCATAAAAATTCCTGGAATTAGTTTTTTCGAAATACAACCGGAACGTTTTATTTTCCTTTTACTGTCATTTTTTATCCTAAGAAAGAGTTTTTTTAAAAAAAACAGGCCAACAGACTTCTCGAACGGAAGAGTTCCATGGTTTCAAGTAATGCTCTTCGCTTATATTTTTCTTCTCATAGTTTCTATTGGCATGAACATTTCGGAGCTTGATGTACCCGATGCCCTTAAAACGATATTGGAATCGTTTGCATTTTTAGTGATAATCATTGCATTTCGTTTGATGGCAGACGTTCCTTCCTATAAAGTTATTGGTAAATCGATGATTATCGGGGCTATTGTTTCAAGTACTGTAAGTTTAATTCAGTTGGGGGTCAATTCATATTTCTTGAGAATCGGAGATTTCCGCCCGGCATTTGGAGATGCCGTTCGGTCAAATGGTATCTTCAATACCGAATATTACAATGCCTATTATTTAATTATCGCAATTTCTTGGGCGTTAGTTTCAATAAAGAATAAGGTTCTTAGGATAAGCTTGGTCAGTTTATTCTCTCTGGGTGTTTTATCCTCTTTTCAGAGGATGAGTTGGATTATATTGGCATTGGTACTGTTCATTTATGTCGTGTACATCAACAAAATTGCAATTCAAAAACTGGCCTTGGCGGGATTGTTTTTTCTAGCGATACTTTTATCGACATCGATTTTTTACTACCAAGATATTATGAACAGCGCTGTGGTTAAAGAACGGCTTGCCGATTCTCCAGGAGGCCGACAAGGGTATTATACAATGGTTATTGAGAATATTGGAAAAAAACCTTTATTTGGGTACGGAGGGCTCACAAATGAAGTATATTATACCAATTTGCTAAGGATTACAAGGGATAGGGATAGGGCGACCGCTACCACTGGTAGTATTCATAGTGGATATTTTTCCGTTCTTTTTGAATATGGTATTCCAGCATTAGCATGCTTTAGCCTATTTGTCATATTATCAGTCGTGTACTATTCGACCCGTCTAAAGGATAATATTTATTTCGTAGTTCCTTTTCTGGTGGGTATCATATTCATGATAGGTAACCTGACCAACACATTTTTGTTCTTGTCCTATATTTCTCTGTTATATGCTATTCATATAGGAATGGGCATGGGAATCAATCACACGTCTAAAAAAATAATTTCTTGAGTCAATCGATATGTTTTATAGTGTATCCCCGGTTTAGAATATGAAAATAATTGAAAAGTTAAAAGGGGTATTAACAAAAGGGAACGCCAGATCAAAGCGGGCCAAGAAGAATATCTTGCTAACGGTTGTTATTAAGGGTCTTGGGATATTGATAGGGTTTATATATTTCCCGTTGTCACTAGATTATTTAGGAGCTGTAAAATTTGGGATATTTTTAACCCTTCTTTCCATTATAGACTGGTTCCTCAATTTTAATATCGGAATTGGCCTGGGCCTGAGAAATAAGTTCGGCGAGGCCGTTGCTCGCGAAGATGATGAGAAGGCCGTACTATATGTAAGTACCGCTTATTTTGTCTTGGGATCTATAGTGATACTTTTAACCGTTGTATTACTTATCCTAAATTTTACTTTGCCTTGGACAAGTTGGCTTAATATTCCTGCGGAACTGATAGACGAGGTTGAAATTCTTGGCGCCATTATTATCGTCGCCTTTGGTGTACGCTTTGTTACCAGTAATATTTACGAGATATTCTATGCCATGCAGAAAATGGCATATGTCGAATACTTTACCTTCCTTACCAAGCTTTCATTTCTCGTACTCATCATCATTATTCCTTTTATAACACCGGATTCCTTATTGCTTTTTGGGTCTGCGAAGGCATTAACTTTCGCGTTGGTTCCTTTGATGGTTGGATTGTATTTTTTTAGGACCAAATTTAAAAAGTACAGACCTTATTTCAAGTATGTGCGCATGGAATATTTCAAGGATTTGTTCTCCCTAGGAATCAAGTTTTTCCTTATCAAAATTTCATTGTTAATCATTCATCAGACCAACAATATTTTAATTGCAAGCTTTGTTTCGGTGGCGGGTGTTCCGCAGTATGAAGCTGCTTATAAATACTTGTCCATTTTTATGATGTTATTTGTAATCATTAACAATCAATTATGGCCATCCAATACCGAAGCTTATGTAAAAGGCGATGTGGTGTGGATGCGCAAGTCACTACGTGTGGTGCTAAAAGTTTGGTTTGTTACTTTAATACTTGCAACGATAATGGTTTCAATCTCACCAATTGTATATAAATTTTGGTTGCAAGAAAATCTCGAAATACCTATTACGGTTTCAATAGCTGTAGCAATTTCAGTTTGTTTGGTTACCTGGATCAATATTTATAGTATTGTCCTGAACGGGACGGGTAAGGTTAGGCTTCAAATGTACGCCTATCTCTTCGCCGCATGCATCAATATTCCTGCTTCTATCTTTTATGTTAGAGTATTGGAACTGGGAGTAGTGGGGATTGTTCTTGGTACCATTACCAGCTTGGTGCCTTTAGCGGTAATAGCTCCTATTCAAGTTAATAAGATATTAGCTAAAAAAGAACACGGCATTTGGGCAAAATAAATATACTGGACTGTAGCGGATTGAATTAAGATTTGATAGGAATTTCACAATATTATTTAAAAGTCCTTAATCGATTTGAAGATAAATACGAATAGCGATAAACATGTTGTTTTCTTAGGGGAAGCAAGATTTCCTTACGGTCTGGCTTCAGTACAACGCATGACCCTTATGGCGAAATCGTTGCTACATGAAAATGTCAAGACGACTATTATCTGCAGGAAAGGCTCTTGGAACGTCGGCGAACATCCAAATTTCAATTACAGGGGTAATTTTGAAGGGATAGACTATATCTATACCTCAAAAGCTGTGCACAAGCCAAAGGGCTTCGTAAAGAGAAACATTCAAAAAATACGAGGAGTTTATGGGGAATTTACATACCTAAGGAATCTTAAAAAACAACAACCGATTACGATGGCGATACTTTCGAACAGAAAGATCTTACATGTTTTGAGGTACTTGTTATTTGCCGCTTATTTCGATTTTCCGATTGTATTGAATTTTGTCGAAATGGCTTCTTCAATGCAACATCGCAATGGTTTCCTAAAGCGGATAAATGATTATATAAATGAAAAATGGGTCATTAGGTTATTTGATGGTGCATTGCCCATAAGTGATAAACTTAAAAATTATTATCATGGTACTTCACCAAATAAGCCCTGTTTAAAAATCCCGGTAATCTGTGATTTTGATATATTCGACGTTCAGAAAACCCCATCGGAAGAATACTTTTTGTACTGTGGTAGCATTTCGTATCGCGAGGTAATCGATTTCATCATCGACGCCTATAGTAGTATCTCAGATGATGAGAATGCGAAATTGTATATGATCGTAAGCGGGGAGAGTCGAGAAGAGACTGCTCGTTTTCAGGACGAAATCAATACGCGTTTTAAGACGCAGCCCATTAAACTCTATTCGAATATTCCATACGAACAACTTGTTCAATTGTATACCAATGCGATCGCTTTGTTGATACCATTGCGGGATACCGTACAAGATGCCTCGAGGTTTCCGCACAAGATCGGGGAATACCTCGCATCGGGAAATCCGGTCGTTACGACCAACTTTGGGGAGATACAGACCTATTTCGAAGACGGTAAGACGGCATTGGTGGCCAGTGACTATGAGGTTGGGAACTTTGCTGAAAAAATGAAATTTGTTTTGGAAAATCCCGAAAAGGCTAAGGAAATAGGAAAAAACGGCTACCGTCTTGGCCTTGCCGAGTTCGATTACAAAGTACTCGGCCAAAAATTATTGACTTTTACCAAGAACTTATCACGACAGCAATAAATCAACGAGATTTAGGGAATGAGCAAGAAACGAAAGAAAATCTGTATTACAATCAATTCCCTCGGTCCCGGAGGTGCTGAAAAACAGTGCCTTTTATTGGCGAAGGCCTTAAGTCCTTATCACTCCGTAACAGTTGTTATTCTAAATCCGGGTCCTCTCTACAGGCCTCGACTTACATTTATAGAAGAAGAGCAACTAAATCATGTGTATTTGGCAAAGAACCCGCTTAAAAGACCTTTCGGGTTGATGCGCTTTTTAAAACGGCAACAAATAGATATTATTTTTTCTTTTCTGCCTACTGACACTTTGCTCTCCTCCATCTGTGGCAAGTTGGCAGGAGTTCCGCTTGTTTTCGGGGGTATTAGAAACAGTTATATGGCCAACGCTAAATTTATCGCTTTAAAGTTGGTGAACAATTATTTATTGAACTATACCATAGCCAACAACTTTGCCGCTTATCGTTCCGCTATCGATTTTGGTTTTAAGAAAAAGGTGTTTGTAATTTCCAATGGTATCGACATCAGGCCATACGTTGAGCGAAAGCACGTAGGGGTAGGACCGGTTCACATAATTAGTTTAGGAAGGCTGGTTCCCCAAAAAGAATATGCTACCGCCCTAAAGTGCATTGCCCATCTTAAGGGAATATTAGATGAGGGGTATAGCTTCACCTACACCATTGTGGGTCAAGGGCCCGAAAAGGAGAAGATTATGACCGACATAAAAGCCCGTGAACTTGAAAATCAAGTTAAGGTTGTAACCGATGCCTCGGACATATACGGAATGCTTGATGATTCCGATGTATACTTGTGTACTTCGTCTTTTGAGGGAGTTTCCAATGCCATTATGGAGGCTATGAATTGTGCCCTGCCTTTGGTGGCTACTGATGCTGGGGATAACGCCCGTTTAGTACTTCATCAAAAAAATGGTTTTATCACGCCAATTCACGATGCAATTGCTTTGGCGAATTTTTTAAAAAAACTGATTCAATCTCCAGAACTACGAATACAGATGGGTAACGCCAGTCATACACATCTTGCCAAAAATTTTAGCTTTGCAACGTTTCAAAAGAAATACTTGAAGTTGATTGAGAATAGTAGTTCAATACAAACACGTAACGGCGAAGTCCACTATGGCGAAACGAACGTATCTTAGTCAAGTCTCTCTACAGTTGCAAAAGTTGAAATTCCAAAAAGCCTTTTGGCAATCCTGATTCCTTATCCGAAAAAATTAATCTGATAAAGACTTATTGAATAAAATGAAGATACTCTTGCTTATCGAAAGCCTTACCTCGGGAGGGAGGGAGAGGAGACTGGTTGAGTTGGTCAAGGGTTTCAGCGATTTTGAGGATGTTGAGCTTGCCGTGGTGGTTTTTTCGGATAAAATTCATTATACCGAGATATTCGACTTTGGTATTCCCGTTAAAATATTAAAACGAGTACCAAAGAAAAATCCGGTTGTATTCTATAGACTTTTTGAATTTTGTCGCAATTGGAAACCCGACTTAATGCACAGTTGGGGCACCATGTCTACTATCTGGGCGATACCTTCATCGGTGTTACTTCGTGTAAAACTTATTAATGCGAATATTGTAAATGCCCCGATTAATATGGGTTTTTTCAATAAACAATATTTTAGGGCCAGGCTTACCTTTCCATTTTCGGAAGTTATTTTAGGAAATTCTTGGGCTGGCTTAAAGGCCTATAAAGTTCCGAAGGAGAAAGCAGTGTGTATTTATAACGGGTTTGGAGTCGAAAGGTTGTCCAATCTCAAAGATGCTGTAGCGATTAGGAAAAGGTTTCATATAAAAACTCCATACGTAATTGGTATGGTGGCGAGCTTTACCGACAAAAAGGATTTTGAAACCTTGATTAATGCCGCGTTGATTTTATTTGAAACGCGCAACGATATTACCTTTCTTGCCATTGGTGAGGGGCCTAATCTTGAGAAATGCAAGAAGCTAATACCACCTGAGTACACTCCGCTTTTTATTTTTACCGGGGTACAGAACGATATAGAATCGATTGTTAATATTTTTGATATTGGGGTGTTGGCGACCAATACCAAAGTTCATGGCGAAGGCATCTCGAACGCCATACTTGAATATATGGCCTTAGGAAAACCTACAGTAGCCACTACCGGAGGTGGTACGAATGAAATCGTAGAAGACATGAAGACTGGATTTTTGATTCCTCCTGATTCACCAAGAGCACTAGCCGATAAAGTAAATTATTTATTGGAAAGCAAAAACGAAGCCGATCAAATGGGTGTTAAAGCTAAAAACAGAATTACGTCAGTGTTTGGATTGGAGAAAATGACTACTGAATATCATAATTTGTATAAAAGGCTGTTAGCCTAATTAAGATAGTTCCTAAAAACGATTGAGTGAAAGGGTAGTCTGGATAGACTGTGTAGAAAAGAGAAAAATGGTCAATGCAGCCCTTAGGAATAGAAAAACGGACGAGCAACTCGAATGAAAAAGAAAAAGAAGATTGCTTTTTTTGGAATTAAATACTTTCCTTCTCGGGGAGGTACTAGTCGTGTAGCCGAGAATTTGATCTTGAACATGGTCGATGAATATGATATTACCATATATTGTTACAAAAACAAGTTGGCACAAAACCATATCGAGGGAGTAAAGGTTGTTGAGTTCCCACGGATTAAACTAGGTGCCTTAGGCGTGTTTTTATATTACTTTATTTGTTACATGCATATCAGGTTCAAGGGGAAATACGATATCGTTCATGCTCATAAGATAGATAGCTTCTTTTTTCTAAAAGGAATTCAAAAAAAGGCAAAGGTAATCGCTACTGTTCATGGAGTCCCCTACAAAGACGGCGTTTGGGGTGGTATCGCCAAGTCGTTTTTTAAGATGAACGAAAAGCGTTTTCTTAGGTTCAATGGTGTGAAAACGGCGATATCAAAACCACTTGCCGAATCCTATGAGTCGAAATATGGTGTAAATGTTGTATTTATTCCTAATGGTATCAATCTTTTGGAGGAGTCTAATGGCGCTATCGCGAATTTTTGGCCGAAAGATGTCCCGTCCGATAAGCCGTTCGTTCTTTTTGCGGCAAGGAGGATTATGAGTACGAAAGGATTACACACCTTGTTATCAGCCTACAAGAAAATTAATTATAAGGGGAATATCTTTGTTGCAGGAGAACTTGATTTTGATCCACCGTATATGAAAAATGTACGAAAGTTAGGGAAAGGATTGAATGTTAGTTATTTGGGATATGTGAGTCCGCTATCAGCCTTATTGCAGTTGGTCAGAAGATGTGAATATTTCGTATTTCCATCTGAAATTGAAGGTATGTCGATAATGTTACTTGAGGTGGCAAGCACCGGAAAAGCAGTATTAGCAAGTGACATTCCTGAGAATAAGCAGGTATTCTGCGATAAAGAAATGCTGTTTTTTGAAAATAAGAATGTTCGTGATTTGGCTGACAAGCTAATTTGGCTTGAAAATAATAAAAAGGAATTCGAAAGATTAGGAGGACTGGCAAGAGATAAAGTTTTCGCCCACTATACTTGGGATAAAATTATACTAGAATATAAATCTCTCTATGACCGCCTCTAAGTAGCGCTTCCCGATGCTTTCGGTACAATTTGTCAAAATGAAGCTACCAAAATCCATTGCTAAAAATAGTATTGGCATTATTTTAAGTATGCTCTTAATAGTACTGATCTATGGGGTTGTAGGTACACCTCTTCCCCACGGGGAAATTGCGTATACTTCTGGAATCGTAGACAGTGTTGGCTGCAGAACCTCTGGTGGCCTTGCAAACGATAGTGGATTGAAGGTTTGGTGTTGGAGTGATGTCAACATACCTGAATATACGGGGCAACAGGGGGTAGCATTTAGTGACGGACAATTAAAAGTTGATTCGGAATGCGACGAAAGACAAGTTACAATCGTAAATGGTCAGTTGGTATTCAGTCTTGATCCCTCAAGCCCACCACCAGGAAAATGGTGTGCTAAGAATTTTAATATGCGCGCCGAGATAAGGACCGTCCCTTGGCATGTAAATCACAAAAAAGGGACTGAAGAGTGGTTTGGTTGGAGCTATACGTTCGGAAGCGACTATATCATAGATAAAGAGACCCCTTGGCTATTCTTTCAGGTACATCCCGGCATACAAAATGTAGCTCCACAAATGGCACTTTGGGTCATAAAAAAAAATCAGTTCAATGGTCATGAGGCAGGGGAAATCTATGTGGTCAATACAGCAAACAATACGGAATACCAACCTACCGGAATTATTCCCGAGGCAGGCGAAACCCTAAATATTGTTATTCATGCCGTATGGGACGATGCGGCGAACGGCCTGCTTCAGATTTGGTTGAACGGTGTTTCGGTCTATGATCGACAAGTCGCTACTGTCTTTGACAAGTATCCTTGGGGTGGTAATGCAAAATGGGGTATCTACAAATGGCGATGGGCCAACGCCGATGACGTGAAAAAATCCCGGCAAAAAGGGGTTACCAAGCTTCAAACTTCAATGGGACCTTTGCGTATGATTACAAGAACACCCGACCATCCCGCATACGGTAAAAACGCTTATTCTACCGTAATGCCACAATAAAATCATTTTTTTACTGTTTTTTTAAGACTGTTTTACCAACATGTAAAAAGTCGCTATCCTGGTAACATGTTGAAATGTATGCGGTATCATGTGTCTTAATCAGTGGTAGTATTCCCACTCTTCATTTTAAGACGGTGGCATAATTAGTTGCCGATTAAAATTGAAGTCCCAAATTCAATAGTCAGCTTATGATCGACCTACGACCTGCCAGATGGCAAATCAATCTTCTATGTTTAATAGGCATCTCTCTTATAATGGTTCTTTCCTGCAGTAAAGATGCACAAATCGCTGCTGAGCAAATTGAAACGGAAAAAAAATCGCAAGTAGGGGAAGAAAAACCTCCCGTTGCGGAAGTCGGGAACATCGATTGTGGTTCTGGTGGAGGAAAAGCGGATGAAGCCAAAGCCAAAATCTGGTGTTGGGATACGATTACAATTCCCGAATATACTGAAGCCAAAGGTGTTTTATTCAGTAATGATGAGCTCAAGACCAATTCGGAATGCTACGAAAAACAGGTGAGTATAGCTGGTGACCGATTGAAATTTACCGTAAATCCGACCACACCAACTCCGGAGAGTTGGTGTGGGAGAAGTTATAATATGCGAGCGGAGGTTAGTACCGCACCTTTTCGAATACAGCATCCTCAAGGAACTGAGGAGTGGTTCGGATGGACCTATGAATTTGGGCCTGCTTACATAGCAGATGCTAGAACCCCATGGATAATGTTTCAATGCCATAATGGTCTCGTAGGCGAGAAGCCCTTGATTTCACTTTGGGTAACCAGTGGCGATGGACAATTCAATACAGGGGAGATTACTCTGGTCAATGCTGCGAACAGTTCTAGTTCGAATCAATACTATCCCACGGGTGTTTATCCGATAGCCGGTCAAAAACTTAAAATTGTAGCTCATGTGGTTTGGGGAGATGATACTAACGGTCTAGTGCAAATCTGGATTGATGATGTAAAAGTGCACGACGTACAGTCAAGAACCATTCAAGCGAGTGCCCCATACGGAGGCAATGCAAAATGGGGAATCTATAAATGGAAATGGGCAAATGAAAGTAGTGTTGTAGATTCACAGGAACAGGGTATTTCCGTGTTAGAGACGTACATGGGGACATTGCGAATAGTTACTAGGAAACCCAGCGACTCGCAATATGGAGCAAATGCATATACCCTCGTAGAACCGGATTGAAGAATTGGGCCTATTCTATCTAAGATAGCATTAGGGTTGAGGTGCTAAGCATGGGTTAGTTTTAAAATTTTCATAAATAGTGAATTGGGGCCGCGAACTATTTCAAGTTATATGTAGAAATACACCAATCACATTTTCGTCCGATAATGAAAGTGTAGGCTTAAACGCCTGAAAGGCTGCTTGTTTTGGAATTTCAATGCACCTTTCCTGATGATATAGCCATATTATCATAAAGCTTTTTACATTTTACTGATAACCGGTCAAACTGGTTTTTCGAACCTTAAGCCGTAATTCAGGACAATAGTACGGTTGGATTAACTCCCTTATTTACCCCAAAATCGATGTAAAATTTAGGAAAAAAGGTATTTCATCGATTATTTGTGTCTTTTGTCGGCTATTTCTTAATTTTGCTCGTACTTCTTTTGTGGGTTTTTTAAAATTTTCACCTGCCCTACATAGCCATCCAATGAAATTACGATTTACCATACTGCTATATGGTTTTATAGCCTTTCTTATACTACTTTCCTGCAGTTTAGACGAGGGTGTGCTTAGTGAATATGTGGTAAAGGAGCCCGAGCCCACAAGCGAACAACCCAACGATTCTACTTCTGTGGGTGGAGATGGGGCCTCGGAAGAACCACCTGAAATTGAGGATAGTGATTTCGGGATGGTCGAAATGGAAAGTAGGACCACCGCTTTCCGACCTATTCATGATGCCTATATTCAAGATGGTCAAGGCTTTGATCGAGAACTTGTTCGCTTAGCGGAAGATAGCAGAACAAGTTACCTCATGTTCGATTTAAGTGAAATCGATTCCATAGAGGGCTATATTACAAGTGCTAGTCTACGTTTTATAGTCGACCAAGACAACGGTAGTGGTAAAATCGAGGTTTTCAAAGGAAGTTCGAACCAATGGACGGAAGATACCCTTTCCGAAACTACCGCGCCCGAAGCAGATACCTTATTGGGTGTCACGCAACAAGTATATGACATTGAGGAACAAATAACCATCGGTTTGGATGAGGCAAACCTGTTTCCTGAAGTTGCAACATTAATATTAAAGCTCGAAGATGGTGAAGCTTTTGCTTTCGCTTCCAAGGAAAATGAAACCGTTGCCGGTAGCGAATTGGTCGTTGCATATCAGGCGCCGGTCACCGCTGACCTTATCGTAATCGAAGACCCCGTAATCGAAGACCCCGTCATCGAAGAGTCCGAGGAAGATACAACCGAAGAGGAGACTACGGAGGAAGAAGACCCCGAAAATTCCGAGACTACAAATGCTGCACCAGTAGCGGTTTTAAGCGCCTCCGAAACCAGTGGAGTTGCGCCTCTAACGGTAAATTTTATAGGCAGTAGTTCTACTGACGACAAAGGTATATCCAGTTATTCTTGGGATTTTAAGGATGGAAGTTCTGCGACGACGGCGAATGCCGAACATACGTTCACAACGCCAGGCACCTATGAGGTCGCCCTTACGGTTACCGATGAAGAAGGTATGTCCAATGCAGCAGCAGTTTCCATTACCGTCACCGCTCCCAACGAGGCGCCTTTGGCCGAGGCAAGTGCTAGCGTAACCACGGGTACCGCGCCCTTAAAAATAGTTTTTTCAGGGGAAGGGTCTTCAGACGATACCGGGATTACTTCCTATTTATGGGATTTCAAGGACGGCAATACCGCCACGACCGCGAACGCCGAGAATACCTTTGCCGGAGCCGGTACTTTTGAGGTAGTTTTTACGGTAACCGATGCCGATGGTCTCTCCGCATCGCAAATACTACCGATTGTTGTAACAGGGGTCAATCAGGCGCCGGTTGCAAAGGCCAGTGCCGGTGTACTTTCCGGTATCGCGCCCTTAGAAGTAGCTTTTACGGGAAGCGAATCTTCCGACGACAATGGAATTATATCGCATACATGGGATTTTAAGGATGGCAATACAGCTTCAACGGCCAATGCCAAGAATACGTTTACAGAAGCGGGTATTTATGATGTAGTTTTGAAGGTGACCGATGCGGATGACCTCTCTGCAACACAGACGCTCACCATTACTGTGACTGCCCCCAATGAGGAGCCAGTGGCCCGGGCAAGTGCCAGTTCGGTATCAGGAGCAGTACCTTTCAAAGTAAATTTTATCGGCAGTGAATCCTCCGATGATAAGGAAGTCGTATCCTATGCATGGGATTTTAAGGACGGGAATACGGCAACGACCGCAAACCCTGAAAATACGTTTACCGAGGCCGGTACTTATGAAGTAGTTTTAGAGGTGACCGACGCAGAGGGTCTAACCGCGACCGCGGCGATTTCAGTTGTAGTTACCAACCCGAATACGGCCCCGATGGCCACCGCAAGCGCAAGTACCTTATCCGGTACTGCTCCTTTGCAGGTCAGCTTTTCTGGAAATAGTTCAAGCGATGATAATGGCATCACTTCCTATCTCTGGGATTTTAGGGACGGGAATACGGCAACGACCGCAAACGCCGAACATACTTTTGTAGCTGCGGGCACCTATGAAGTGGCCTTGACCGTTACCGATGCCGAAGGACTATCCGCAACCGAGGAACTATCGATTACCGTTAGCAACGCTAATGCGGCACCAGTAGCAAGGGCAAGTGCCAATACCCTCTCCGGTACGGTTCCTCTACAAGTCAGCTTTACGGGAAATAATTCAACCGATGATAATGGCATCACCTCCTATCTCTGGGATTTTAAGGATGGGAATACGGCGACCACCGAAAATCCCGAGCATACATTCGCGGCGGCCGGCACTTACGAGATAACCTTAATCGTTACGGATGCGGATGGCTTAACTAGTGAAGATACAGTGTCGATTACGGCAACCGAAGTTGAAAATGCGGCGCCCGACGCAGTGGCCAATGCGAACACGTTAAGTGGAAATGCACCTTTGACAGTTAGTTTTACGGGCAGCGATTCGTCCGACGATAAGGGCATTGCGAGCTATGTCTGGGATTTCTCCGAGAGCACATCGTCAAACGCCAATACTACTTATACCTTTGAAAACCCAGGAATCTATGACGTTAGCCTTACGGTCTTTGACAATGAAGGACTAAGCGATACCGAGCTACTTACCATCAATGTTGCTGAAGCGCCAAGGGGCAATATCGACTGTAGTACTGGAGGAGGTTTTTCAAATGAAAGCGGTAAGAAAATCTGGTGCTGGAGTTCTCATACCATTCCAGAGTATTCCGAAAGAAAAGGCGTTCTATTTAGCGATGGCCAAATGAAAACAGATACGCACTGTTACGAAAGGCAGGTTACAGTAGAAGGGGACCGACTAAAATTTAGGGTTGATCCGGTCAATCCCATTGCTGAAAGTTGGTGCGAAAAAGATTTCAATTATCGAGCCGAAATAACTACTTGGCCATTTCGGGTACAGCACCCGGTAGGCACGGAAGAATGGTTGGGCTGGACATATGAATTTGGTTCGAACTACAAGGTTGATCCAATCCACCCCTTTATAATGTTTCAGTTTCACAATGGTATTGTAGGTACCAAACCACTTCTTGCGTTATGGGTCAATAGCGAGGAGGGACAATTCAATGCAGGAGAGATTTCACTGGTCAATTCCGCTGATACCAGCATATCCAACCAATACCATCCTACCGGAGTTTATCCAAGGGCGGGACAAAAATTAAAGATAGTCGTTCATGTGGTCTGGGGAGACAATAATACAGGCAAACTTCGTATGTGGATCGACGATGTAAAAGTACACGATACGCAAATGAGAAATGTGCAAACCGAAGCGCCCTACGGTGGTAATGCAAAATGGGGAATCTACAAATGGAAATGGGAAAACGAAGAAGCTATAATAGAATCTAGGGAACAAGGTGTGTCTTTTATTGAAACATATCTGGGCACTCTCAGAATGGTGACCAGAAGACCGGGTGATTCGGACTATGGCAAAGATGCGTATTCGCTGGTAGAACCGGATTGATTCGTATTTCGGGGAATTAAAGAGCAAACTGCACTGCTTTGCTATGGCCTCCCAATTTTGATTTGTGTTCATAATTCTTAAACCAGCCGGTCTACTAGTATTTTTTTAGTCAATGTTTAAATGAGTTCATTCACTATAATGGGTATTGCCTATATTTAAGGAATGATTTTAACCAAAAAAGAGCTTCGTTTTTATATTGCGGCAGATAGGTTAATGGCGGGTAAAACGGAAAGAATTCGTTTTAAGGAACGGCTTCGCAACCTGCTCAACCCAGACCATATCCTCAATTACTTAAAGGCTATGCGCAAGGTTGCCTATTATAAAAACACAAAAAAAAAAGGAAGCCTAAATTATTATTATTACCAAAGAGCCTATACTAGATTAGGTATAAGATTAGGTTTCAGTATAGACCCGAATAGTTTCGGTTATGGCTTACTTATCCCACACTATGGTACCATTGTAATCAATTCAGATACAAAAGCGGGCAATTACTGCGTATTGCACACCTCAACCTGCATCGGTGGATCTGGGAAAGTTATAGGACATGGCCTCTACTTGGCGTCCGGAGCTCAAATTATGGGTGCCGAGCTAACACTGGGCGAGAACATTTCCATTGGTTCTAATTCTATGGTGAACAAGTCATTTGAAGCGTCCAACGTACTACTAACGGGTTCGCCTGCGACCATAAAGAAGAAAACATCGGCATGGTATGATAGGGACGGGGAGGTCTACGCACAAAGAGTTAAGGCCGTAGAAACTTTACTTCATAAATATAGTGGCCCCTCATAGCGCACAAACTTAGTGCAAATCACTTAAAGATTGTTTTGTACTATTTTCTCTTAACGCGGTCAATTTAATGTTCAAAAAGTTTGAATAAACGAATGTAAAGAATAACACTAATGCAGGCACTACGGTAATAAAATTCCGCCCTCGGCCATCTAAGAGAACAATTCCACCGGTATAAATAAGACTGAACAGCAGAAGTGCATTTATTTCGAAGCAGGATTTTTTTCTGTTCCTCAAAAATGGGTAGATACTTAGGACCCATAAAAAGAGAATAAGCACATTGGGTATCATATACCCATAAGCATTCAGGCTCTGATTCCTATAAGAAAATGGAAAATGAAAAACAAGTCTGCTCAGACTTGCCACTGTATTCTTTAGATATTTTTTAGGATGTGCCTTCATGTTCGCAATAGCTGCGGCTTTAAAAACACTATCTCTTTCGATATACGACAAGGGTTCTAAGGTGAGGTAAAACTCCTTGTGATTTTTAGATAACTCGTTTAAATTTTTATAGGGGGTAGTAGGCGTGTAATCAGTATCCCCTCCAAACAAAACATCCTCTTTTGAAAACCAATTGCCCCATTCATTTGGGTACGGGGTGGAGCGATGGTACAGAATTTCACCGCCGCCGCTACCAACATAAAATAACTTACCGGTTATGGTATAGGCATAAACTAAATAAGGAAGCAATATAAGAAAGCTTCCCGCTAAAATCAGCAAAGCTCGTATGGGCGTCCTGTTTTTTTTCCACAGTAAGAGCAAAATCAGACAGAGCGCACTTACCATAATCACTTGTAGGTATATGATTTTAGTAAGTATCAGAAGCCCAAGAAATATCGAGGCGGTACAAAGTTGTTTTAGGCGAATTACTTTTTGCCTATAAATTTGACAAACGTAAAAAATCAGACCACACATTAAAAAGTAGGCCATCGGTTCGGAATACAAAAAGGGTAACCACCGTAGCACGGGAGGATACAGCCCAATCATGTATACAGCGATAAGCGCGAATTTCCCCTCTGCAAATAAATCAATGGTTTTTTTAAAATAAAATACCGCCATGGCAACAAAAGCGATATTTAAAAACTTCAAAGTAAGCAATGAGCAGCCGACAGCGATAAAAGGAGCCAAAACCAAAGGGTAACCGGGTCCATTCCTGAAATTCGGATTCTCAGCCTCAACATAATACCCATTGGTCAGGTTCAGAGCGTAGTTGAAGTGCCGGCTTTCATCCCCCATCAGGATATCTGAAGAAAAGACCAAGACGATAATGATATATATCAAAAGCAAGGGCAGGTATAGTAATGCTTCTTTGGGGAACGTATGCTTTGTCATTCGGGCTAGTCTAGTTGTAGGGCAATTTTTTAAGAGGTTTGTTTGTGAACTATCAGTTCTGATTGATTTTTTTAGTTTCCCTTAAAATCGCCGAATTCAGGTGAAAAAGTTCGTCAAAGTACCGCTTTTTTTGAAGCGATATAAACCCTTGTCCCATTAATTGAAGCGAAATGATCAGCGTGGTGCTTCCAACGATAAAGGAGTAGGGCCTTTGCCTAAAAACCTCAGATACCGCTAGAGAGAATCTGTTTTCGAATCCGGTGGTCAATAATGCGGTCGCATCGTACTCAAGATAGGTGTTGATGAATATCCAAACAATAATATAGAGGGAAATCAGGAAAATAGTGATACCGATTAGCCAAAAGAACATATACGGCCTAAATATAAAACTGTTGACAAGCCCGTTGAAAATACCTGTAATGATACGCAAACTCGAGGTTCGGGTCTTGCCCATTGCTTTTTGCTCAGACCAGTCGAGATGTGCCGGGATTTCAGTAACCGTGGCACGTAAGATATACGCCTTTAAAAGAATTTCCGAATTGATATCGAATGTGCTGGACTTGGTATTTAGGGATCGTATAAAATCGCCTTTATAGGCCCTTACCATACCGGTAAAGGTGTAAATATCGAGCCTCGACGCTTTGCGCATCATAAAGTTTATGGTCTTACTCAATAGTAACCTTATCCTGGGCACTGCGGTGTTTTTGCCACCTTTCATATAGGGTGAGGCAATGACCATATCGGCCTCGCATTGCCGTATTTTAAGCAATAATTTTTCAATATGGTCGGGAGCGTAGCTTAAATCAATATCCATAACGATTACGAAGTCCCCGTTGCTGTTATTGAATCCCGTACGAAGTGCAGTGCCTAAATTTCGATTGATTTTATGATGATAAACGGTAAGATTAGTATAGTCTTTGGCAATAGCATCGGCCAAAGGCCCCGTTCTATCCGTACTGCCGTCGTTGATGAGTATAACCTCCCAACGATATAGTGTGTCTAGGCCATTTAAATAATTATACAACCGGGCAATATTTCGCTCGATAAGTATTTCTTCATTGAAAGCAGGTAGAATAACGCTGACAAGTGGTTTTTCATTATTTTCCTGATTCGGTACGATCGTCATTTTGGTTGTTTGGTCAAGCAAATAGGCCTATGGCGTAGCACAGCACTTTAATAGTCATAAATTTAAAAAAAAAACCGTCCAATCCCTCCCTGTACCGTTGAACAGGATCTTTTAGATGATAACTGACGGATTTTGCCGATATTACGTATAGGATTCGGTGGCCTTCAATGTTCTTTTCCACTGTTTATTTAGGAAGCGGTCGGGACTGCTATCGATGTTAAAACGGTTCTTTCCTTTATGGCCGTTACATGGTCGTTCATATTCGTTAAAGTAAAGTGCTTACCTAATTTTTTCATTACCTTTTTGAATATGAAAATTTTTCGATCACTGGAAATATTCATCCCCGGAAAGAATGCCAGACTTGTAATTTGATCGCCGCCGATCAAATCCAAAGGGTGCAATAAAAAGCTGGGTTCGGTTTTAGTGAGCTTGCACAGGAAAATGGCGATATTCAGGTATAACATCATTAAATGAATAGAGATGTTACTTATAAATAGTAAGTAGCTCAGGTGAAAAGGTATTCTAAAAACAGGCATGGTGGTAACCGGGAGTTCAAGTAATTTATGTTGTTTGGTAAATTTCCAATAATACGGTTTTAACCGACGAAAGCCGTCCGAGAATTTACCAAAAATCTCCTTTCTGTCTTCTTTCTCTTCTTTGGAAAGGCTAGAAGTGCTAAAGTAGTACAAACGCGCCAATGGACCGATTATCGTAGGCAGTGTTGAGGCATCGTAAGCATACCCTTTTTCGGATAATACCTCGAGTAGGGTACTGCTCCAACTAAATCCGGGTCCACGAAAACCCGTAGGGGTTTTTCCCGTAACTTTTTCTATAATCGTATGTGCCGAATCGATTTCATTCTTCATTTCTTCTTTCGAATAAAGGTGAAGCCATGTCTCATGTTTGAACGAATGATTGGCAATCTCGTGTCCGGCATCGGCGAGAGCCCTTAGATAGGCATGATTCTGCTCAAAGGCCGCGTCCTGACCTACAATAAAGAAGGTGATTTTAAGATTCAATTCATCTAGAACCTTTAGAATATGAGGCACGAATATATCAAGATAGGAAGGGAATTTTTCCCAACCTGCCTCACCGTGTATCTTCATATAAGACCATTGATTATCCAGGTCTAAAGAAAGGCTCAAAAGTGGTTTGCTCATCTTCAATGCATTGCTATGTGCTCGATTCCCCTACTAGTTCTTTGTTGAAAGCGGTCATAAAGCGATCAACATGTTTGACAACGGTGTTATTATTCACAGAGTCGTTAACGAATTGTGCAGTATTGAGAACATAAAAATCGGGATGCTTCGTATTGAGCCTGGGGACCATTTCAGAGAAGTTGAGCTCTTGTAAGGGCTGTACTTTAAAGGCCCGGTGTATATGTGCCGATAAAATATCGGTCTCTTTGAGGTCAGGATATAGGTAATATACACCTTTAAGAAAGTAGGCTTCCAGCTCTTCATCCGATTTTGACCAAAGTGGGTCGTTTTCGTCTATATATTTAGGAAAGTACGTAAGATGTTTGCCTCCCGTCTCCTTGAGGTCGACCAAAGAACTCATACCGATTACACCAGTAAACGGAGTGTCATTGTCACCAATGTTTAGCACGTAATACGGGGTAAGCGATTGTTTTGTGACCAATACTAAACAAATAGCACCAAGATAGGATATGGGGCGTTCAACATTTGAGATTTCGAATAGTTCGGGAGACACGATTTTTTCCAAGGCATTCAAAGGTCCGGTGAAAATAACTTTGTCAAAATGTTCGAAATTTCCATCATGACCAACAAGAAGGCCGTTTTTTTGCGCTGCCTTGATTTCTGTAACGGTCCTCCCCTTAAGTACTTCCGACCCAGCTTCGACAAGTAGGTTTTCAAACCGGTCAAAAATGGTCTTATAGCCTCCGGTAACGTACCCCATATGTTCTTTTTGTGCAGCAGAGCTGCGCGAGCGAAAGAGTCTTTTTATATAGGTCCAGATAAATACTGCGGATACCTTTTTGTGATTTTCGCCCAATTTGGCCTGCAGCATAGGTGCCCAAAATTTCTCATAGGTGCGCTTTCCTCCAAGTTTTATGAGCCAATCGTTTACCGGTATTTTCTCTAGGGATTTCCAGTCATTTATCTGAGCCCCTCTGAAAAGCGTGTAACCCAACCGGATTTTATCGATAAGCCCAAGAACGGGAAACATCAAAAACTCTTTAGAACTACTGAGCGAGTAGAATTTTTTGTCCGTATAGTACCCTGTTAGCGAACGTCTCCAATGTAATTTTTTATCGAGACCTACCTCTTGCAATAATTCGACCAGTTCTTGATCGGTCGGGGTAATAACATGATAGAATTTGTCCCATACGAAATCGCCATAATCTTGGTAAGTGGTCAAGCCGCCGAGTTGTGAATCTCGTTCGAATATGGTTGCTTTGGCATCGTTTTTTGAAATTTCATGTGCTAAAACTACACCCATAAAACCACCCCCTATAATCGCTATTCTCATACAGTACTTATTTTTTTAAGAGTATTTCTTTTTTGCCATTCAAAAGTAAGTCGTAGCCCCTCTCTTAATGGGGTCTTCGCTTTAACCCCTAAAATCTTTTCGGCTTTCGTCGTATCCGGTACTCGTCGCATGACATCCTGATATTTTCTACCGGAAGAAATGTCGTTATACGGAATAAGCTCTATAGGACAATCGGATGGTTCATCGGAAATCTCCTTTAGCATATGAGCTAGCTCTAAAATGGTTATTTCTTCATTGGCACCGATATTGAATATTTCGCCATTCGCCTCCGGTTTCATAGCGGCAGCATACATACCCTCGATGGTGTCGGCAACATAGGTGAAGGTTCTGGTCTGTTGCCCATCTCCGTGAATAGGTATCTTTTTGTCATTGAGGATGCAATCGATAAAAACGGATTGCGGTCCTCCCCACCAAGATAAATGTTGATTTGGCCCGTAGGAACCGAAAAATCGTAATAAGACCACTGGAAAATCGTAATCTTCCATGTAGGCGAGGGCCAAATGCTCATCAAAAAGCTTTGAAACGGCATAGGACCAGCGCGAAACCTTTGAGTCGCCAATGACACAGTTGCCATCTTCTACAAAGGGCAGATCGGGACTCATTCCGTAAACATCCGAAGTAGAGGCAAGTACAAATTTACATTTTTGCGCGCGAGCTAGATTCAACATGTTCTCTGTACCTTTCGAATTGATTTTAAGCGTATCCACTGCATTGCCATATCTGGGAATTTTAAAGGCGGCCAAATGTACGATAATATCAAAATCATCATCCATGTCCCGAATGATAAAATTGTCTAAGATATCCTCTTCGAGAAAAAGAAAGTTCTTGTGGCCAATGCAGCTTTGAATATTTTCGATTCTTCCCATTGAAAGGTTGTCGATACCTACTACATAATGCCCTTCCTTTAATAATTTTTCGAGTAAATTGGAACCTAGGAATCCAGCTACTCCTGTTACAAGTATTTTCTTTGGTGTTGTCGTCATTTGGTTTGGTAAATGGTGTTAGTTAATGGAAGGCGCAATTTAGTTTAATTACAGAACAATTTAAAATTGTGAAGTTGCCGTTCGTAGAGTAAACAAGGTAGGTTATCGATTAACGGCATTGTTTTGGAAAGAATGCTACCTAATCGGATTTGCAGAATGGGTATTTACAAAAAAATCCGCACTACTAAAATGTACTTTCGGTATTTTAAGGAGATTTTTCGGTAAAGATGTGGCTCTTTTTTCAAAAGGTGTGTTTAAGACTCTTCAAAGGACCTTAGTAGAATCTCCACTATTCTGGTAGCGGCATTCCCATCGCCATAGAGTTCTTGGTCTTTTTCAAATATGACGGTTTTCGCCTTTTTCAGAACAATTTGAAGGTCATCCGCACCGGCAAGAAAGTTATTCCCGTTTACTATCAGCTCGGTCCATTCCGTTTCTTCCCGGAGTGTAATACAGGGAACCTTCTGGAAGTATGCTTCCTTTTGAACTCCGCCTGAATCGGTAATTATAATGCTGGCATGTTTTTCAAGCATCAGCATATCTAGATAACCGACCGGATCTATAAACGTTATGGGAGAGTTGTTAAAGGAATATCCGATTTTTTTTAGACTTTGTGCCGTTCGCGGATGAAGAGGCAAAACGAGCTTTTCATTTTGAGCTATTTTTTCCAAGCTCGCAAAAATGTTTTGCAGCTTTTCGGGGTCGTCGGTATTCTCTGCGCGGTGTATCGTAGTTAAAATGTAGCCTTTGGGCTTCAGGTTAAATGATGACAATACTAAGGAAAGGGTTTCTGCTAGTGCGCTATATCTTAAGGTGGCGTCGAACATGACATCCCCGACCTCTACGATACAATCCTCATCCAAGCCCTCCCGCAAAAGGTTTTGTGTGGCTGTGGGCGTCGGTGTAAAAAGAAAAGATGAAGAATGATCGGTAATGATTCTGTTGACCTCTTCTGGCATTTTTTTGTTAAATGATCGAAGACCGGCCTCTATATGTGCAACAGGAATATGTAATTTAACGGCTGCCAAAGCGCCGGCCAAGGTAGAGTTCGTATCACCATATAAGATAACGATATCGGGCTTCTCCTTTAAGAGCACTTCTTCTATCCCAATGAGCATCTTACCTGTCTGCGCTCCATGATATCCACCGGATATCCCGAGATTATAAGTAGGCTCCGGGATACCCAATTCTTCAAAAAAAACGGCCGACATGGTTTCATCGAAATGCTGTCCTGTATGTACCAAGACCTCGTGAATACCTTCAGTTTTAATGATAACGTGGGATATAGTTGCAGCTTTGATGAACTGTGGGCGGGCTCCGATGACGGTCAGTATTTTCAATTTCGTTCTTTTGGTGCTATATCTGATTAAATATCTTTTGAGTTTTTCGCAATAGGATGATAATCCCCTTTTAGTCCAATAGGCTTTGCATTTCTAATATCATGTACAACTTCTATCGCTTGTCTGGTCTCCTCTATTCCAAAACCATTTCCTGATATGATATCTTCATAGGATGCGGTATGCAGATTTGTAAATCCTTTACTAAAATTGAGTTCCTCACCAGCTATTCTCAAGGATCGATAGGTTCTTTGTCCTAATGCTTTGATATCTTCGGGTAGGAATGCTTCGTTAAGAGATAGAAACCATCGCACCTTGGCCTGATTTAATTCAAGAAAGCCGGCGGCACGGTCTTTTTCATGAACATGCACGATATTATCCTTTACTGGTCCAAAAATCCAAGTAAGCATATCGAAAAAATGCACACCGATGTTAGTGGCGATTCCTCCGGATTTGGAATCATCACCTTTCCAAGACGAAAAATACCAATTCCCGCGACTTGTTAAATAAGTAAGATCAATGTCATAAACTTTGTCGGCAGGTCCCTCTTGTATTTTTTTCCGTAACGCAATAATGCTTGGATGTAACCTTAATTGAAGAATATTCCAAATGCGATTGCCCGATTCATTCTCCATATGCGCCAATTTATCGACATTCCATGGATTTAATACGATGGGTTTTTCACAAATGGCATCAGCGCCATGTCTGAGCGCAAATCGGATATGTGAATCGTGAAGATAGTTTGGCGTACAGACGCTGATATAGTCTAAAATTAGATTTTTCTCATATTTCAATTTTTCCAAATGCCTATCGAACCGCTCGAACTCTACGAAAAAGTCTGCGTTAGGGAAGTAGCTGTCGATAATGCCCACGCTATCATATTTATCAAGAGCGACTATCAAGCTGTTGTTGGTATCCTTGATTGCCTGCAAATGTCGCGGCGCAACAAATCCGGCGATTCCCAGAAGCCCGAAATTTTTCATAGTAATTTTCTTTTTACTTTACCATTGTAAAGTTCATATACCTCGCCACTTTCGGAACATATAGCTGTTCCCTCCTGTGAAAAATTCAACCGGTTTCCGTATTCGCTTACCCAGCCAATTTGCTTGGCCGGATTGCCGACCATAAGTGCGTATGGTAGGACATTCACGGTAAGCACGGCGCCAGCACCTATCAAAGCATAAGAGCCTATGGTGTTCCCACAAACAATCGTTGCGTTCGCGCCAATGGTCGCCCCTTTTTGTACCAAGGTCCTTTCGAATTTATCTTTCCTATTGATCGCACTTCTTGGATTACTCACATTTGTAAAGACCATTGAGGGGCCAAGAAAAACATCATCTTCGCAAATAACTCCAGTGTAGATAGAAACATTGTTTTGAACTTTGCAATTTTTGCCCAAAACTACCTTAGGGAAAACAACCACATTTTGCCCGATCGTGCAATTGTCGGCAATACTGCAATCACTCATAATGTGCGCAAAATGCCAGATTTTGGTACTATCGCCTATTTGGGCGCCTTTATCGATAATGGCCGTTTCATGTGCAAAATAGTTCGTATTCATATCAGTTGGCACAGTAGTCGATTTTTAAAGCACTCCCCATATTAGTTCTCTATATCGATTGGATTAAGCGTAATTCTATCGGTGATATCAATTCGTTTTATGAAGTGCAATATCGTCCTTTTTTAATACATTTAACAACAAAACTACGCATGCCTTCTTTTCTAAAAACACTCTTGACCCGCTTTTTAAAATGGCGGTACAAGAATGTTTCCGACAAAACCTTCGTTCATATGATGGGGGTGGTCGTCGGACTTTTGGCCGGATTGGCCGCGGTGGTCTTAAAGAACCTTACCTTTTTTATCCAGACCTCGCTTGAAGAGGGTATCGTTTTTTCCAGTAACGGGCTGTATTTTATTCTTCCGATTATCGGTCTTACACTGGTCTATCTCTATGTAAAATTCATTCATAAGAAAAAATTGGAGCACGCGGTATCTTCGATTTTGTTCGCGTTATCAAAGAAAAAGGGGAATATCGATTTAAAAAAAATCATAACCCCCTTGATTACCGCACCATTAACCGTTGGCTTTGGTGGATCGGTCGGTTTGCTCGGCCCGGCGGTCGCGTCTGGTTCTGCAATCAGCTCAAATCTAGGAGGAATACTGCATATGAGTGCCAAAAGAAAATCGCTGCTCATAGCCTGTGCTTCTGCGGGTGCGGTCGCTTCTATCTTTCAATCACCCATTGCCGCGATTATCTTTGCGGTAGAAATTTTCAGTATCGACTTTACCATGCTCTCGGTCATGCCCTTGCTGCTGGCGTCGATTTCAGGGGTATTGACCTCCTATTTTTTTCTGGGGAACGAGGTGCTGTTCAGCTTCTCACTTTCCGATAGTTTTGAGATAAGGGATACGCTTTTTTACGTGCTTTTGGGGGTAGGTACGGCCTATGCCTCGGTATATTTTACCAAAATGTATTTTGGCATATTGAAGCTATTCAAGCCGTTACGAAGTCCGAAATACCGGCTTCTGGTCGGTGGGCTGG
Organism: Aggregatimonas sangjinii; assembly: GCF_005943945.1. Taxonomy (GTDB): domain Bacteria; phylum Bacteroidota; class Bacteroidia; order Flavobacteriales; family Flavobacteriaceae; genus Pelagihabitans; species Pelagihabitans sangjinii. The sequence goes on along the minus strand of NZ_CP040710.1, from coordinate 3,959,747 downwards.
CCATCGGCGGCATGCTTTATATGATTCCGCCCTTGTACGGGGAAGGTTTCGGTTTTATCAACGATTTATTGGATGGAAATCATTTATCCGCTTTGGGAACGACGCCCTTCGACCGCTACTTGAGCAACATTTGGGTCGTGATCGCTTTGTTGTTTGGGATCACTATATTTAAAGCCGTGGCGATGACGACCACATTTGCCGCAGGTGGAGCGGGCGGTATATTCATCCCTACCATGGTCATGGGCAGCGCCCTAGGTAATGTGGTGGCCAAGGTCATCAATAATTTAGGATTGGGCTTTGCGGTTTCGGAGAGTAATTTCACTCTAATCGGCATGGCCGGGCTGATTGCCGGCGTGCTGCATGCGCCATTGACGGCGATTTTTTTAATTGCGGAAATTACGGGGGGATACGAACTCTTCGTTCCGCTAATGATTACCGCGGCAATCTCGTACTTGATCGCGAAAAAAACCATCAATCATACCATTTACACCAGAGAGCTGGCCGAGAGCGGAGAATTGCTCACCCACGACAAGGACCAAAATGTGTTGACCGTAATGCGTATTGAAGATGTGCTGGAGCAGGATTTTAAAGCCGTTCGTCCGACCACCTCACTAGGTGAAATGCTGCACGAGTCGGTCTCGAAATCCACTAGGAATATTTTTCCGGTAATCGATGAGAGCCGAGCGCTGGTAGGTATTGTCTTGTTGGATGATATTCGGGAATTCATGTTCGATACCGCGTTGTACAGGACAACCACTGTGGCAACCTTTATGCGTGCCGCCCCCGAGTACATTTTTTACGAGAAAGACAGTATGCAACAAATCATGAAAAAGTTTCAGGAAAGCGGGGCTTGGAACTTGCCCGTCATCAAAGAGGGCAAGTATTACGGCTTTATTTCCAAATCGAAGCTGTTGACCGCCTATCGCCGGCAATTGATTAATTTTACCCAGTAATAGTTGGCTCTAAGTTTCTGAACCAAGCACCTAATTTCCTTCGGCAAGGGGAGGCTGCCAAGGTCGGCTCTTATTGAGCAAGGCCTTTATCCATAAGTAAAGAATATATGAAATACATCATTACCGCAATAGTCATCGTATCGTTGGGCCTGATCGGTTATGGGTTTTCGTTGGAAGCATCGCAAGAAGCCCTCGCCGACAAATTTATCGGCTTGGGTACCTTGGGGCTATTCCTGTTGGCTATGCCGCTTTTTCTCTACAAAGAGAGTAAGCATCGTAAAATGAAGGATTATATGCTCAACGAGGAAAATGTGCGGAGAATGAGAGGAGAAGCTATAGAAAAGCCTGAAAATCAGGAAGGTCAAGGTAAATGATTAGGAAAAAGTAAGATTTTTTTCTTAAATTAGAGATGCAATTTTTCTAATATAATCTGTAATGGCATGACTGGAACTGTAAAATTTTTCAATGAATCCAAAGGATACGGGTTCATTACCAACGACGAGACTGCAAAGGACATTTTTGTACACGCAACGGCACTGAACGGACTCACCTTGAACGAAGGCGACAAAGTCATTTATGAGGAAGAAGAAGGAAGAAAAGGCATAGTGGCCGCACAAGTGCAACTCGCGGAATAAACGAATGCACTTTGAATGAAAAAACGACCCCCGTTCATAACGGGGGTTTTTAGTTTAGATTCCGCTTTTGAATAAAAAATCGTTTCAATAGTTCGGCTGCCTCGTTTTCCAGAATACCCCCTATAATTTTCGTTTTGGGGTGTAATTTTGTTCCCATGGCACTACATCCGCGTTGGGGATCAGGAGCCGCAAAAACCACTTTGGAGACTTGGCTCCAAAATAGCGCTCCGGCACACATCTGGCAGGGTTCTAAGGTAACATATAAGGTGCAGCCCTTCAGGTATTTTCCGCCTAAGAAATTGGCCGCTGCGGTAATCGCCTGCATTTCGGCATGTGCCGTTACGTCGTTCAACTGCTCGGTAAGGTTATGCGCCCGTGCAATGATCCGATCTTGAATAACCACTACCGCCCCGATAGGCACTTCACCTTTTTCGAAGGCCATCTCGGCCTCCTGTAAGGCTCTTTTCATAAAGTAGGTATCATCGTAAGGGAGAATCATGTGCCGGTTTTGAACGTAAAGCAGCAAATATAATTTTTTGGTCACAAAAAAACCCTGAAGTACGTCTCAGGGTTTCGCTATTTTGTAAATCGGTTAAAAATATACTACAAAGAAGATTTTAAAGGGCCTTCGGATACTTGGTCGTTGTGGTTGTCACAGTTTTCAGAAAGCCTGATGATAATACCGTCGTACGACAGCTTCTTGGCACTTTCCCATCTCGGCAATAGGTCTTCCTAGAATATTTAAGACCACTGCTTCAATTTAACGCTTCATGATTTTTCCGGATTTTGAAGTTCCCTTGGTTTCGGCCAGGATAAAATACAATCCAGTATTGAGATTGCCGATGTCTAGCGTGACAGTTTCGTCCTCCACAACCGACATAGCCCTGTAAACGATTGTACCGGAAGCATTTTGAACGGTTATCTGTGCGCGATCGGCATTGCCAAGTCCGTCTACGGTGAACACGTCGTTCGTAGGGTTGGGATAGGTGAGCAAATTGACCGATTCTACATTTCTCGTTGTATTGCCTCCACAGTCAGTACTCCCTGAAATGGTGATGGCATTGTTTCCGACCACCAACGGGATATCCAATACCTGTGCCCCGGTATCATTAAAATCGAAGGTGGTGACCAAGCCGTTAACATTTATATCGTAGCTTGTATTACCACTAACCGTAAGCGGATAGGTCTGACCCGGGTTTAAAACGATAATATTCGTACTTACCGTGTTTTGTGTGGAAGAAAAATTTACCTGATAGCACTGGGCATAATTGGGTATTGAAGGAATGGAGACGCAAAGTTCATACTCCCCTTCGGTAAGTTGTACGAGATTCACCTGATCAGACGTGCTTAGTGTATCGTTGTAAATGTTTTCTGTCGCGTCCTTGATAATCGAAAGGGTTATTGAAGCATTACCCAATACTTCAATGTTGACGCTATTACCATCCGGTGCGGTTCCGCAAGGGTCTGAACCGATGCTGACCGCAATATTTCGAAGGGCCAAATCTGCCAATTGGGCTAAGGCACAGCCATTGGGTGATACCTGTAATCCCGGAGCGGTGTCCGGGCATAGGTCATCGGCATCCAAGACACCGTCACCGTCGGCATCATTGTTGACGGGCAAGTCGCAATTCTCGCGATATATTGTCGTGGCGTCTTTAGTCCAACCCGGATTGTTTTCGGCGAATGCCACATCATCCACTTGAATACAGGACAAATTGGGATTAACCGAGGCATCAAAACCGGTAATGATCGAATTGTTGCCATTTCTGAGATTCAGGCTGGCCAAGAGCGGGTTTCTATCAAGAACAATCCCTTCCAATAGCGGGTTTTGGCTCAAGTCCAAACCAGCCAGCTGATTGAATCTTGCATTTAAACTGGTGAGCAGCGTGTTATTGGAAACATCCAAGCTAGTGATTTGGTTGAAGCCGCAATTCAAGATGCGTAGCATCGTATTTTGGCTCACGTTCAGGCTTGGTAATTCGTTGCCGTCGCAGAGGAGTAAATCTAAATTTACGTTCTGGGTAAGGTTCAGCGAGGTCAATTGGTTCGAGCCCACCTGAAGTATCCTCAATGCTGCATTTTGGCTCAGGTCCAAGGTCTCCAAACTGTTAAAATTACTATAGAGTTCTTCAAGGTTGGCGAAATCCTGAATTCCTTCCAAGCTATTTATATTTTCTTGCGAAATAACCAATCGGGTTACCTCAATAATATTAGCCGTGGGGATAATGCCGTCAATGGGCCCAATGTCGTACCCCAAGTCTATGAGCGCCTGCTCAAAATTTGGATCGGGAATGGCGGTGGTCGCAGATGGTGGGTCACAATCCAGGCGATACTCGGTCTGAGGGTCTCTTTGGTTTGTAGCCGCTTCCACTGCGGCGATGTCGCCGACCTTTACACAGCTAAGAAGCGGATTTCCGGAAATACGGATGAATTCCAGATTCGGGTTGTTACTCAGGTCAAGGCTGCTCAGCCCCGTATTGGTCAGGAACAGAAATCGCAGGTTGGGCAGGTTGCCCAAATCGATACCGTTGGCCAAGGGGTTGTTCGATAGGAGTAGGGTTTCGAGCTGTGGGCTCTGGGAGAGGTCTAATGCGCTCAGGTCATTATCGTTGATCTCCAATTGTACCAGATTGGTGTTCGCAGAGATGTTCAATTCGGTGATGTTGTTTTCATTGAGCCCTATCGATTCCAAATTCAGGTTTTCGGAGATATCCAATCGGGTCAGGTTGTTGGAATTGGCGTTGATGAAGGTCACCGAGGTGAAATCTTCGATTCCCGCCAAATCACTGATATTCCGGTTGAAGACATCGAGGGTTTGTACATTTTGAATATTGGCCGTGGGTATGGTGCCGTCAATAGGCCCAATGTCGTATCCCGAATCGATCAGCGCCTGCTCGAAATTCGGATCGGGTATCGTGGTAAAGGCAGGGGTAAGGGAGCAGTCCTCGCTATAGGAAGCAGTAGCATCTTTGATCCAACCGGGATTGTTTTCGGAAAAAACCACATTATCCACCTGAATACAGCTGAGGTTGGGATTATTGCTCACATCCACAGGGTTACCAACAATTCCTTGGCCGTTTAGAATGGTATTGTTTCCATTCTTGAGGTTGAGGCGGTTAAGATTGCCATTAGGCGCTTCCAATAAACGTAACTCCATATTTTGCGAAAGGTCTAGTGCTTCGATTTGTGAGTCTCCGATACGCAGGGCCAAGAGCCTGGGATTTTGAAAGGTGTTGAGATTCCTAATCGGGTTTCCTGTGAGCAAAAGGTCGAACATTTCCGGATTTTGCGAAATATCCAATTCCGTTAGCGCATTATTTTCGGCGGCTAGCCGAACCAAAGCTGGTAGATTTGAAATATCAAGGGTCTGTAAATTGTTGTTGTAGAGATTTAAATTGGTCAGCAGGGGGCTTCCGGATAGATTGACTTGAGTAAGCTGATTGTTGCCTAATTCTACGAAAGTCAATCTGGAATTATTCGAGAGGTCTACCGAGCTAAGTTGATTCAACGCAGCGCTCAGATTTTCCAAGCTGGTAAAATCCTGAATACCCTCTAGGCTGTTGATATCTTTCTGCACGACGTTCAGGTCGGTTACGACGGCAATACTGGCTGTTGGTACCGAGCCATCTATCGGCCCGGCGTCATACCCCAGATCGATCAGGGCCTGCTCGAAATTGGGGTCCGGAATTGTCGTGGTCGCAGATGGTGGGTCACAATCCAGGCGATACTCGGTCTGCGGGTCTCTTTGGTTTGTAGCCGCTTCCACTGCGGCGATGTCGGCGACCTTTACACAGCTAAGGAGCGGATTTCCGGAAATACGGATGAACTCCAGATTCGGGTTGTTGCTCAGGTCAAGGCTGCTCAGCCCCGTATTGGTCAGGAACAGAAACCTCAGGTTGGGCAGGTTGCCCAAATCGATACCGTTGGCCAAGGGGTTGTTCGATAGGAGGAGGGTTTCGAGCTGGGGGCTTTGGGAGAGGTCTAATGCGCTCAGGTCATTGTCGTTGATCTCCAATTGTATCAGATTGGTATTCGCAGAGATATCCAATTCGGTGATATTGTTTTCATTGAGCCCTATCGATTCCAAATTGAGGTTTTCGGAGATATCCAATCGGGTCAGGTTGTTGGAATTGGCGTTGATGAAGGTCACCGAGGTGAAATCTTCGATTCCCGTCAAATCGCTGATATTCCGGTTGAAGACATCGAGGGTTTGTACATTTTGAATATTGGCGGTGGGTACGCTACCGTTTATCGGTCCTACATCGTATCCCAAATCGATAAGGGCCTGTTCGAAATTCGGATCGGGTATGATTGTGGCCGTTGATGGGGGAGGTGTATCGCAGTTTACATTATAGCTGGTCGTTGCGTCTTTGAACCATTCGGCTTGGGCATTGGCGTCGGCCACATTGGCAACCGTGATGCAGCTTAATTCGGGATTGGAGTTCACAAACAGGATACGGAGATTGGGAAGTGCCGAGATGTCGAGTGATGTCAATCTATTTTCATCGAGATACAACTCGTTCAGATTTGAATTTTGGTAAAGGTCAATTTGGGTAAGCATATTGATGCCCATATCCAAGATGAGCAAATTGGTGTTTTGGGACACGTCTACATTAGCGATGGCATTATCGTACACGTCAAGATTTTCGAGGGCCTTAAAATCGGCGATTCCGGTGAGGTCGGTGATTCCGTTCGATCGTAAAGGGAGAAACACGGCACTTTCGATATTGGCGGTAGGAACGGTGCCATCAGGATTGCCTGTATCGTACCCTAGATCGATCAAGGCCTGTTCGAAATTAGGGTCAGGAATAGTGGTCGTCCCGGTCGGAGCGTTTACATCGCAAGTACTGATAATTTCCGAAACGGTGGGATTGTAGGCGTTGTTGGTAGCGAAATAATTGGAGAAAGAAGGATTGGCGGTGGCCCAAGGGGTAAGTCCGCAATAATTTGTAAGCTGTGGGTTGCCGGATATCCCGACTTGGTCCACAGTAGTCAAACTTTGTAGTCCGTTGAGGTTTACTAAACTATTGTTTTCATTGAATGAAATGCTGTTGGCTCTTAACAAGGATTGAAGCCCTGTAATGTCGATCAATGAGGGGTTCGAATTTATGCTCAGACCAAGTGTGGTGACTTCGGTCAAGTTTTCCAAACCATTGAGATTCTCCAGCGCGTTGTTTCCAATGATAGCCAGTTGCGGTACCGAGCGGATATTTAGCCCTTCCACACTTCTTAACGACGGATTGAATTCAATGTATAGCCTTTGTGGTAGTTCCCGAATACCACGAAGCCCCGAGAGGTCAGCAAGGCGGGCATTACGTGTAATATAAACACCCTCACCTGCGATACCCGTAACCTCGGTGATATTCTGAAGCCCCGTCAATTGGCTGAGCGCTTCGTTGTCACCAATGTAAAGGGCACCCACGGAAGTAATGGAAGATAATGGCGTCAAGTCCGTGATATCGGTACTGTTCCTGATGAACAGCCCCTGAGTGATCGCAGTGTATCCTTCGGCTCCCAGTTCGTTTACATCAGATTGACTGTAGACTTCTTTAAAGCCTTCAAAAACCTGTGCAGATAAAAAGCAAGTGTGCAACACCAAGAAAAGTGAAAGTAATTGTGTTCTCATAGTTATCGGTTTGTTTGGTTTATCATCAATGAAAATCGTCAAAAAAAGGGCAATTGCAATTTAGGCGACGACGATGCTTATCGTCTCGTAGGATAGCTCTAATACAGAAGGGGCGGGGTGCTTTTAGAAGCGACGGGTGGCGTCAAGTGATTTGGTCTCCAAGTAAGAGTTTCAAATTTTGGTTCGTATAATGGTTTGGTTAAAGCGTTCAGTCAAGGCCATTTCAACTCCTTTTTAGGCCTAAACATACATGCTAAAACAAATATAAGAGTGCAAGACGGGATATGAAATACCCTATGGAGGGTATTTTGGGTTAGTGATGCTACTAAGGTAGCTGTGGTCAACGCACATTGATATAGTTCTAAAATTTGTTTTTAAAAGATCTCGAAAGGGGAACTTGGGTTTTATCGACCAGTGTAATGGTGTCGTTGTTGATGCGTTTGATAAAGTTTGAATTCACGATATAGGAACGATGGCATTGTATAAAGTTGGGAGGCAGTTCTTCCCTAATAGTGCTTAGTTTCCCCCTTACAAAGTGGTTTTTATCATCGGAGGTATACACGTTTAGATAGTGATCGTCCGATTTAATGTACATCAAGTCCGAAATATAGACTTTGGTCTTATCTTTTAGAATGATGTGGTTCTTGATTACTATGTTTTTGAGCTCATCGAGTTTTTGGAGGGTTTCGGATTTTTCGGTTTCCAGTACCGTGGTCTTTCTATAGTATTTTTTGTAGAGGAAAAAGATAATTATAGCCAAAATGGTAAGGATGCCCAAAATGGGCAGGAGTGTTACTAATCTATCTTGCAATCCTTGGTTTACCATTTGAAGGTTTTTAATGTTTTTGTCTTTTTTGGCAACCTCATGTTTTATCTCGATTTCCCTGTTCTTTTGAACAATGGCGTGCATTTTCAATTTATCATCGGTGCTGTCCTTCATTTTTAAATAGTATAAAGCTCTATTGCCTTGAGAAGGAAACTGCTCATAGGATTGGGCCAGCCAATCGTAAATGATAAATTTCAATTTTTCATCCTGTTTTACAAATTTATTGTTCAATGCATTCTCTAATTTTTCAATTGTAAGAGAGTAGGCTTTATCTTTAAAGTCTGTGATAGCCAATGAAACTTCAGTTCTTATTTTTCTGCTGTTTGAATAATAATAGTCTGAATTGTAAGTACTCGCTGCCTTTTCAAAATATTCCCGTGACCTTTTATAGTCCGAGGGATAACTGTAAAATATTCCTATCAAATGTTGAATCTTTCCAAGAAAATAGTCGTGTTCGGGGGCGTTTTTTTCTAGAGTTAAAAACCCTTGTTCCATTTCTTTAAATTCCTCTTTGCTAAAGGAGGACGTATTCATTTTGTAATTCAACAAATAATACTTTTGCCAAAAATCATCGATTTTGTCTTTCTTATATTTGAAAAGTAAATTCACGTACTTTCTGTAGAGTAACGTATCAATGTGGTTTCTTTGAAAATAGTGGTTCAAACCCAGTAAGGCTTCATTGATCAATATAGTATCACCGACTCTGGTCGAAATTTCATAGGCTGATAAATAATTTTCGAAATACTCGGTATGATTGGGCTGTGTTTTCCTGCCGTGGTATTTGGCTAAGCTTATCCGGAATAAAATGCTATCACGCAAATCAAGACTTACGTTACCAGCAAGTAGTTCACTGGTATATACAAGTTTCCCAGACTTCAAATAATCAAGTTCCTTTTCGAATAGCATTTTGGCAAATGACATTTCCATGTCATCAACAGCTTTACCGCTATCTTCTAGCTTGTACTGCTTCAACAAACCAACGACTTCAAGTCTCGCGTCGGTAGTCTGCTGGGACATTAGTCCAAATCCGAAAAGGAAAAAGATTACTGTAAATAATTTCGACATATTGTTGGTTTAAAAGAAAGCTGACTGGTTGCATGGATATCCACCAGAGTCTAGTCCTTCTCCAACATGATAATCGATTTTTTGAAATCTTTCCAATAGAAATAGTTGCTCCAACGTAAAATCCACTCCTTTGACCGGTTTACCGGTTTGGATAGTAGTGATAGCAAAGTCGACTTCGTTTTTGGTATTGGTTTTCATTGTTGCCCCACCTATGGTATATAGTACATCGCTATTAGGATCCATGTTCACTAATTTTAGAGCGACTTTCTCCACAAGAAATTTCTCTTTATTTTCAATAACCACTTTATTCCCTTGGAAGCAACCGAATATTTGAAAGTTGCAAAAATTATCATCCCTTACATCATTGTGCAAAAGCTGAAATATGTCGCTACGTTCTAAATGAAGAAACGTAAAAATTGTAGCATTGATGTCTGCTTTGTTCTCTGGCGGTTTTGGAAAAGGTGAATTCATAGTTTTTGAATTTAGATTAGTAAATGGTTTTAAATTAAGTGTTTTTGAAAAATCGAGGAGATAACTATTCATATTGTTTTTGGCTATTGTTATCGGTTTGCCGCTGGCCCTTAAAATTTCTTTTACCTCAAATAACGATAAATTGGGATTCTTAGCTTTAAGAAGGGCGACTACGCCCGTAACAAAAGGTGCCGCAAAAGAAGTGCCGCTACTTTCTTCATAGCTGTTGACACCGCCCTTATAGGTTGAATTGATTTTAGCTCCTGGTGCCCAGATGGTAATTCCATCACCCCAATTCGTGCCATCTTGCCGTTTCAAGTCTTTATTTATCGAACCCACGTTCAGGACGGCAGGAAGTGACTGGGGAAAAATTTCCGAACAGTCCCTGTCCTCGTTCCCGGCTGCAAAGACAGATATACAATTATTGTTTTCCAGAATCTGTAAAGTCTCCGTTAAGAACTTCCTATTCCCTCCGTCAGATTTTAAGAGTCGCCAACTGTTATTGATTACTTTGGCCCCGGTCCAATAGGCATTCATCATCGCAGAGCAGACATCCCGGACAAAATACGTTGCACTATGTTTGGGAAAAACCTTGATGGATAACAGTTTTGCCGATGGGGCTATACCCATTACTACGGGATTATCACGTGCGCCTATAATTCCTGCTACCATAGAACCATGACCGATATTATCCTTTACATTCGTCCAATCTGCATTATGACTGATCGTCATATTTATTCCAAAGCATTTTCCTTTGGAAGAGGCTGACCAAAGACTTTTTCGAAGTGCTTTATGATCGTAGTTCACGCCAGAATCAATAACCGCTACAATAACCTCATTTTCACTTTGATAATCCTTGGAGAAGTTAATGGTACCTAGTGGATAATCCATCGTATCAAGATTTTCCTTCTCACCATTTAGCACAACAGGTTCGTTGAAGAATACGATTTCTTGGTCTTCTTCGACATATTCGATTTTCTTCGAATATAGTTTTTCTAGATTCTCAAGGATTTTTTCTTTGTGTAATCGATTGTCAAATTCTAAAATTAAAACACTCCCCGTATTCAAGAAACCCGGGCCAATACCCAATCGAGCTTGATGAAGTTCTGCATGATTCCCAATTATTGAGTATGCCGGCTCAATTTTCCTGAGTCCCATTTTATTCAGTAGATCTCGGTTTTCCTGGTCTATAAAATTATTGGTTGGAATATCAGGTTTCAGTTTAAGGATAATTCTGGTCATCAATTGGCTTGGTTTCGATGTTCGAGTTCAAGGAAATTCTTGTGTAAGTCTCTTAAAGTGAGACCTAAATGTAGTGATTTAACATAATTTTTGAAAGACCCCACTACCAATACGAAAAGCAGTGGGGCACTTTCTAGCTAACTCAAACACAATTGGTTATTCCCTTTTTAACGGTAACTCCTCCGTTTGCATAACAACTTCATACCTTTGATCGATGCGCATTGTTCTGCCGCTCGTACTGGAAGTCGAAAAGCCGGCCACAGTATTAATCTGATCTTCTACCTCGAGGGTACCCTGAAATTGCTGTACAACGCCTTGCACCTCTAGTTGCACGGTATAGTTCGTAGCACCTTCACCGTTATCACCATAATAGTGCACTTGTACCAGATACTCTCCTAAAGGTGGGTTCTCGGTCCAAAAGATGTTCTCAGGGCCAAAACCGTCAACATCATCAAAGTCAAGGAATCCTCCACTTGCTGACTGAGGTTCATTGAAGAAAATAAGGTTCCCGTCAGGTTCGGTAACCCAGAGGTCGATATCGCTAGTGGTATCCCAGGTCAACGTGACTTTTACTTCACCATATCCGGAAATCAGGGCGCCATAGGCTAATGCAACCGTGTCCTCGCCAATAGTTTCGAATACGCTTTCGGCGTTATCAATTAGGTCCTCTATTTCTAGGAGGCCTTGGGCGATGCAATCGCTCGCATTATTCTCCGATGCACAGTTGGCATAACCGGGGATAAGACCCAGCATCGCGGGCTGGTTTTCCAATTGTTTACAGGCTTTTTCCTCGTTCACGGGAATTTGGAGACCACCGTGTATCGCCCTGAAAGTATTTTGGCAGGCCCGACGGCTTATGTTATCCAATTGCCTAACACCTCCATTACCGTCGCGAATTTCGCACAAGCCCCCCAGTGCCCAAGAGTAACCTACACCTCTTAACGTAACGCCTATTGGCCCAAGATTGCAATTAGAGCTAGAGGTATTTTGACTTGTTCGGGCCGCATTCGCGAGTGGAGAACTATTCAGGTCTCTAGCGTACACAATGGGCTCTCCTGGTCTCATAATGGCCAGATCTAGTTTCGTGTTCTCTTCTTTAAATGAATAAAGGGCCAACGTTCCATCGGAAGAACACATTTTGATGGGTAGTCCTGTTTCTTTATCCACATTGATTACGGTTTCGAAATCATCTTCCGAATGCACCATAAGCTCTTGAAAACCATCGCCGTCATCATCTATCATTGCCGTTTTTGCACCATTGGTATGGTAAGCGATATAGGGTATGCGCGGATCATTGGTGTTCATGAATGCGATACCATCGATAAGTAAATCAGCCGGGTTTACTGGTGTTTCTTCCGGTGGCAAGGGATTTGTAGGATTCCCTCCCTCTTCTATAGGTGGTTGGACTACAGGACCGTCATCGGGTATGTTACAGCTTGCGGCAAAGGACAGTATGCTTACTAGAAGTGCGATAATTTTAAATGTTTTCATAATTTTTGGTTTTAAGGTTATTGATTATTTACCAATGACTACTTCCAGAACCGGAAGGCGCAATATCGGCGGTGATTAAATGTTTACTTGTTGTACTCGGGTTTTTTGGCGAAAATCCATCGCCGTCGGTGAATAAGCGGCCCGTATTATTCTCGATGTATACCTCTTCCACATCTCCTTTGTCATCCAACATTAAAATGGCCATCTGCGCCTCTGAAATGCCATCATCGGTAATGGTTCCGGAAAGAGCATAGGCCGATTCGGCGGGTTCGTTTCCGATTTGAATAGTTAGTTTTAAGTAAATACTGAATTTGTTTTCGGTACCGGAGATGAACGAGCCGAAACCATTATCGATTTGACCGCCTCCTTCACCATTAAAGTCTATAGTGAGTTTTTCATTATTTTGATTCGTTATTGTTGCGGTATAATCGGAAAATATGCTCCCGATTTGGTCTGTTTCTACGGTTGTGGCGTTTAGTTGCAATGGGCTTATGAGGTAAGTTCCTTCCAAATTCGGAGGCGTATTGCCCTCGTTTAGTTCAAAACCAAGATCAGTCAATGCTTTTACCAACTCGGGAGTAAAAAAATTTTCTACGGATCTAATCGATCCGTCGAACTCATCCGTTGTTTCGGAGTCGTCATTTTTATCGCAGGAATAGAAAGCTACAAGCAAACAGCACCCTATGATTTTAAGCGTTTTCATAAATTTTGTTTTAAGGTTATATTTAGTTTAAAAGGCGAATCCGATTCCGATATTGATGGTGAACCCGCTGGTTAGTAGTCCAGGCATTTCCTCTTGCCGAACCTCATTCTGGCCGTTCGGATAGTCAACCGATACAGCGATTGTTTCAGATAAAGGACTAAACGTATACCCGATTTCAGGTCTAAAATAAAATAGCCCGCCGGCCTTGGCACCCAAGCGTATATTGAACGAACCTTGGTCGATACTGGCCGTACCTTGCCCTGGTTCATTGGCGTTGTTGAAAGCATAATCCTCAAAGATGAAATCACCTCTGAGATTACCGTATCCCAAATGCACATAACTACCACGACCCGGTTTCTTCCCGAAATAGTAGTTGAATCCAGCCTCCCAATATTTTATACCACCTTGATCAGGTTCCAGATAACCATCTAGTTTTACTGAGGAGTACTCTAAGGAGGGTGCAAGTCGTTCCCCCAATAAGGGGGTCACATATTCCAGATGGCCTCCAATAATATTCGGGAACCCGATTTTGACCCCCACTCGTATCGGTTGTTCTTGAGCGATACCGGCAAAGACGGTAAAAAGTGTAAGTATTGTGGTAAGAAATAATTTGAATCCTGTAGTCTTCATTTTTGGTTTGTTTTTGGTTACTTTTTAGTGGTTAGAGGCGAGATTGCATTTCAGAAACCACGTCCTTATACTTGCGTAATACGCGGTCCCATTCGCGATAGAGTTCGTCGGATTTCACGCTAGTAAGGGCTTGGCGCGATTCTTCGCTAACGAGCTTCACTTTGAATGATAAAGGGTTCAAAGACGCCTCTTTCACAATAATTCGGGTACGGATGGTATTCTGTTTGAAGGTTTTTAGCTGCCATGCCGTGCGGAGGTATCCGGTCTCCTTGTCGGTGGTTTCGATTACGTCCAGATAAGAGAGCACAATCTGGTTCATTAATCGCCAGGCGGCATCCTTGTCTTTTTTTGACCGTATTTCAATATCAACATTGGCGATGTCGGTCTGTACCGAGGCATCATAGGCATCGTCCCTGTGCATCTCCATATAATAGGATTTAGGTGGAGACGTAGTTTTCTTTTGATTGCAAAACTCGATATGGTAGGTCAGAAACCCGGTCTTCTCAACGCGTACGTTCACACAGCTACCTTTGGCGATTAGGACTTGAACATTGCCTTTGCCCATTAGTTTGCCATCTACGAATACGTTGGCATCTTGTTCCGATGTACTGAATTGTACCTTCTTTTTTCCTGCGTACATGGCACAGGATACGAATAGTAATAAGATTGTGGTGGTCATCAATTTTTTCATTGTAATTTGGTTTTAGTTAATATTTAAAGTTGTATATCGAATATTAGGGTGAAGAGTACAAGGTCTCTTGGGGTCTTCAACTCGGTCTTTCTATGGATGTTTTTTCGGTGTGTTTGAACGGTATGTTTTGATATGGAAAGCTTTTCGGCAATGATTTGGCTTTCGGTACCCAAGGCCATATATTTTAAAATTTCCAGCTCCCTTTTAGTGAGTAGCTGATAACTATTATGGTATTTCGGATATACCTTTTCGACAAGTCTTTTAAAACGGAATGCACAGCACTGTTGGTGCATGAAAATTTGAGTTTTTGAGAGTTGAAGATTAGTCTTTGAGCCTTTCATTTTTCATTTTGTTTTGAAAGTGAGTGCTTATTTGCAATGCTCAAAACTTCAATAAAATCAGGGCTTCACAAAAAAAATGTCGTGAATGACATCACAAATGGCGTGAATTGCAGCCTATGTAAGAACAACTGTGCGTAAAACTTTTAAAGGAGATGGTACAATTAAATCCGTACCGATTGAAGGGCTAATTTAATGCGGGAGCGAAACGGGCTTTCGAAGGAACAAAAATTGTTTCAACAAAAGGGTGCGCATATTATCGCCGGACGTAAAAGTTCAGTCGGGATATAGGGAGTAAAAAAAAGCGCCCGTGTTTCCAGGGCGCAATATTTTTATTTTAAGAAATTGGTTTTTGGAGGTAATGGCTTATCGATTTACGAGCCAAGGAGCATCCGTGCTTATATGGATTGTATCGAGAGACTACCGAACAAACCGTTTTAATAATCGATTTTCTTGTACAAGGGAATCTTAAGCCCGACATAGATATCGGTATTCTTGCTATTATCGGAAATCAAATTTGTCAATATTGAACCTGAACCGACCGTTAACGGCCCAAGACGAAAGCCAAGACCCCAAGCAAAACCACTGTATTGGCGAAGCCCAAGCGGAGAATAAACACTAAAATACTTCGATTCCCAACGAGGCGATACCGTGGTTGTATTGATAATGCCATTTGCGTCGGCACTTCCCGATTTACGAAGGGAAAGACCTTGGTGCAAACCTACATACCATCGGTTTCCAATATAGTAGTCCGCCATTAGTTGAAGAGCTGTAGGTAATTGTAATTTCTGGTTTCCAATGGTACGGGTACCTGTATAGTTGTCTTCCAATACCTGCTCGAGGTCTTTGGTCTCGAACTCCAAGGCATTTACATCGCCGTTGGCGTCATAAACGGTCTGCTGACTGTTTTGATAATTAATACTACCGATATCCGTAATCGCAAGTGCCGCTTTAAATTTATACTGTTGCGCGCGTTTGCCCAATACGGTGCCATCTACGATTCGTTTTCGGTATTCGTATACTACGCCGATATCGGCACCGAAGCCACTTTGCAAATCGCTGAACTCCGGAGAGTCGCTTTCAAAGCCCGGGGTAGAACCATAGGATATGGCCCCTTGGGTGGTAAGGTTGTTGGTCAAGCCATTGAACGTACCGCTGAGTTCTGGAGAGTTCATAAAGATTCCGCCGGCACCCATAAGGTATTTTAAGGTAATCCCGGCCTTAAGAAACTGATCCTGGGTTTTTACGACCTCTCTTCCATAGGTAAGTCCGATTTCGGAAAAGACATGGGCCGTAACGTTCAGGTCTTGAGAGTCAAAATCAAAATTTTCCCCGATTTCGAATCCTTCCGAAACCTTTTCGTAAAGATTTCCGTTTACATTGTCCGCATTAAAAAGACCTCTTAGTCTGGTGGTAACTGCAAAACTCTGTTTCTCGCCCACGTTGAACATAAAGGACGGGCCGAGGACATCGATATTCGTAAAAAAATGGTTGCTGTTCGAGGGGGAGCGCTCGGCGTCCTCATCGAAATTAAATTCGCCATCTGCCGATAGCATGTCGGATAGCGAAAGCCCTAGATAGTCACTACCGAAATAACCACTTGCCGATATCAGGTTGATATCGGTACGAAACGGGGAATCGAAGACATTGGCAGGATTGTAGACGACAGCGTGAACGCCTGCGTAATTATCCATCGAATTTCCTAGATAGCTTTGCGCATACGTTTGACTGCAAAAGCAAATGACGGCAACTGCCAGTCCGAAATTGAAGATTCTATGTTTGAGTTTGAAATTGGTAATCATGGGATGCTGTTTAATTACTACATACTGCACTGCCGCAAATAAAAGGTTACGGATTTCTAGAACGCAGCAAGAAGCATTAAATTGTAGGAAAAATAGTCTTTCTTGAAACCTTCTTTGTACATGGGCTATCCCGCTAAAAGCTGTAGTTTTATAGTTTTAAATGAATAGTGTGAAACACCTTCTCGATTCTATTTCGTCTGCTGAGGCCCTTCGCTTATTGAGCACCGAGGAGCTGCCCCGACTCGCCCAGGAATTGCGTGATTTTATCATCGACATCGTAGCGACCAAGGAAGGCCATCTAGGAGCAAGCCTTGGCGTGGTCGAACTCACCATAGCCCTGCACTATATTTTCGATACGCCGGCCGATAAATTGATATGGGATGTAGGACATCAAGCCTACGGGCATAAAATTCTAACCGGAAGAAAAGAAATCTTCAACACAAATAGACAATCGGGAGGTATTAGTGGCTTTCCCAAAATGGCTGAAAGTGAATTTGATGCTTTTGGTACGGGACATAGTTCTACGTCCATCTCTGCTATTTTGGGCATGGCAATCGCTTCAAATCTCAAAGGGAATGATCAAAAACAGCATATTGCGGTAATCGGTGATGCGGCCATCGCAAGCGGAATGGCTTTCGAGGGCTTGAACCATGCGGGCGTAACCGATGCCAACATATTGATTATCTTGAACGACAATGCTATTGGAATAGATCCCAGTGTGGGGGCTTTGAAAAAATACCTGACCAATGTAAAGAAAGGCACGGCAAAGGACGAGAACATTTTCGAATGTCTCAACTTCGCGTATTCCGGTCCCTTTGATGGGCATGATTTGGATAGCTTATTATCGGAACTGGAGCGGCAAAAGAACCTAAGGGGGCCAAGGGTAATGCACGTGATTACGACCAAGGGAAAGGGCTTGAGACAGGCCGAGGAAAATCAGGTAACCTATCACGCTCCGGGTAAATTCGATAAGGCTACCGGAGAATTGCAGCCAAAATCCACGGGAAATCTACCCCCGAAGTACCAAGATGTTTTTGGGCATACCATAGTTGAACTGGCACGGGAAAACGAAAAAATCGTTGGGATCACACCAGCAATGCCCACGGGTAGCTCCTTAAAGTACATGATGGCGGAAATTCCCGAACATGCTTTTGATGTCGGAATCGCCGAACAACATGCGGTTACCATGGCCGCGGGAATGGCCGCGGAGGGCCTTATACCATTCTGTAATATCTATTCCACTTTTCTGCAACGGGCGTACGATCAGGTGATACATGATGTGGCGTTACAAAAGCTGCCCGTAATTTTTTGCTTGGATCGCGCGGGATTGGTCGGTCAGGACGGGGCCACCCATCACGGGGTTTATGATCTCGCCTTTTTGCGTTGTATTCCCGATCTCGTTATTTTCGCGCCCATGAACGAAATCGAGTTGCGCAATATCATGTATACGGCACAACTGGGATTAACGCATCCCATTGCTATTCGATATCCTAGGGGAAGGGGGGTGTTGCCTGAATGGCGAACCCCCTTTGAAAAAATCGCTATGGGTTCGGCCCAAGAGTTAAAACGGGGCACACGAATCGCAATCCTAACGGTGGGGCATATCGGTAACATGATTTCCACGCTGTTGGAAGAAATGCACCAACCGGAACAAATCGGGCATTTTAACATGCGTTTTATCAAACCCTTGGATGCTCAGAAACTAAAGGCAATTTTCAGGAGTTATGAATTTATCGTGACCATCGAAAACGGATGCAAAATAGGGGGCTTCGGGAGTGCGGTTTTAGAATTTGCAAATGACCTGAACATTGGTCGACCCATCAAAATTTTCGGTATTGATGACCGTTTTATCGAACATGGCACTACCGAGGAACTTCAGGAAATTGCGGAAATAGGAAAGCTGAACGTAAAGGAATATCTAACGAGCGTATTGAATGTTACATAATTTTTTTATCCGATTATCTTTCCTGTGTTTGCTCATCATGAGTGTAAACCAAATCTCATCGCAGGATACGATACCCAAAAATACACCTTCGGATTCTGTCTTGATCATTACAATTCAAGACCGCTCATTTCAAGAAAAACCTCGTGTGATTCCCCGTGGCATTAAATTGGCAAATTCAAAGGCAGGCCTTAAACCCTCCGACTTCGACTTGGCACTGCGCCGTCGTCGATTACCGTCTTTCTGGACGAATAAAAACAAGTTGGGCATTAGTATGAACGAGGTGGCATTCGTCAATTGGAGCGCCGGGGGAAACAATTCGATCAGCGCCTTGGCGGATCTAAAATTTGAGCGGAATTATAAGTTCAGGTACATCAAGTGGGACAATTATATGGATCTGCGTTACGGATTGAATTTGCAGGAAAACCAAAAATTGCGAAAAACCGACGATGCGATTCGGTTGAGTTCTACCTTTGGGTATCGAAGAGATACGATAAGCAATTGGTTCTATTCGGTAAAGGCCAATTTCAATACGCAATTTTCGAATGGGTTCAAGTATCCCGATCGTTCATCACCTATCTCACGGTTTATGGCACCAGGCTATTCTTTTTTAGGTGCGGGAACTTCTTACATTTCACCAAATCAGAAATTCAATCTTTATATTTCCCCGCTAACTCAAAAAACCACCTTTGTTTTAGATCAAGATCTCGCCGATAAAGGGGCTTTTGGGGTTGAAAAGGCCGAAATCGATGCAGACGGCAATATTGTTCGGGAAGGCGAGAACATTTTTTTGGAATTCGGTTTTCTGATAAGTAACTCCTGGGAAGCTATACTTTTTGAAAACGTCGGCATTAAACACCGATTGAGTTTGTATTCCGATTACCTTCGAAGGTTCGGAAATATAGATGTAGATTGGGAATTGAACCTGGAATTTCGAATCAATAGGTATATTGCGACAACCATCGGCACACAGCTTATCTATGATGATGACATTTTGTTCAACGAGCAAAAAGATGATGACGGTAACGTTACCGACCCTGGAGAACCCAAACTGCAATTCAGGCAACTGCTCGGTGTCGGCGTTTCATATGCTTTTTAGAATGTCCGCTGCGGCTGGCCGAATACTTACAGCTGTTTTCCCATGATCTTATTGTGAATATGAACTGCAGCACTATCCGATAAGCTGGCCACATAACAACAGGTGTTCAATAAAATATCATACAGTTCTGTATCGGTTCGTTGATAAAATTGTGGCAAGGTTTTTAGCATCAACTGATCGTAGTTGCTTGGTTTTCCTTCCTTGGTGCGTACCAACGCGGTCGTATAGACTTCCAAAATATCGGAGATGATTTTATAGCCCGCTATTTCCTTTTCGATGACCTCTTGCGATTGATAGATGTTCTCGACACTGATGGCGATAATATCCCTAATTTGGGCGGTATAGCCGCTTTTATCCATTAGGGAAACTTCAAAACTGCCGTCAAGAATAGCCGCTTCATTGGCCGCAAAAATGGAAATGGCATCGGTGATTAGGGTATTGATGGCCAGCGCTCTCAGATAACTCAAACGGTCCGCTTTGTATGCGAGGGAGTTGTATTTGTTAGTATTAATGCTGTCCTTGACCAAATTGATGAGGTATTCTAAGGCAAAGTCCTCTGAAATCAACCCGAGATTGATGCCGTCTTCAAAATCGATAATGGTGTAGCAGATATCGTCGGCCGCTTCGACCAAAAAAGTAAGCGGGTGTCTTGAAAAACTGAGGTCATCGCCGTGACGGGTCTGCGTTAAGCCTAGCTCTTCCGCAACTTCCCGAAAGCTGTCTTTTTCCGATTGAAAGAATCCAAATTTCTTGTCCGCGATATGCGGGGTCGGTTTTTTTGGGAGCGATTCCTTCGGATATTTCATAAAGGCCCCTAAAGTGGCATAGCTCAAACGCAATCCTCCGGAAATGCCTTCCCGCGATTCGGTCAATAGTTTAAACCCATTGGCATTCCCTTCAAAATCGATGATATCTTGATATTCCTTTTCGGTAAGGAGCGATTGGTACCGTTGCCCCTTGCCAGTTTTGAAGAATTCCCCGATGGCCTTTTCCCCGCTATGCCCAAAGGGTGGATTCCCGATATCGTGTGAAAGTGCGGCCGCGGCCACGATAGCCCCGAAATCATTGAACCGATATCCGTGAACTTCGCTCAAATGCGGGTGTTTTTCCAATATTTTCTTTCCTGCGATACGACCAAGGCTGCGCCCTACGACCGATACTTCCAAGCTGTGGGTAAGGCGGGTATGCACGAAATCGGTCTTCGAAAGGGGAATGACCTGTGTTTTGTCCTGTAAACTTCGAAAGGCAGTCGAAAAGATAATCCGATCGTAATCGACCTCGAATCCCAAGCGGGTTTCGTCCTGTTCTTTTCGCAGTCTTTTGTTGGTATCGCCAAAGCGTTTTAAGGAAAGTAGTTGTTCCCAGTTCATGCTGTGTAAAATGTTTAATTGACAACTGTCTCATTTACCTCCCCTTTGGGAAGATTGTTATCGAGAATTCGAGAGTCTTTCGCCTCCGAATTCTCGATGTCGGGTGAGGTCAGCAAGATACAGAATTTTGAAGGTTACCGTAATCATTAGGCTTGATTCAAATTGCTTAACATTCCCCTAACATAGTAACAATTAGGTAACGCTAATACAATACACGTTTAACATCAGAATGATTCAACCTTTACAACCTCTTGGTTTCTTTGCAGCGGTATTTAAAAACAAACATAGTAACAGAAATAATGAAGAAATTAATTTTTAGTCTGCTTTTGCTGACAGCGGCACACCTTGGTGCGCAAGATACAGGAAGCATAGCAGGTACGATAACCGACAAAGAGTTGAACAACGAGCCGCTACCATTTGCCAATGTGCTGATCCAGGGTACGACCAAGGGGACTACTTCCGATTTTGACGGGCTCTATGAGATTGCAAACCTCGAGCCTGGAACCTATGTGGTCATTTACAGCTTTTTAGGATATGAAACCGTTACGATTCCCGATGTAACTGTCGAGGCCGGTAAGGTAAGCACAATCGATATTCCGATGGCGGCCAATGCGGGTGTTGAACTCGAAGGGGTTACGGTAACCACGGTGGCACGAAAAGATTCCGAAGTGGCTTTATTGCTCGATCAGAAGAAGGCGATCGAAATCAAGGAGAGTATCGGGGCGCAGCAATTGGGAAAAATCGGGGTTTCCGACGTAGCAACCGCAACCACGAAAATATCGGGCGTTTCAAGTAGTGAAGCCTCAGGTGATGTTTTTGTGCGCGGGCTAGGTGACCGCTATTTATCGACAACATTGAACGGATTGGCCGTACCATCCGATGATGTGGAAAAGAAAAATATCGATTTAGGACTTTTTCCAACAAGGGTCATTCAGAATGTAAGTGTAAGTAAGACCTATGCCTCCCAAAATACTGCCGATCAGGCTTCCGGTACGATCAATATTTTATCCCGGGAACTGTCCGGATCGGAGGAGTTGAGTTTTGGAGTTCAAACCGGGGTCAATTCGAACGTGGCACAGGATGGGGTGTTCGATAATTTTAAATCATCCCCCAACGCCAATAATTCGAACTTCGGTTTTTACGCACAAGACCGAACCACGCAGCAAGCGATTACCCAACAAGGTTGGAACACGGTAAAAAGGGATAATCCTATCGATTACGCCTTCAATTTCGTTGCAGGGAAGAAGGTCACTGAAAGACTATCGGTTTTGGTTACGGGTTCGCACAACACTTCGCACGAGTACGGTCAAGGGGTTTTTCGGCAATACCGTTCCAATTTTGTTGACGATACGATTACCGATGCGACGAATTTTAGAAGAAACCAGGTTACTTCAGGATTGCTCGACCTTACCTTTTTTGCGAACGAAAAGAACAAATTGAAATCCAGTACATTTTTTGTAAATAAGCTCACCGATCAAGTGTACGAGGGCGGTAGAAACGGTGAGGGTACCATTTTTGAGGAATCTGATCCGGCAGAGGGCTTGTTTCAATTTATACGCGACCAGAATACCAAGCAGACACGCTTATTGGTTACGCAGTTGTTGGGCAACCATACCCTTGGCGAGAGAAATATTTTAAGCTGGGCCGGAGGATATAATTTGGTCAATGCCGATGAACCGAATAGAATTCGCAATGAGGTAAACTTTGATCCTGATGGAAATTTTGTCCAACTAGGAAGAACAGGGGGTTTTCAGCAACGCAAATCCAGTCAGGAAATCGATGATACCGAATTTAACGGGTATGTAAATGATGTCTTGACCATCCTCGATGAGGAAGAAAAAGCTTTCAAGGTAGAGCTGGGAATCAACTACAGAAATAAGCAAAGGGATTTCCGTTCCGAGTTTGTCGGTGTTGAAGAGCGTGCCACCAATGTGATCAATCCACCCTCTATCGATAATATCGGGAGCATCTTTCAGCAAGGGAATTTTGATAATGGGCTTTTGGAGTTAAATATCCTTCAACCCGATCTTTACGATGGTAAATTGATTTCCCAGGCTGCCTATGTCGATTTCAACTATGGTTTCAAGAAATGGAATTTTGATGCGGGACTACGCTATCAATCCGATGAAATCAACGTCGGGTTCGATGTCGGAAACTTTCCCGGTAGGATTGGTGAAACGATCAAAGAGTACAGTAATCTGTACCCCAGTGTAAATGTCAAATACGACCTAAATGATAAGCATGGGCTTCGTTTGGCGGTAAGTAGCACGATAACACTACCCGAATTTAAAGAAATCGCCCCTTTTGAATACGTTTCCCAAACAGGTCAGATTACCCGTGGGAATCCAGATCTGGAGGCCTCGCGGAATTTGAATTACGACCTGAAATGGGAGTACTTTCCATCAAATGGGCAACTGGTGTCCTTAGCGGCATTCTACAAAGAGATTTCCGATCCTATCAATAAGGTTCAGGATAGGGGTTCCGCAGGAATCTTCTCGTACTTCAATTCAGGGGAAAAGGCGGAAGTGTATGGTCTGGAGGCCGAAGGGAAAATTGACTTGATAAATCCCGTAATGAATGATGAGGATGGAAGCAGCTCAGGCTATGGTCTTAACCTTAGTGCGAATATTACGCGAATGTGGCATACGCAAGATCTCAAAGAAGTTCGTGATGAAAACGGAAATTTTGTACGAACCTTTCGTTACAAGGGATTGACGAAAACCGATTTGCAGGGAGCTTCCGATTGGATCGTAAACGCCAGTTTAAATTTCAATACCGCAGGGGAGAACGCCTTTAGCGCATCACTCACGGCAAATTACGCTTCCGACAAGATTTTTGCCCTGGGTGCGCCCGAGATACAGAGCCAGAGTGAGACATTTTATAACGATGCCATCATTGAAAAAGGATTTGTCGCGTTAGATGCCGTATTGAGCAAAGAAATCGGTGCGCACTGGCGGGTTCGTTTAATAGGCCGAAACTTGTTGAATCCAGAAATTAGAAGAACCCAATTGGTAAGACCAAGCACTACCGATATCGAGACAGACAGAACCGTACGATCGTATACGGCCGGTGCGCAAGTGCGATTGGGAATCAACTATACATTTTAAGATAAGAAGACCCGTAACGTAATATTCAATAATTGTAAACAAGAAAATTATGAAACTGAAATCCTTAAATTATTTCGCAATGATTACGCTCATCCTATCAGTATCATTGATAGGTTGTAATACTGATGACAATAGTCCTGATCCAGGTACTGTGGGTCAAGGGCCGACCTGCACCGATGGCCTTCAGAACGGGGATGAAACCGGAGTTGATTGCGGCGGAAGTGCGTGTGTAGCGTGCCCGGATACATCCGGAGAGGTCGCCGAACTAAATGGTTCCCTTACCGAAGACCGTACTTTGGTAGCTACCGAAGCGTATGCGCTAAAGGGAATATATACGGTAGAATCGGGCGCGACATTGACTATTCCCGCTGGTACCAGAATTGTTGCTGATTCCGGCACGGACAAATACATCTTAGTACAAAAAGGAGGTAAAATACAGGTGCAGGGGACTTCAACCGCTCCGGTAATCATGACTTCGGCAGGTGAAAGGCCAGGTGATTGGGGCGGACTGGTTATTGCCGGAAACGCCACAACAACAGAAGGTATCAATGCTATCGCAGAGGTAGGTGGCATCACTTATGGAGGCGACAATGACGCCGATGATTCCGGGTCGATCAATTATTTGATTATCAACTATGCAGGGGCGCAGATCAATGCCGAGTCTCAATACAACGGTCTTACACTGTACGCTGTTGGTTCGGGAACGACCATCGATAACGTTGCGATATTAAACGGCACCGATGATGGGGTCGAGTTTTTTGGTGGAACGGTCAATGCAAGTAATTTTTACCTGGAAAACAACGAAGACGATGCCGTTGACTGGACCGAAGGCTGGAATGGGACGTTAACGAATGCTTATGTGCTACATACGAATGCCGGCTTTTCTACCGCTGTCGAGGCCGATGGTGAAAACAAGAATCCAAGCTTAGTTAATTTTACGGCCGTATCGACCCAAGGTGGTACCGCGTTACAATTTAAAAAAGAGTCTGGAGCTACCATAACCGGACTTTCCTTAACTGGATATGAAACTTCCATAGATATGAGGGACAATGGTCCCTTGGCCAATATACAAATCGATAATGCCGATGCTGACCCAAGCAGTACCTATTTGGCCGATGCGACAGTAGATGTAGCAACATTTGCCTGGGTAAATAGTAATACCCAAGTCACTACTCAGAACCTATCGGGTACGATTACGACCGATACCAATTTAGATGCCAACGTCATTTACAATCTTACGGGGAACCTTAGTGTAGAACCTGGTGCTAAATTGACGATTCCTGCAGGGACGCTTATTATCGCTCAAGCGGATGATGCTGCTGCCAGTGATATCTATATTGTTGTGAAGAAGGGGGCTCAAATCGATGTGCTTGGCACTGCTTCCAGCCCCGTGGTTATGACCTCATCGAACCAGAGTCCCGGCGATTGGGGCGGCTTGGTCATTCTGGGCGACGCAACGACGACAGAAGGTGTCGATGCTGTAGCCGAAGTAGGTGGGTTTACTTACGGGGGTATGAATGACGTCGATAATTCGGGAACTATCGGGTATATGGTCATTAGTTATGCGGGTGCGCAAATCAATGCCGAGTCGCAATTCAACGGACTTACACTCTATGCGGTAGGTTCGGGAACAACTATTGCCAACGTAGCCATCTTGAACGGTACCGATGATGGGGTCGAATTTTTCGGAGGAACCGTAAATGCAACGGGCTTCTATTTAGAAAACAATGAAGACGACGCCATCGACTGGACCGAAGGTTGGAACGGTACGTTGACCGATGCCTATGTCTTACATACGAATGCCGGATTCTCAACAGCCGTCGAAGCAGATGGGGTAAATGGCAATCCAAAACTTGTTAACCTTACCGCGATTTCCACACAGATGGGTACCGCCTTACAATTTAAAAAGGAGTCCGGGGCAACGATAACGAACCTTTATTTAGAGGGCTATGCCACACTCATTGATATGAGGGATGACGGGCCTTTGGCCAATATACAGATTGATGGAGCCGATGCGACGATTGCAGGGCCTTACACTTCGGGAACCCAAGTTGATGTTACTATGTTTGGTTGGGCTACGGGAAACTAGAGCACAATTAAATACCACTGAAAACCCTGCTGTAGAGCGGGGTTTTCTTTTGTTGGGAACAATCGGGAATCCATAAAAACACCCTAATATTATTTAACCATAATGTTACAAATTGGTAATCTGCAATTAACCATTAGTTTACATTGTTGCACGTTCTTTGCAGAAACACGAAGTCCAGTAATGAAAGTATTATTCTCATTTTGTTGTGTGTTCATCACCTTTGTAGGCTTTGGGCAAAACGAAGGAAGTATCAAGGGTACGGTAACCGATGCTGGAATGAACGAAGAACCGGTGTTGTTCGCCAATGTTCAAATAAAGAATGCGGAAACGACGACCGAGACCAATTTTCACGGCAACTACGAGTTCAACGGTATCCTTCCAGGAGAATATACATTGGTAATCAGTTATCTAGGGTACGAAACCACAGAGATTCCCATTGTTGTGACGGCCAAGGCAGAAACCAATGTTCGTACCAGCCTAAAGACATTGCTTCCCTCTTTCGACGAATTTGAACTAGGGGATGAGGTAAGTGAAACGAATATTGAAAGTTCCCATACTGCTGCTGTATGGCCCAAGGAGTAGTCGATTCTGAAAAATAGAATATATGAAAACACCCCAACGCAAATTGGGGTGTCATTTTTTTGAAACGGTTCGTTGATTTACTAATTCCTACTAACGATACCTTCAGTATTTTTACTTTCGGTCACTCCAGCAATCGCGTTATTGCTGTACGCTACCTCTTTGAGAACATCATTGGCCCAGAACATCCATGTGCCAGTCTTAGCACCATTGTTATATGATCCAACAGAAATCGTCTTTCCCTCCGAATTATAACTTACCCATTCCCCATGTAACTTTCGCTCAAGATTAAAGGTACCTTTTTGGCTTATCGTGCCATCTTCATGAAAATAAGTAGCCTCTATCAAATTGGTTTCCTTATTTAGTTTCATTTCTGGCTTTGTCTGTGCAAATGCTACAGTAGCCACTATCAGTAAAGCGAGAAGTAAAATTGTCTTTTTCATTGTAATACAAATTATAATATGGTCAAAGTTATATAAAATTTACTTTAAATCAACTTTTTGGTAACATTAAATTTACATTGAAAACGATATATATTGATTTTTAGTATGTTACAAAAGAAGAAAATTCAAAAAACTGAGGGCGTCTTTACCAATAGAACTGCTAGAATTGTATCTCATTCGGCCATTTTCGCAGGGGTTTCAACATACATGTGTTCTAATTTTAGTCACGGAGTTTTGTACAGGGGTTGTTTTTAAAGTGCTATAATTCAGGTCAATACCACTTTTCCTTTCTACTCTCCAAAGGGTATCCTGACAATTTGCTTTTCTTTTCACATTGATTTTCAATTGATGACAACCGACATCTCCACCAAGGATATTTTTTCAAATAACGTTTACGAAACATTAGCTTAACATTGGTAAGGGTTCTTTATCTTCGACAAAAACTAAGACTTTCATGAAAATCAAGTTTTTGGTTCTTGTGCTAGCATTTTGTGGTTCAGGTATCGTGCACGCACAAGAAACGAACGCGCCCGCTTTCGGGAAAGGACTGTTTCGATTGATGGGTCAGGATAGTACGTGGAGTATGAAAATTGCGGCGCGGATGCAGTTCTTGACCGTCGCTTCTTGGGATGAAGGAGCAGATGGCGGGTTGATCGATCCGGAACAGAGCTTTTCAATACGTAGGGCGCGATTCAAATGCAATGGGTTCGCCTATTCCCCAAAACTAAAATATCAAATAGAATTGGGGCTATCGAACCGTGATCTGTCCGGAGCATCTCAATTTACCGGCAATGCGCCTCGATACATTCTGGACGCTGTCGTTATGTGGAATTTCATTGGAAGTTTTGAATTCTGGATGGGGCAGACCAAACTTCCCGGAAACATTGAACGTGTTATTTCTTCGGGAAACCTGCAACAAGTAGATCGCTCTTTGCTGAACAGAAGATTTACGATTGATCGGGATCAAGGCATTCAGCTCAGACATCATTTCAAATTATCGGATTCCTTTCTAGTCCGCGAGAAATTTGCCGTTTCCCAAGGGGAGGGTCGGAACATTATCTCCGGAAATCTTGGTGGATATCAATATACCGCCCGATTGGAAGTATACCCTTTCGGGGATTTCAGCGCATATATCGCAAGTGATTTAAAAAAGGTGCAAACTCCAAAATTGATGTTGGCGGCAACCTTTGATCACAATCAAGATGCGGTAAAGACTCGCAGCAATCAAGGAACCTATATGATGAACGATATGGGCTTTTACGAAACCGATATCAATACCATATTCTTGGATGCCATGTTCAAATACAAAGGTTTTTCATTTATGGGTGAATATGCCAATAGAACCGCCAAAGACCCGATAGCCAAGAATTCCGACGGTACGGAAACGGGAGATACCGTTCAGATAGGCGATGGCCTGAACCTACAAACAGGATACCTCTTTTCTGGCGATTGGGAAGTTTCAGGCCGTTACACCAGCATACATCTAGACGAGAATAGTACTGCAAGAAATTTGGAGCGTCAATACACTTTGGGGCTTTCAAAATTCATTGTGGGGCATAAGTTAAAAGTACAGTCCGATGTAAGCTATCTTTCGGTTGACGGCGCTGCCAACGAACTAATGTGCAGATTGCAGGTAGAGGTGCACTTTTAGACCAAATGATAACATTTACATAACATTGTGGGTAGGAAGACTATTGATATTTGCAAACTTGTTTAATCAAGAAATTATGGATAACATCTATTTTTTAATGATAATCGCCCTTGCCGTTTTGGCAATTGCCGATTTGGTTGTCGGCGTCAGTAATGATGCGGTTAATTTCTTGAATTCTGCAATAGGCTCAAAGGCGATTTCCTTTCGAACCATTATGATTGTTGCAAGTTTGGGCATAGCCTTTGGGGCTATTTTTTCAAGTGGTATGATGGAGGTTGCCCGTAAAGGTATTTTCAACCCCGGGGAATTCTATTTCAATGAGATCATGTTCATTTTTATGGCCGTGATGATTACCGATATTTTACTGCTCGATTTTTTCAATACGTTGGGAATGCCTACATCTACTACTGTTTCGATCGTCTTCGAGCTTTTGGGTGCGGCGGTGGCCATGGCGTTGATAAAAATCGGTGCCGATGGCGGAAATTTTAGCGATGTGGTCGATTACATCAATACTTCCAAGGCGACTGAAATAATCTTTGGAATTCTTTTATCGGTTATAGTTGCATTTTCCATTGGTGCGCTGGTACAATGGATTTCCCGTTTGCTCTTATCGTTCCATTTTGAAAAAAAGGAGAATTGGGTCGGCGCTCTTTTTGGAGGAGTTGCTTTAGCGGCCATCACCTATTTCATATTAATGAAAGGTATTAAGGGAACCGCCTTTGCCAGTGAAAGTTTCGATGTTATCGGAGGCGTTACCATATCGGAATTTCTCGAAAACCAATGGTTCGCTATTGCCGGGGCCAACTTTGTGATATGGTCTTTTCTGTCCTTCGTTTTGATGAACTTCGCCAAAATCAATATCTACAAACTGATTATTGGTGTGGGCACTTTTGCGTTGGCATTGGCCTTTGCCGGGAATGATTTGGTAAATTTTATAGGTGTACCGATTGCCGCGTGGCAGTCCTACGAAGCCTGGGCGGCATCAGGTGCGGTGGCCACTGACTTTAGTATGGAAATTTTGGCTGAAAAAGTACCGACGCCTACACTACTTTTGTTCGCCGCGGGTATCATTATGGTCGTAACATTGTGGTTTTCGAGCAAGGC
This sequence comes from Aggregatimonas sangjinii, assembly GCF_005943945.1. Taxonomy (GTDB): domain Bacteria; phylum Bacteroidota; class Bacteroidia; order Flavobacteriales; family Flavobacteriaceae; genus Pelagihabitans; species Pelagihabitans sangjinii. The sequence goes on along the minus strand of NZ_CP040710.1, from coordinate 3,929,890 downwards.
AAGGGCGGTGGTAAAGACCTCAATAGATCTTTCGAGCCAAGAAGCGACTAAGGAGCGTTTTCAACCGAACTTCCTTTCAAGGGGTTTGGTAAGAAGTGCCATAGCTATTGCGCAGACAACTTCTGCCTTGATGCCAAAATCAATGCAGGAACGTATCGAGAACCGATTTGAGAAACCGCAGACTCCCTTATCGAGAAATCGTGTAAATGAGCTACCTGCTTTTGATATGGTACGGGCAGCCGTAAATTTAATGGTCGCAGGTATCTTGATTTCGATAGCCACATCGTATAAACTTCCGTTATCGACGACCTACGTAACCTTTATGGTCGCCATGGGTACATCCTTGGCAGATAGGGCATGGGGTGCGGAAAGTGCGGTCTACAGGGTAGCAGGGGTGTTGAACGTTATCGGAGGATGGTTCGGCACTGCAATAATCGCCTTCCTTGCGGCAGGTTTGATATTGGCCCTGATCAGTTTTGGTCAGGGGGCCGCGATTGCGGTACTGCTTTTCGTTGCCATTCTACTTTTGGCCAGAAGCTATATCTCACATAAAAAGAAGTCAAAAGAGATCAAAGCCGAGGATACCTTGAATAAAGCGGAGAGTAGTTCCATTCAAGGGGTAATCGAAGAAAGTGCGAATAACATTGCCAATGTGCTCAAGCGAACGAATAAGATCTATACGAATTCAATCAACGGTCTTGCGACACACGATTTAAATCTGCTGAAAAAGAACAAGAAACAGGGTTCGAAGCTATCAAATGAAATCGATGATCTACGTGATAATATATTCTATTTTATCAAAAATTTGGATGACAATAGCGTGGGGGCCAGTAATTTTTATATTACCGTACTAGGGCATCTGACCGATATCGCACAGTCTTTGGAATACATTGGTAAGGTGAGTCTTAAACATGTGAACAACAACCACAAAAAACTGAAGTACAATCAAATAAAAGAACTGAAACAAATAGACGAGAAACTCGATGAGGTCCTGAATCTTACGCAAACCGCCTTCGATGAGAGATCATTCGAAAAAGTGGGTGTGGTTGTGAGCAAAAAACAGGAGTTGTTCGATTTGGTTTCCGAAAAGATACAGACACAGGTGGCACGTACACGTACCGAGGAATCAAGTCCGAAGAATACGACACTGTATTTTTCATTATTGCTCGAAACAAAGGATTTGATGACTTCCACCATGAACTTGTTGGAGCAGTACTACAATGAGCATGATAGCTCCGTTATTCCTGCGACTTTGACAGGTGAATCCGAAGACGAATAGGATTGCCCGATCGAGAATTTTAGTACTTTCGTCTCTTTATAAATCCCATGACAAGGAATCTCCTCTTTGCGTTCGCCGCTTTTTTGACAACGACCTCCTTCTCACAAGAATTGTCCGGTGAGCAATTGTTGGATAAGGCCATTGCCTACCATGACCCTAATGGTATTTGGCCTGTATTTCAGGGCGCATTCACTGTTACCATGACCACGCCCGATGAAGAGAAGCGGCTGAGCGATATCGTTTTGAAACTTCCCCGGGAGTATTTTCATCTTACCACTTTAAAAGATGGCGTGACTATTTCCCAGAAACTCGATAAGGAGCACTGCGAGCTCTTACTGAACGGGAGTGCTGAAATCTCCGAAGAGGAAAGCAAAAAACATCGTTTGAGCTGCGAGCGCGCACGAATGATGAAAGATTACTATACCTATCTCTATGGTCTGCCCATGAAATTAAAAGATCCGGGAACCCTGTTGACCGACGAGGTACAAACCAAAACATTCAAGGGCGAGAAGTATCTCGTGTTAAAGGTAAATTATGCTCAAGAAGTCGGGAAGGATACTTGGTATTTTTACTTCGACCCCGCCACATATGCATTGAAATTGTATCAATTTTATCATGATGAATCCGCGAACGACGGGGAATACATCATCCTTACTGGAGAAGAGGAAATTTCTGGGATAAAAATGCCAAAAATAAGGGCTTGGTATTACAATAAAGACGACAAATACCTCGGCACCGATGTCTTGTCAACACTATCTAGTTTGGAGGAATAAAATCCGCTTCAACAGTTCACTTGAAAGCCATAACACTTCAATCCCGCATACCCTACTTTTTTTAAAGTTCACAACAATTTCATAAAACGGGAGGCCCACTGCTGCCGTTCGTCGAAAAATTTATACCTATTTCTAATTTGCTGCGTTAGGGTAAAGATTCCCAAATCCAAACCTTATGCGTACCTTACAATTCCCTTTACTTTTATTGTCTACTTTTTTCGTTTTGACAAGCTGTTCAAAAGACTCCGATGTATCCGAACAACAGCAGGAAATAGAGCAGGAAACGAACGATTCCGCTAGACTCTCCGCAAAGAACCTGTATCAAGATTATTACGTGGCTTCTCGCTTTGAGAGTTCCGATTCGCCATGGGCGGGAGATGAATCGGCTTGTGATCCCGGCACAGTGCCTCAAGATGTAAGGGCTAAAATTTTTACACGCTTATCCTATTTTAGGAAGGCAGTAGGGTTACACAATGAAATTTCCGAAAATGCGACTAAAAGTGAAAAGGCACAACGGGCCGCGTTAATGATGCAGGTGAACAATACGCTGGATCACTTTCCACCGAACAGTTGGCGATGTTTCTCGCCTGAAGGCAAAGAAGGAGCGGGCAACTCTTTACTGACAACGGCTAGAAATGCAGAAGCGATCGATTCGTATATGCGCGATGCAGGTTCCGCCAATGGGCCAGTAGGTCATAGACGCTGGTTACTTTGGCCCAATCTTCAGGAGATAGGAATCGGTAATACGAATCAAGCCAATGCCGTTTGGGTACTCGGAAATGCGGGAACACCACCGGCAGACGCCCCTGAATTTGTCGCTTGGCCACCAAAAGGCTATGCGCCCAAACAACTGGTATATCCCAGATGGTCTTTCTCTCTCAAAGGAGCCGATTTCACGGATGCCACAGTAAGCATGACAGATTCCGACGGGTCTACCATATCCTTGACCATTGAAGAGCTGAACACGCAGTTTGGGGATCGTACGATTGTTTGGGTTCCCGAAGGAGTGCAAACCAATATTACCGAAGACACCGCTTACACAGTTACCGTGAACAATGTTACGGTCGATGGCGAAACAAGGGACTTTACCTACGCGGTAATCATTTTTGACCCCTCGGAATAGGTACGTTTGTTCAGAATCAATAGCGTTAGACTACCGCTTTGGCGTACTTTTCGACCTGTCCTACTTTTGAGGAAGATGGCATATGAACTCCATTTCATCCTTGAATACATCCGTTTTGTCATATTTATGATTATAAATGTGGATTTGTTTAACATTTTTACAAAATTTACACCGTTCTATATTGATTCTTGTAAAAACGTTAAACAAAAGTTTGTAACTTGTTACAATCGTCTACTCAAAACATATGTTGGTAACCACAGAGCAGAAACTCATTGCGGAATACAATTTTACTGTCGGCCGTTTTCGCTATTATCCCAATATTATCATCGGTGAATTCAACGAAGGCGTTCATGTGACCAAGGAGAATGCTGCAGAACCGATCAGGTTGGCAAAAGAGTTGTGTGGTACGGAAAAGCCTTTGGTGTATATATCCCACCGACTTCATTCCTATTCAATGGATCCCACAGGTTATGAGGCAGTAACTAAGATGTTCCCAAATTTTAGAGGTTTCGCTATAGTTTCCAACAATCGGTACCGAAGAATGTTGGCCAACTTAGAAAGGCTCTTCATTAAGAGGCCCATAAGGGTATTTTATGATCTCGACAGGGCTTTTCAGTGGGCGGAGACACTTTTGGCGGCCGAAGAGTAAATATTACCATCGTTCTGAAGACTATTTTTGAGCATGGAAAAAAATCCAGGAGCTGAAAAAACCAATACCTATCGAGTGGTCTAGTTTGCCCCCTCTATTGCATCCATTGGTTGCCCTACTAGTTCCAAAGTAGTTGTATAGAGATTTTTATTTTCCATTTTAGCCTTGAGCCAAGCGTAGAAACTCATTACGAAAATATCTTCCTGTGCTGCGCCCAACCAGTGAAATGACCGCTGTACCTGATCGGAGAACGCCGATGAGATGACCTCCCTTGGCATTTCGTAGTATTGGGTAACGAGCTCCATAAAAGTAAGTACTCTTTGCTCTCCCATGTTTCTGATTTTTTTTGCGAACCTCCGGTTAAAGCGTTCCAACCTTAGGAAAACCAAATCCTGTTTATCAAGTTCTATAAGCAATAAAATTTCTATAATGTTTTTCTTGAGCACCCAGAGTAGCCCCATTTTCTTTTCATACCAGTCGTCGCTGTGATTGAGCAACAATAAGCTCTGGTAAGCTTCCGAAAATTTGCTTTGTTGCATTAAGCACATGGGCAGGATCAGTTTAATATCCAGCGAATCGTTATGATAGCCTTGCAACAGTTCAAGTGCTTTTACATAATCTCCCGTGTAGTTTAAATTAAGGGCTTTAATAATACAGAGTTTTTCATGGAATCGTTTACGATAGGTGCCATTGTCCGCATCCATCTCTCGCTCCATCTGCGCCGCAATCTGCATTGAATCACGAAATCGCTTGTTCCTAAAATGGGTTATGGCCAAAAGATTCAGAATGTTCAGATAGTAGTACCGATGTTTGTTTTTTAGAATACCCTTTTTACCTACAATCGTATAGATGGTCGTCATCATAGGGGAGATGGTATAATAGTCGTTCTGCAGTTTGGCTGAGGTAGCGGTTATTTCCATCAGTTGAAATAAAGATTTAAATGTAAGGGTCTCATCTATTTGGATGTTCAAGCTTAAAAAGACTTCTTCCATTACCGTCTTGACCGATTTTTTACGATCGGGATTTTTCAATTCGGCCTTGATCAAGGCATAGGCCCTGTTCAGCTGAAAGTCGCGTTGGTATGATTTCATATTGGCCTCTGAATCCTGAATAACATCCGGCAAGGACCAAGCGATATTCAAATGGGCATATTGAATTTTGGTATGGTATATTTCGTTAAGAATGGAATAGACGTCGCTCTGCTTTGCGATTTTTTCCGCTTTATCCAAGGTTTTGATGCCTACCTTGTATTTTTTCTTCTCAAAAAAAATACGACTGGCAAGCACCAGTTTCAGAATATCCATTTCTTCGGATGTTTCCTCTGAAAAACTTCTGTTGGCCACGAAATCGATGAGGTTGTCCTGTAGCCTTTTGCAAAGTGCGTGAAAGGCATTTTTAGCTGGTTTGCCATAGAGTTTGATGTCTAGGTCATCTTGAATTCCGGTATCCAGTAATCGAAGGAGTTTTTCGTTTTTGGCGTCGGTTCTCCGGTTCTTTCGTCGTTGAAGCAATAGGAATTCTTGCTTCTCTTCCTCGGAAAAACTGTCTATTATGGCAACAAGACTTCTCATTTAAACATAAGTTAGAGTTTCTAAAAAGCTATGTAAATATGGATAAAGTTATAATTTAATACATAAATTAAACGTAAGTTTTTAAAAATTCTTTCATTTCGCGGACGGAAACGCTATCGCATCTTTGCCCCGTAATCCTAAAAACAAAAGATTATGGAAAATGCAATGAACAACAAGAAAGAGGAAAAAAAGATTGAAGCATTTAACGGAAGACCGACGTCTGCATTCGTATCGGCTGCTTGGATCGCTTTACTTATAGGAATGGTTTCCTATTGTATCGGTTTGTGGAACGCCTATATGGAATTAAACGAAAAAGGCTACTACTTTACCATTCTCCTGTTCGGACTCTTTTCGGTAGTATCGGTACAGAAAAGTGTTCGCGATAGACAGGAAGGCATTCAGGTTACCGATATCTATTATGGTATTAGCTGGTTTACTACCCTCACTTCCGTCACGCTGCTGATCATCGGTTTATGGAATGCCGATTTAGAGCTGAGCGAGAAGGGGTTTTACGCCATGTCATTTACACTGAGTTTATTCGCTGCCGTGGCGGTTCAGAAAAATACACGGGATATCCAATATTTAGATAGTATGGAAGAGCAGCAAAAAACGAAGTTTTAAAAAGTGAAATGGAAGAGGCCGTCTAAAAAGTATAATCTATTACTTTTTAGACAGCCTCTATTTCTATTATTCCCTTTTGCTATAAGGCAGCCCTATTGTAATTCATCATTTCCGCAATGATTTCGGTATAGCGGTTTTTTATGTATTAGCGGTCGAACACCTTTCAAAGAATATCGAACAAATGGAATAGTAGGAAGGTAGGTACAAGCGCCATTCCCTAACGGCATTTAGAAAAGATATTACCTGTAAAAATTCATTTCGTCTAAATACTGCCATACGTTTTCAGGCAGCATGGAACGAATGTTCTTTCCCTCTTTATGGTTTTTTCGAATAAAGGTTGATGAGATTTCCATGATGGGCGCCGCCACATGATGTATTTTCGGATGGTCTTTAAATTGATGCTCCACTATTCCTTCAGATACCCTCGGATAAACATATAAGTCATAGTTTTCCAATATTGCCTCGTAATTTTTCCATTTATGAAAACCTTTGAGGTTGTCCTCACCCATGATCAGGCAAAATTGAAAGGCTACCCCATATTTTTCTTCCAAATGCACTAAGGTGTTGATGGTGTAATTCGGTTGGGGCAAATCGAACTCTATCTTACTTGGTTTCAATTTCGGAAAGTCTTTTGTCGCCTCGAAAACCATTTGATACCGATGGTGATTGTCCAAGAGGCTCTTCTTGGTCTTGAAAGGGCTTTGGGGTGTGACGACAAGCCACACTTCGTCCAAATCGGAAAACTCCACCATATGATTGGCCAGAACCATATGGCCGATATGAATGGGGTTGAATGTTCCGAAGTAAAGGCCGACCCGCTTCACTCTTTCGTGTTTTTGTTGGCAATCGTATCGGTATTTGAAAGGCCAATAAAATCTGCAACGAGCTCATAGGCCTCCCCTAAAGCCGTATCCAAATCGTAATTTTTGATGATTTTATCGAATTGGGGCGCTGTGGCCAATTCTACCGATGCCTTGGCGATACGCATATTGATTTTGTCGTCACTTTCCGTACTGCGTTTTTTGAGGCGTATTTTCAATTCATCGATACTGGGCGGCTTTACAAAAACGGCTAGTGTTTTCTCCGGAAACTTCTTTTTGATCCGTAGACCGCCTGCGACATCTATATCGAAAATAACATTTTTTCCCTCTGCCCAAAGCCGATCTACTTCACTTTTAAGCGTACCATAGAAATTGTCGCGGTACACTTCTTCCCATTCCAAAAAATCGTCATTTCGTATATGCTTCTTAAATTCGGATACGGTAATGAAGTAGTAGTGTTCCCCATTTTTCTCCTTTCCTCTTCTAGGTCTTGAGGTCGCCGAAACCGAAAATGCCAGATTGAGTTCGGTTTGTTCCAGTAAGTGTTTAACAATAGTGGTTTTGCCACTACCCGAGGGTGCCGAAAATATGAGTAATTTGCCGCCTTTCATGTAATAGAAAAAGTTTATTTGACTGCCTTTATGCAGCTGTAAAAGTTGATTTGTTTCAATGCAAAGTTCAAAAGAAGGCTTGGAATCATGGGTGCTTTACCTTTATTTTTATTGGAACTACAGTACATTCAGCATTTGTTCTTTGATCTTCTCGAGTTCATCTTTCATCTGAACGACCAGTTGTTGCATAGGCGCATAATTTGCCTTTGATCCAATAGTGTTGATTTCCCGGCCGATTTCCTGGGTAATGAATCCCAACTTTTTCCCGTTCGAATCTTCAGATTTCAAGGTTCCCGAAAAATAGTCCAAGTGATTTTTCAAGCGTACTTTTTCCTCTGTAATATCATACTTTTCCAAATAGTAAATCAACTCTTGCTCAAAACGGTTTTCGTCTACATCGGTCTTTAAATCGGCCACTGCTTTTTCCAAACGCTCACGAACATCGGTCTGCCGATCGGGATCTATTTGTACGATTTTTTCCAGCAACTGCTCAAGGGATTCTACCCGCTCGATAAAATCTTTCTCGAGTACGCTCCCTTCGGCAGATCTGAATGTATTGATTTCGACCAAGGCTTGCTTCAAGGCGACAAGTATCGCTTCGTATTCCTCCTCATCGATGTCTTCACGTTCGGTCTTCATACTGTCCGGCATGCGCAAGGCCATTTCCATCAGCCTTAAATCGTCTCCGTCTGCAATTGCTGCAAGTTGAACCATATAAGCCCTAACGGCTTCTTTATTGATGACCGAAGAGGTCTCGGCACCGGTATATTCAACGTACAATCCAAAGTCTACCTTCCCGCGAACCAAAGAGCTGGCGATCATTTTGCGCAGATCTAGTTCTTTTTCACGATAGGCGGAAGGCATTCGCGCATTCAAATCTAGATTTTTACTGTTCAGGGATTTGAGCTCTACGGTAATTTTTTTTGAGGGAAGCTGTATAACATGTTTCCCAAAACCCGTCATGGATTGAATCATAGGTGCATTTTAGATTGGTGCAAAGGTAACGGTTTTAGGCCAGCAAGCCGACCGCCTTTAAAGTTCCCGGACCCAGATATTGCGAAAACTTACGCGACTACTGTCGCCGTGATCCTGTAGCATTAAAGGTCCTTTACCGTGGGCGTCGTTCTTAGGCCAACCAATGTAGGGTGTAGTTCCTTTGATCTCTACATGATCCTGTAGGAGCACTCCATTGTGTAGCACGGTCATCGTGCCCGATTTGATTTTGTTACCATCGGCATCGAATTCAGGGGCGTGATAGATAATATCATAACTATTCCACTCGCCTGAGGGCACCGAAGCCATTGCTAAAGGTGTATGCTGCTTATAAATCGAACCTACCTGCCCATTCACGTAGGTAGCGTTGTCATTATTATCCAGAATTTGTACTTCGTAAATACCATTGAGAAAAACGCCGCTGTTGCCCCTATTTTGACCCTCACGTTGTACTTCTGCGGGCGAGCGCCATTCCATATGCAATTGAATACTTCCAAAGTCTTGTTTGGTCTGAATGTTTCCGGTCTTGTCGGCTACCGTCATGCTGCCATCGTTGTTCAGTATCCATTTGGCCGCAGTGCTGTCTTGAGACTGTACCCACCCATCCAGAGAACTACCGTCAAAGAGCACGATGGCATCACTTGGCGTTTTTCCATTTAATGCTGGGCCAACGACGGGCACCTTTGGTTCGTAAAATTCGGTTTCTTCGGGTTTGGTCGGCTCGGTACCGGAATATTCCTCGTGAACGATGACCGAGTCTCTAACCTCGGCACTGATTTCTTCTACGATTGCTTTCCCTTTTTCCTGACAGGCTAAAACGCTCAGAAGTATAAGAATTGTAATAAGGTAACGGTATTTCATAGTATGTATGGGTGAAATTATAGTTGAAATCGGACTCTTTTTCCAGATTTCTCCGGAGCGAATGTTTTAAAATTTTGAAAAGTTCCAGACCGAACCGTTTTACGGACGTTTGATGGTTTTTTCCAGCATCTTTGCTTGTGTTTTACAGTTCCTTGATTTTAATATTACGAAAGGCTACCCGGTCACCGTGGTCCTGCAAACCGATTTTACCGGTGGTGTATTTTCCAAAGTGTTCCCAATCGGCAAATTTCGACTTCGAAACCATTTCTTTCCATTCAGGGTCGTTCAATGGAAATTTCACGATTTCCGTTCCATTAAGCACAACGCCACCAGAGTTCGTTTGATGGTTTATGGTAATCTCGAACAAATTCCATTCGCCGACCGGCTTGGTTACATCTTCCGTCGGGGAAACCATGTCGTATAGCGCGCCCGCTTGATGGCTTTTGCCATTTTTTCCATCGGGATGTCGGTCGTTGTCCAACACTTGAATCTCCGGCCCGGTCTCATAGGGTTTTTTAAGACTTTCTATTTCCTTGATTCCCCAAAAGACTCCGCTATTGCCGCCTTCGGAAATACGCCATTCCAATGAAAGAATAAAGTCGGTGTATGTCTTGTCCGATACCAAATTGAAACTTTCCTTGTCTTCTCTGTTCTCAGGCGGATGGAATACCATTGCCCCGTCTTCAATCTTCCAATTTTCGGAGACTTCCGCTTTTAGATATTCATGCCACCCGTCAAAGGAAGTGCCATCAAAAAGAACGGTCCATTCGTTTTCTTGGGTTGCCAATTCGGTTTTTGCAATCATTTCAGCATCCTTTTCTTCGGAGGTTTCGGTGGGTTTTTCTTTGCATCCGAAAACCAATAGGATTAAGAATAATGTAAATAGATTTTTCATTGGTAGTGTTTCTTCGGTTATCGCATCAAATCGGTAGGTCGTTAGAGCATTCTTCGTAAGACATCTTCGGGTATATCATTCGACAACAATTCAAATCTGACGGCCCTATGGGTTAATAGGAAGTCTAGAACAAATCTGTTGTTCTGGCCTCCTGAATTACTTTTAGGTACCCAATATTTTTTTTAGCAACTCGGTATCCGCAGCGCCACCGGCAAAATCATCAAAGGTCTTTTCGGTCGCCTCGATAATATGGTCTTGAATAAATATAGCCCCTTCGCGTGCTCCTTGTTCCGGACTTTTAATGCAACATTCCCATTCCATCACGGCCCAAACATCGCAACCGTATTGCGTTAATTTGGAAAAAATAGTCTTAAAATCTATTTGGCCATCACCAAGCGAACGGTATCGGCCTGCTCGGTCGCCCCAATCATTGTAACCGCCAAAAGCACCTTTCTTTCCGGTAGGGTTGAATTCGGAATCCTTTACATGAAACGACTTAATAAATTCATGGTAGTGGTCTATATATTCGATGTAATCCAGTTGCTGTAACACAAAATGGCTAGGGTCGTAAAGGATGTTCACTCGTTTGTGATTCCCTGTAGCCTCTAAGAAGCGCTCAAAGGTATCGCCATCGTGAAGATCTTCCCCGGGATGGATTTCATAACAAACATCTACACCTTCTTTATCAAAATGGTTCAATATCGGCATCCATCTTTTGGCAAGTTCCTCGAAACCCATTTCAACCAGTCCTGGTGGTCTTTGCGGCCAAGGGTGCCAGGTATGCCAGAGGAGCGCTCCCGAAAAGGTAGCATGCGCGGTAATCCCCAGTCGACGGCTGGCCGTGGCCGCTTTCTTTACCACATCTACCGCCCATTCGGTACGGGCCTTGGGATTGTTCTTTACGGCATCGGGAGCAAAATTATCGAACATAAGGTCATAGGCCGGGTGTACGGCTACCAGCTGACCCTGTAGATGGGTAGAAAGTTCCGTAATTTCCAATCCGTAGGAGTTTACCTTTCCTTTCAACTCATCGCAGTAGTCTTGACTTTCAGCCGCTTTGTCCAAATCGATAAGGAAATGTTCCCAAGTCGGAATCTGTATGCCCTTATACCCAAGATCGGCCGCCCATTTGCACATGCCGTCCAAGGAGTTAAAAGGGGCTTCACTGTCTACGAATTGCGCCAAAAAAACGGCGGGTCCTTTAATTGTCTTCATGCTATGCTATTTCTTTATTAAATTTTAAGGAGGTTTCCGAATATGCTGATTTTAAGAATATACCTTATATTTAGTACTTTGTATTTTACCAAAGGCTATATTTATTGGGACAAGTCATAAATATAGGAAAACTGACAGAATTAACGGAAGAATGAATATATGAATACAGAAGACCAGTATGATGCCATCGTGGTGGGGACGGGAATCAGCGGCGGCTGGGCAGCAAAGGAACTTTGCGAGAATGGATTAAAAACCCTGGTGTTGGAAAGAGGCCGTATGGTCAAACATGTGCAGGACTATCCGACCATGAACGATGATCCATGGGACTATGATCTGAAAGGGGAACTGTCGAAGGATGACAAGAAAAAATACCATGTGCAAAATCGCGTGGGTTGGGCCCCGAAGGAGGACAATAAGCATTTTTTCGTCAATGATTTGGAACATCCCTACGTTGAAACGAAACGTTTCGATTGGATTCGCGGATACCAGGTAGGAGGACGTTCCCTGACTTGGGGTCGACAGAGCTATCGTTGGAGCGATATCGATTTTGAAGCTAACAAAAAGGAAGGCATCAGTATTGATTGGCCCGTGCGCTACAAAGATATTTCACCTTGGTATGACAAAGTAGAGGAGTATATTGGGGTGAGTGGCGAGAACCTTGGTCTAAGGCAATTACCCGATGGAAAATACCAACCGGCCATGCAATTGAATTGTGTAGAGAAGGATTTGAAAAAGGCGGTTTCCGAAAAATTCGACGACGGCCGCGTAGTGACCATCGGAAGAACGGCCCATATTACCGATCCGAATGCTAATTTTGAAAATCGCGGCGTATGTCAGAACAGAAATAGATGTTCGCGAGGGTGCCCTTTCGGGGGCTATTTTAGTAGCAATTCGTCTACATTGCCTGCGGCGGAACGAACTGGAAACATGACCTTACGTGCCAACAGTATCGTCTATGAAATCAGTTATGACGATGTGACCAAAAAAGCGACCGGTGTAAAGGTGATCGATGCCGAAACAAACGAGAAAATCGAATTCAAGGCCAAGGTAATTTTCCTATGTGCCTCTGCCATGGCCTCTGTTGGCATTCTGCTGCAATCGAAATCGGCACGATTCCCGAACGGGTTAGGAAATGATTCCGACGCCTTGGGCCGCGGTATTATGGACCATCATTACAAACTGGGTGCAACGGCCAAAGTTGATGGCTACCTTGACAAATATTATAAGGGAAGGCGGGCTAACGGGTTTTATATTCCTCGATTCGTGAACCTCGATGCAGCGACCAAGCGCGAAGGATACCTACGCGGCTTTGGGTATCAAGGTACCGCAAGCCGTCAAGATTGGTCGGCTGCCGTTGCCGAAATGGGCTATGGTAAAGCGCTTAAAGAAGAAATTTTGAAACCAGGACAATGGCAGATCGGGGTTACCGGTTTCGGGGAGTTTCTGCCGTATGACGACAATAGGGTTACCTTGAGCCCGACCGAAAAAGACAAATGGGGGCTTCCACAGCTAGCGTTCGATGTAGAGTTCAAGGAAAACGAATATCGCATGCGGGAAGATATCAAGAAAGAAATCGTGGACATGTTCAAAAAGGCAGGGTTCAAAGACGTCAATTCGTATGAAGAATCATCGGGACCTGGTTTGGGTATTCACGAAATGGGCGGTGCCAGAATGGGACATAGTGCAAAGACTTCGATCTTGAACAAGCACAATCAAGTACATACGGTGCCCAATGTGTATGTTACCGATGGGGCATTTATGACCTCTTCGAGTTGCGTAAATCCTTCGTTGACCTATATGGCGTTTACGGCAAGGGCCGCCAATCATGCCGCAGCGGCATTCAAGGCAGGAACCTTTTCCTGAAACAAATACAATGACGAACCAACAATAGTAGCAAGAACAAATACGTTTAAGGTAAATGGACAATGCTTCAGCAAGAAACATGTGGGGTGATTATTTAGATCAGCATCTAGAGGATGCTTTTCACGAGGCCCCCAAGACAATCCACTTTTGTAATAATGAACAGGATGCCAACGAATGTGCCAGGCTGGTGAAGCAAGGCATAAAGCGGGCTACTTCCCCATCGTTGCTAGGGTTGCAATACCGAAAGGAGCGACTCCCGAAAATAGGGGATTTTATGGTCGTAACCGATTGGGAGGGTACGGCACAGTGTATCGTGCAGACGACCAAAGTAAAATTGAAACCTTTTTTCAGCATCGATGCCGAATACGCACGCTTAGAGGGTGAAGGCGATCAATCATTGGAACAATGGAAAAAGACCCATTGGGAGTACTACGAAAAAGAACTGGCCCAATTTGATAGAGTACCACGAGAAAGTATGATCGTGGTATGTCAAGAATTTGAAAAGGTGTTCGAGCGGTAAAATTACTTTTCTTGTGCCTTACCACCCCCTTCGGCTACGCTCGAGGTTCTTTTCTTGAACAAAGTGCCGGCCGGGTGAAGCCTCTCCATCGATTTTTTCTATCTTTAACACTATCCAGTGCCGCTCTAGATTTGTTCTTAAGGCATGCCGGAGGCTGAGCGTAGCCGAAGCCACTTTTCCAAGCCTACCGGCCCTCGAATTCGCTTGGGCTTCGTTTCTAGAAGTCGTCGATAGCAGAGCGTAATCGAAATCACTTCATCAATTTCACCCAAGTATTTTTGGCTTTATGCGATGCTACCGTAGCTTCGATAAAGTTCATCCCACGTACACCATCTTCCATGGTCGGGAATTCCCCATCGTCGTATTTTTTTCCACGAATCGCTTTGGCCGCTCCTAAATAAATATTGGCCATTGAGTCGAAAATACCTTCAGGATGGCCTGCGGGTAATTTAGTGCCGTCTAACGACAATTTCGAATTGTACTCATGACCGGGTTTGTAAATTTGGGTAGGTTCCGTATCGCTCATTTTATAGAGGAAATTCGGTCTCTCCTGCTCCCAGCGCAGGGCTCCCTTTTCACCGTAAATGGCGATGGCGAGTCCGTTTTCCTCTCCGGTAGCGACTTGGCTACTGCGAATAACGCCTTTCACATGATCGTCTAGTCGAATGAGAACCGTGCCGTCCACATCCATTTTATTGTCCTTATAGAGATAATTGAAATCACAGAGCAAGGATTTCACTTTAAGACCGGTGGTATACTCTACTAAATTAAAGGCATGTACCCCTATATCTCCCATGCACGAACTGATACCAGCTTTTTTAGGGTCTAAGCGCCATACGCTAGACCGTTTTTTCTTATCGTGTATAATAGTATTAATCCAGCCTTGATAATAGCGCGCATCGATTTTATGAATTTTCCCGAGTTCTCCCTTTTTGATCATTTCCCGCATTTGGCGCACCATGGGATACCCGGTATACGTGTGCGTCAACGCAAAAACAGTTCCAGCCTTTTTATGGGCCTTTTGAAGTGTTTTTGCTTCGGCCAAGCTGGTGGTCATCGGCTTTTCGCATATGACATGAAAACCATTGTCCAACAACTTTTTCGCCATGGGGAAATGGAGAAAATTCGGTGTGAGAATCGAACACACCTGGATACGTTCGTTCTCGGGCAGTTTCATTTCTTCTTCTACAAGGGTATCGAAGTCTTTGTAAATTCGATTTAGTGGGACGTCTATTTCCCGAGCGAAAGCCTTGTTCGCCTTGAAATCTGGATTGAAAACAGCTCCAGTAATTTCATAATTGTCGTTGATTTGGGAGGCCACGCGGTGCAGTACTCCGATGAGGGAGTCGCCTCCTCCTCCTAAAATTCCTAGTCTTATTTTTTTCGGCATGGGATGTATATACTTTAAGATGTTATGCTTGTTCCGTTACTGGTTTTCTTTTTTTCATGTAGAGGTATAACCCTATAAAGGCTACTGTAAGAATGGCAGGAAGGATCGACATCGTTCTAAGGGCTTCCGTCGCATTGGCATCGTCCATAAGTTTACCCATTACAGGAAGCACGATGGAAACCGATAACATTCCGGCCCCGCCCATAATCGACAAGCCCAAAGCCCCGGTTTGGGGAAGGTATTCCGCCACAAAACCGAGCATAGTGGGCCAGAAAAAGGTAACGCCTACGGCAAAAACACCAGCGGCGGCAAAGGTCATAGCGCCACTTGTTATGGTAAGCAGCCATAGGCCGATAAAAGTGAAAATCGCCGAAAAAACCAGCATTCCGGTAGGCTGCAATTTATGAATAACAGGACCGGCAAAAGCCCGGCCTAGGGCCATTATTCCATTAATGAACGCCAAAATCAACAACGGGTTCGAAACCGAGGTTTTCAAGAGTGACTCTATCCGCTGGGTAGTTCCCAATTCCGATGCTGCGGTGAGCATCATGCATATAACCATGAATATAAACAGCGGGTTCGCTAGGCTGGAATACATTTTTTTTGAACTAACTCCCATTTGTACCCTTTCCGTAACGGGGAACTTTTGACCCAAGAACAAGATGGCGTATGCAATTAATGGTATGAACAATACGCCGACCATGATTTGCCAACTCAACCCCATAACATCCATAACCAACCAACCGACTATCGCCCCGATTACGATTCCTCCGGGAAACCAAACATGAAAGCGGTTCAACATTTTTGTTTTGTCCTTGGTGTACATCGATGCGATCATTGGGTTCAGTGCGGCTTCTACCAAACCATTGCCAATACCCACGAATAAAGTTGCGATGAACAAAGAGGTCATATCACTCGCCATAATGGTCCAAACAATACCAATCGCGTGCATGATAAATGCCAGCCAAGTAATCTTCTTTATCCCTAGCGTGTCAACCAAAGGTCCTCCGAAAAGCATGGCAAGCGTAAAGCCCCAAAAGGCCGGGGTAAACGCATAACCGATTTGCTCAAGCGTTAAACCTACACCCTCCGGACCAAATACAGTTTCGAGTCTGGCCCTAATGGCAAAAGTCATTGCCGTAACGATTAGGGCCATACATGATGCAAGAAACAGGCGATTTTTATTAATTTGTTCTTTCATAACTTCAAATTAGTTGGTTGATAATTATTTACTTCTAGGTTAGGCCTTGACAATTTATAAAAATTCTAAGAGTTATAGGCGATTTTCTTGTTTTTGAACAAAACCGTAAATAAAAGTTCTACTACCGACGCGAATCTGGCGGAATGGCCAAAAGGTTTTCCGATTATGGGTGCCATCCCCGATTGAGATGGGTGACAGCGATTTTACGTGCCAGCTGAAAACTGCCGAACATATCAACCCGCTCAGGCTGCTATGGGGACCAAGTTATGAACGGTTAGATTACCCCCTTAAGATAATCGTTCAGGTTACGAACCACCCTCCTTAGAGGAAGAATTCTAAGAGCATTAGTAAGCTATAGCTGGGTGCGCACTGTAGTTCTCATTGGTCTTTATCGCTTGTAGAAAATATAGTCTAACGGAAGAGGTTCGAATCCGTTTGCCCTGAAATCCGTCGCGATCTGTCCTCGGTGGTGAGTAGAATGATTGATGATATGAAAAAGCATTTCTTGCAAGGTGTTCGTAAATAGCCTGCCTTTGCTGTTCTCGTAATCGATGCCTATGTCAAAATCAGTTGCATTGGTCGTGATTTCAAAAGAGGCTCGTTGATTTTCGTAATGTATATCGCCCCAGACTTTTACCTCATGTATTTGCCAGACCTCATAAGATGCTTCTCTGCCCCTTATTCTGCTATTCCAGATATGATGTGCATTGAGCATATGGCTAAAGAGTTCAAGGCTCTTCATGGGAACACTATCCATACCGGTACAGGCTTCAATGAGTTTTTTGTTGCAATAAAAATTATAATCGAACAGTTGGTTAAAAAAGACTTTCACGGGTAGGTATGGTTGTTTGGTCGCTTGATCAGTTCATTTTTGTGGCAGCTTCGAGCAGCAACTCCTTGGTGGCTTTAATGCCCTCTTCCTCACCAAGAATCTTCCCTTCGTATTCTACACCGATAAAGCCTGTATACCCCGCATCTTTCACGATTTGAAGCATTTTCACATAATCGATTTCAGTTTCGTTTCCATCGGCGTCGAAATCATGCGATTTTGCACTTACCGCTTTAGCATGCGACATCAGTTCGGCAACGCCCTTATAGATATCGTACATTTCGGCGCAACCAGAGCCGTAATCCTTTGGGTCATTCCTCTGGATGCAAAAATTTCCGAAGTCGGGCAGGGTGCCACAGTTATCCATATTTACGGCTTCCATTACCTCGGCATGCAATGCTGCGTTCGATGACAACCCTCCGTGATTTTCCACAAGTACGTTTATATTTTTGGTTTTGGCATACGTACAGAGTTTGGTAAGTCCGTCAATGGCACTTGCTTTCCATTCTTCCGGCACCATGCTTCCGTTCAGGTTAACCCGTATGGCATGGCAACCCATTGCGGCTGCCGCGTCGACCCATTTTTTATGTTTTTCAACGGTTTCATTTCTTTCCGCTTCATTGTTTACAGCCAAATTACCTTGGCCATCGATCATGATAAGAACATTTTTTAATCCATGTTTTTTTGCCTCGGCATTCGATTTTTCGACGAAGGCGGCCATAGCCTCCTCCGAATAACCGGCGTCAGAAAGTTCTGGATTGTAGAGCTGGCTTACATATTCCAATCCGGTAAAGCCCCATTCCTTGGCTTTTTCGGCAAAAGTATACGGGTCTACCCCGTCTTCCCGTATCATATTATGTATAGACCATTGAGCCAAAGACAGCTCAAAAAAGGGTCTTAATTCTGCCGTTTCAACAGGAATGTTGTCGGCGCTTTTTTCGTCGGTCTTTTTTTCTTCCTTGCAGGAGTACATTCCGATGAGCATTAGTACGAATACAATTTGAATTGCGGATCGATATATATTTTTTGTTTTCATATTGAATAGTTGTGGTTTTGTGTCAGTATTTTTTTCAGGGTAGCTTAGGCAAACTAAATAAGTCCAATATCCATGATTTATTAGGTCTTCCGAAAAGGAACGAACTCTAAATGTAGAAAATTAAAATTTAATTTAATAAATTTAGAAACTAAACAATTCGATATATGAGCAAATTCTATTACAACCAAGAGGAATCCTCTTATGATGCTATTGTCGTGGGCACAGGGATAAGTGGTGGCTGGGCGGCGAAAGAACTCTGTGAGAACGGACTGAAGACCCTTGTTCTTGAACGCGGACGCATGGTAAAACATATAGAGGACTATGAGACGGCCAATTTGGATCCTTGGGATTTGCCCAACGCAGGACAACCCACTCGGGAAGATATTAAAAAACAAGAAAAGCAAAATAGGACAGGCTATACAACCGGCGCCGCGAGCAAAATGTGGTTTGTAAACGATTTGGAACATCCCTATAACGAAATAAAGCGCTTCGATTGGATGCGGGGCTATCATGTTGGTGGCCGTTCCTTACAATGGGGTCGACACAGTTACCGATGGAGCGACATCGATTTTACTGCGAACAGACGTGAGGGCATTGCCGTTGATTGGCCCGTTCGTTACAAGGATATCGCCCCCTGGTATTCGAAAGTAGAGAAGTATATAGGAGTATGCGGTGAGCCCTTAGGATTGAAGCAATTACCGGACAGTGAGTTTTTACCCATGATGCCGTTAAACTGCGGCGAACAGCATTTTCGCGAGAAGGTGGCCGAACATTTTGATGGTCGCGTAGTTACGGCTGGCCGAGTAGCCCACATCACGGGAACCAAGGAGTTTGATGGGCGAAGCAAATGCCAATACAGAAATAGGTGTATCAGAGGGTGTCCGTTCGGGGCATACTTCAGTAGTCTTTCCTCTACCCTTCCCGCTGCGGAAAAAACGGGGAATATGACGTTGCGACCCGATTCGATCGTACATGAGGTGATGTATGATCCGGATACTAAAAAGGCGACCGGCGTAAAGGTGATCGATAGACTTACCAAAGAGACTTTCGAGTTCAAGGCAAAGGTGATTTTCCTATGTGCCTCCGCAATTGCATCCACATCTATTCTTATGCAGTCGAAATCGGATCGCTTTCCGAACGGAATGGGCAACGACTCCGATCAATTGGGACGTAATATCATGGACCACCATTTAGGTGTTGGGG
Source organism: Aggregatimonas sangjinii (assembly GCF_005943945.1). GTDB lineage: Bacteria > Bacteroidota > Bacteroidia > Flavobacteriales > Flavobacteriaceae > Pelagihabitans > Pelagihabitans sangjinii. The sequence goes on along the minus strand of NZ_CP040710.1, from coordinate 3,910,436 downwards.
CCTCTGGTAAGCTGGAAGGTTTTGAAGATAAATATTATAAGGGTAGAAAGCCCAATGGTATCTATCTACCTCGATTCAGGAATTTGGGTGGTGACAGTGATCGCACCGATTACAAAAGAGGTTTTGGCTATCAGGGAGGTGCCGGTAGGGGCGACTGGCAAGATAGTATCGCTGAACTATCCCATGGTAAGGATCTTAAAGAGGCAATTTTGAAGCCAGGCGGTTGGCGCTTTGGTATGACGGGTTTTGGGGAGGTACTCCCCTATGAGGATAATCGTTTTACGCTCGATTATGATAAAAAGGATGCTTGGGGTCTGCCCACGGTCACCTTTGATGCCGAGTTCAAGGAAAACGAATGGAACATGCGGAAAGATATGAAACAGTCCGCGGTCGATATGCTGGAAGCTGCCGGTATGAAGGATGTAGAACCATATGATAATCCAGGCGCTTTGGGTCTTGGTATTCATGAAATGGGAACTGCACGCATGGGAAGAAATCGAAAAACATCAGTATTGGATGGTAATAATGCCTTGCATGATGTACAGAACGTATATGTAACGGACGGCTCTTTTATGACCTCCGCCAGCTGTGTAAACCCATCTTTAACGTATATGGCTTTTACCGCCAGAGCAGCGAACCACGCTGCCGAACAACTCAAAAAAGGAATTATATAATGGATAGAAGAAAAGCACTTAGAAGTATGGGCCTTGCCATGGGATACACTGTGGCCACACCAACCTTGATCAGTTTAATGCAAAGTTGTAAGGGCGAACCAGTATTGGAATGGACACCTGATTTTTTCACAAAGGAAGAGGGGGCCGTTTTGACCAAACTTGTAGATATTATTCTACCCAAGACCGACACGCCTTCGGCATCCGAAGTTCAGACAAACATTTTTATAGATCGTTTCTCCAATGAGGTCATGGAAAAAGAACAGCAAGATTTCCTTAAAATGACCATGGGCCGATTTATGGATAAGAGTATGAAAGATGGTGGGAAAGAAAAAGCAACGGACCTTACCGCCGAGGATTTAGAAAAAACCTTGGCCGAAGCACTTAAGGTCACGAAAGAAGATCAAGTGAAAATGTTCGAAACGATCAATTCGTACAACGAGGCGATCGCAAAGGGTGAAACTCCGAACTTAGAGGACAACATAGCACAGTTCGCCTTTGCTAATAACCTTCGGGGAATGACGATTTGGGGTTATAAGACTTCCGAATACGTTGGAGAAGAGGTCTTGGCGTATCTTCCGGTTCCCGGTGAGTACATTGCTTGTGGAGATCTACAGGAACTTACAGAAGGTAAAGCGTGGTCTCTTTAAATATTTAAATGAAACGAAGAAGTTTTATTCAAAAAACGGCCTTGACCGGCGGAGCTGTTTCGCTTGGCGGGGCTTTTGCTTACGGTGCCAAACCGGACTCTCCAATGAAACATTCGTTCAATCTCAAATATGCACCGCACTTAGGCATGTTTCAACACCATGCGGGAGAAGACCCTATCGCGCAGTTGAATTTCATGGCCGATCAAGGTTTTACCGCATTCGAGGATAATGGTATGCGAGGCCGCGAAATAGCCTTGCAAGAAAAGATGGCAAAAACGATGCAAGAGCGCGGTCTTGAAATGGGCGTTTTCGTTGCCCACGATATCTATTGGAAGGAGCCCAATTTAGCTTCTGGCGACGCTGAGAAGCGCGCTGAATTTTTGGAGCATATACGGCAATCGGTGGAAGTTGCCAAACGAGTCAATGCAAAATGGATGACCGTTGTACCTGGGCATGTGGATTTAGGCCTCTCCATGGGATACCAGACGGCGCATGTCGTCGAATCGTTAAAACAGGCCTCGGCAATACTCGAACCGCACGGATTGATTATGGTACTGGAACCCTTGAATTTTAGAAATCATCCGGGACTTTTTCTTACGGGTTCCCCGCAGGCATACGAGGTATGCAAAGCAGTAGGTTCCCCCTCATGCAAAATACTTTTCGATATTTACCACCAACAAATCCAAGAAGGGAATCTGATTCCTAATATGGAAGCTTCTTGGGATGAAATCGCTTATATCCAAATTGGAGACAATCCTGGTCGCAAAGAACCTACTACAGGGGAAATCAACTACAACAACGTCTTTAAGTTCATCCATAGCAAAGCATTTACCGGGATTTTGGGAATGGAGCACGGTAATTCCAAAGAAGACAAAGCAGGGGAGCAGGCCGTTATCGATGCGTATAAAAAGGTCGATGACTTTCTTTAATCCGCTCTTTTCAATAGTGCTGTGTTTATAGTTCTACTCGAATAGTCTAGTAACAAATCTAGCTACTCGATTTCGGGAGTATTCAATCGCGCGATCGATGTGTTGATTTCTTCTTGCGACAATTCATGCTTAACGATTTTTCCCGCAAAATAATCATCATAGGCTTTCATGTCAAAATTGCCATGACCACAAAGGTTGAACAAGATGGTTTTGGAAACTCCCTCTTCCTTGCACTTTTTCGCTTCAGCGATTACGGTTGCAATACCATGCGTAGCCTCGGGAGCGGGTATGATTCCCTCTGTTTTGGCGAATAGCACTCCTGCCTCGAACACTTCCAAATTGTCATGGGCCACTGCTTCTATTAAATTGTCCTTCAATAATTGGCTAACGATAACACCGGCACCATGATATCGAAGTCCACCCGCGTGAATGGGCGCGGGAACGAAATCGTGCCCTAAGGTATACATCGGCAACAATGGGGTCATTCCGCCCGTATCTCCGAAATCGTATCTGAAGACACCTCTGGTCAATTTAGGGCAAGAGGTCGGCTCACTGGCGATACAGCGTATGTTTTTGCCTTCTTCTAAATTCAACCGTAAAAACGGAAAAGCCAGCCCGGCGAAATTAGAGCCTCCCCCAAAAGGGGCGACTACGATATCGGGCATATCGCCGGCTTTTTCCATCTGTTTGATGGCTTCCTGTCCAATTATTGTCTGGTGTAATTTTACATGGTTGAGCACACTTCCCAAGGCATATTTAGTGTCTTCGCGTTGGGCGGCCATTTCTACGGCCTCAGAAATGGCGATTCCGAGCGAACCGGGACTCTCCGGGTTTTCGGCTAGTATTTTTCGACCCGCCTCTGTAAGATTGGTCGGCGAGGCAAATACATTCGCCCCCCAGGCGTTCATCATCGATTTTCGATAAGGCTTGTGATTATAGGAAAGCTTCACCATATATACATCGCAGGCAATACCGAAATGTTGGCACGCAAAGCTCAACGCACTACCCCATTGACCTGCTCCGGTTTCGGTGGTGATTCTTTTCACGCCTTCCTGTTTGCTGTAATAGGCTTGAGGAACCGCTGTATTGGGCTTGTGCGAACCCGAAGGACTAACGCCCTCGTATTTGTAATAGATTTTGGCCGGAGTGTCCAATGCCTTCTCAAGTTCGTATGCGCGGTACAAAGGGGTAGGTCTCCATAAGGAATAGAGATGACGTACCTCATCGGGAATCGAAACCCATTTTTCCGTGCTTACTTCCTGTTCGATGAGCGCCATGGGAAATAAAGGCGATAAAGCTTCAGGACCGATAGGTTCCAAGGTACCCGGATGCAATGGTGGAAGAGGTTTATTGGGCATATCGGCAACGATATTATACCAATTTTCAGGAATTTCGTTTTCGGAGAGCGTAAATTTACGTTGCTTCATAGCGTTCGAAAGGTTGGTTAGCAGTTTAAATATACTAAAACAGCATTATTATTTTAGTGGTAAATGGGTTTCAAGACCGTATTTCATCCGATAAACGAAAAATGTAGTGTGTTTCATCGAATATATTGACACTTTTCGATGTAACGCACAATACAAAAGTAAGATACGTCCGATATGATGCGTTCTTAATCGCATGACCCCATATCTATACCTACTTATAGCCTATATTGTTTTATTGCTAGCTTCTAGAATGTCTTTTCGCTTTTATGTTAAAAAGCGCATTGAGTATTAGATTTGAAAGACTAGTATGAAATAAGGCATGGGCCCGATAGTCCGGACTATTGCGGCACCCTGTAAATTATAACATTATTTTAACTAATTCCCGCATTTTTTTTGTGGGAAAATACGTCTTTTGTGCCTGTTATGTATTATTTTTGTCGCTTAACCGTTCAAAAAGTCGGATGAGCGTCATCTTTTTATACGTTTTGTCCGTATATAGTATAAGTTAACTTACATCGATCATTACCAACACATGGATAAGACGCTTATCATCTTATTGATATACGTTCTGGCTTACGGCTTTGCCCAAGTAATGAAACCGTATATTACAAAAACAAAGTAATACCCTTTGTTTACATCTCTTAAATGTGCCCCTTTGTTCTTTTGGCACATTCTTTCTATGTCCGCGAAATACAAATTTTTCAAATTTATCCTCTAATATATTGATGCCACTTGTCAGTAACATTTTTATCACAGCTGAAGGATATAAGACGTAATTGTCGAAAAAAAGTAATTTTATAGAATAAGTAGGATGAAAGGGCGATAGGTATTTTCCCGCTCTATTTAATCGATATAAAAACCCTAGCAAACCAGTTTTCAGGTCGCTAGGGTTTATTTTATGGAATCAAATCGTAAGAACTCAAAAATATATTTCGATTGCCGAGGAATATGTCCTTCCACTACTTTTAAGTCTTAAACTTACTGACTTGTATAGTAGGATTCAGAGACCGACCAAGGGCATTTATGAACCGCACATCAAACAATCATCATCGGCTTGGCCTTCTTTCGCCCTTGCGATCATTTCTTTCATTTCCTGAGGCGACATTGGTTGAATGTCCGTTTCGGTCTGTGCGGCCAAAGGAGTGGTTTGAACTGGTAGCGCTGCGGCCTCCTCCGCTGTAGGCGGCGTTGCGGCAACTACCTCGGCCTCTGCGGCGACACTCACCGGCATTTCCTTTTTCTTCGTATTGTCGAGGGTGAATTTTATAGCATCTACCGCAGCTTTGGTACGTAAATAATACATGCCGGTTTTTAAGCCGCTCTTCCATGCATAAAAGTGCATCGAGGTAAGTTTGGCGTAGTTCGCATTTTCCATAAAAAGGTTCAGCGACTGGCTTTGGTCTATAAAATAACCTCTGTGTCTTGACATGTCGATGATGTCTTTCATGCTCAGTTCCCAAACCGTCTTGTACAAGTCACGAATGTCTTGCGGAATGGTTTCGATGTGCTGTATCGAGCCATTGGCGCGCATTAGTTCCTGCTTCATATTCTCGTTCCATAGACCTAAGTTAACGAGGTCTTCCAAAAGATGTTTGTTCACTACAATGAATTCTCCGGACAGCACACGACGGGTGTAAATGTTCGAGGTATACGGCTCGAAACATTCATTGTTGCCCAAAATCTGAGAAGTAGACGCGGTTGGCATGGGAGCCACCAAGAGCGAGTTCCGTACGCCGTTCTTTTTTACATCCTTCCGAAGTTTCTCCCAGTTCCAACGTCCTGAAAGTTCTTCATCCTTAATGTTCCAAAGGTTGTGCTGAAATAGCCCTTCGGAAATCGGTGAGCCTTCATAGGAAGAGTACACCCCTTCTTCTTTGGCAGCTTCCATAGAGGCGGTAACGGCAGCAAAATATAAGGTTTCGAATATTTCTTGGTTCAGTTTTTTGGCTTCGTCGCTGGTAAAAGGCAAACGCAACATAATAAAGGCATCGGCCAAGCCCTGTACGCCCAAGCCAATCGGCCTGTGACGCATATTGGAATTTTCAGCTTCCTTAACCGGGTAATAATTTCGATCGATGACCCTATTGAGATTTTTGGTAACGCGCTTGGTCACACGATAAAGTTCTTTATGGTCAAATTCGCCGTTTTTGACGAACATCGGCAAGGCGATAGATGCCAAGTTGCAAACGGCTACCTCGTCCGGAGAGGTATATTCCATGATTTCAGTACATAAATTCGAAGAACGAATCGTACCTAAATTCTTTTGGTTGCTCTTGCGATTTGCAGCGTCTTTGTACAGCATGTAGGGTGTTCCGGTCTCGATTTGGGATTCCAATATTTTTTCCCAAAGTTCCCTTGCCTTTACCGTTTTTCGGCCTTTGCCCTCGGCTTCGTAACCCAGGTACAGTTTTTCAAATTCTTCACTGTGGTGGGTGAACAAGCCTGGACATTCGTTCGGGCACATCAACGTCCAATCGGCATTGGCCTCGACTCTTTTCATGAACAAATCGGAAATCCACATGGCATAGAACAGGTCGCGCGCACGCATCTCTTCCTTACCGTGATTCTTTTTCAAGTCTAAAAACTCATAGATATCCGCATGCCATGGTTCCATATAAATGGCGAAACTGCCTTTACGCTTTCCACCACCTTGATCCACATACCGTGCCGTGTCGTTAAATACCTGTAGCATAGGAACGATGCCGTTGGAAGTGCCATTAGTTCCGGCAATATATGATCCCGTAGCTCTAATATTATGAATAGACAGACCGATACCACCCGCAGATTGCGAAATCTTCGCGGTTTGTTTGAGGGTATCGTAAATACCATCGATACTATCATCTTTCATCGCCAATAGGAAGCAGGACGACATCTGCGGCTTTGGAGTTCCGGAGTTGAATAGGGTAGGTGTCGCATGGGTGAAGAATTTCTTCGACATCAACTCATAGGTTTCGATAACCGAATCCAGGTCGTCTAAATGTATCCCTACTGAAACACGCATGAGCATATGCTGTGGTCGTTCGACGATTTGACCGTTAAGCTTTAACAGATAGGAACGTTCCAATGTTTTAAAGCCAAAATAGTCGTATCCGAAATCACGGTTATAAATGATGGTAGAGTCTAATTTCTCAGAGTTGGCCATGATTACCTCATATACCTCATCAGAGAGCAAAGGTGCTTTTTTCCCGGTTCTGGGGTTTATATACAAATACAGGTCCTCCATGGTTTCGGAGAACGATTTTTTGGTGTTTTTGTGTAGGTTCGAAACGGAGATTCGTGCGGCCAATTTTGCATAATCGGGGTGGGTAGTGGTCATGGTAGCGGCGATTTCGGCTGCCAGATTATCCAATTCCGATGTGGTTACACCATCATAAAGCCCTTCTATGACGCGCATGGCTACTTTAAGTGGGTCTACAAGACCGTTAAGGCCGTAACATAATTTTCGAACACGAGCGGTAATCTTGTCGAACATGATTACTTCTTTTCTTCCGTCTCTTTTTACTACAAACATGTGGTTATTGCTGTTTTTTTGGTTAATGGATAATTTTGGTCTGTCTAATCGGTATTCCGGCTTTGGTATGAATTTTACCGCTGCTCGGTAGGGTCCAGGGTTTTAGAAACCCCGACCAATGGTCGTTGATTGTTATATATGGATTCAGGGATTTACCCCTAGAAGCTCTCTTGTTAGAACGAACTACACGACGTTAAAAATCGGCGTCAAAGCTAATTTTCTGCGCATCTTCATCTTTGTTCATCACGCCCGCCTTTTGGTATTCCGCTACTCTTTTTTCAAAGAAATTGGTTTTCCCTTGCAGGGAAATCATATCCATGAAGTCAAACGGATTGGTAGCGTTGTACACACGATCGCATTCCAATTCTACCAATAACCGATCGGTTACGAACTCGAGATACTGTGTCATCAGCTTTGAATTCATTCCGATTAAACTTGCTGGAAGCGACTCGGTAATAAACTCACGTTCAATGTCGAGCGCGTTGGTCAAAATTTGCGTAATTCGCTCTTTAGGTACCTTGTTCATCAGGTGTTTATTGTGTAGGTGCACGGCGTAGTCGCAGTGCATACCTTCATCCCTCGAAATCAATTCGTTCGAAAAGGTAAGCCCTGGCATCAAGCCTCTTTTTTTCAACCAAAAAATAGAGCAGAACGCTCCCGAGAAGAAAATACCCTCAACAGCTGCAAAGGCGATCAAGCGCTCGGCGAAACTAGGCGATTCAATCCAAGCCAAGGCCCAATCGGCTTTTTTCTTTATGGCCGGGAAGTTCTCGATGGCTTTAAAGAGAATATTCTTTTCCTTTTCATCCTTTACATAAGTATCGATGAGCAAGGAATAGGTTTCTGAATGGATGTTCTCCATCATAATCTGAAAACCATAGAAGAATTTTGCTTCGGCGTACTGCACCTCACTAACAAAATTTTCCGCAAGATTTTCATTCACGATACCATCGGAAGCGGCAAAGAAAGCCAAGATGTGTTTGATGAAATAGCGCTCGTCGTCATTCAATTTATTGTTCCAGTCGTTGAGGTCTTCACTTAGATCGATTTCCTCGGCTGTCCAAAAGCAGGCCTCACATTTTTTATACCATTCCCAAAGGTCATCGTGTTTAATGGGGAAGATAACAAAGCGGTCTTCATTTTCTTCCAAAATAGGCTCTAGCGCTGTTGTGGACATATTCTTGTTTTTTTAAAAAATTAGTGTTTTGAGTAGAAAATTACTCGCTGACTGGGTCTACAAAGATGGAAAATAAAGAGCGATAATTTGGGGGTGTTTCAAAGATTCCATCACAAAGTTTTTAACATTGCATGTTGAAATCTAGGCTGGCTACTGATGTACGCTGCTCTTTCCAGCGGAAGTGATTTTAAATGAAATTTCCAGTGAAGTTCAACAGAAAAAAATAAACCAAAAAGTATGTTTTTAATATACTTTTTGGTTTAATGAATATTCGCCAATTAAAACCATAAGATTGTATTGAGGGATTGCTAAGGAGCATATATTATGAACGAAAATAGACCGTCGACGATAGTGCCTGATAAGACATACGTTCTTACCACAATGTAATTTGGCCCAGCATAAACTGTTAAAATTCTAGGACCGCCAGTTGCATGTACCGTAGTAGAAATTATCCAATCATGACTAGAGACTGCATCAGGGACACGAATTTCATAGGTGCCCGTTTCCGTACGTGTAACAGTAAAATTACCACTACCTGACTCTATGGCTCCTGTCCCCCTAACTAGACCATAAGCAATGGGAATCATGTTAGCGCTTCCGGTATTGGATCCATGAACTTCCCCCGAGGTTTTGATATCGCCTACCACCTTCAATTTGGTGGTAGGTGTCTGTGTCCCGATCCCAACATTGCCATCAGTAGCAACGGTCAACTTGGGAGTGCCCTGTGTGATCAAGTTTACTTTGCCCGTCCCGTTTACGGGTGGTGTTCCGAAGTCCATATCCCGATTGCCGCTATATACTCCGGAAAGGCCAACATAACCTGCTGAATTCAGGAAGGTCGTATAATTATTGGAAGTGGTTGTAGTTGTTCGTATAGACACACCGCCATCCGTCTCAATATCCAAAGCTATATCTGGAGCACTAGTGCCAATGCCTACATTCCCAGTATTAAAAAAGAGATCATCACCATTTTCTGACCATAGCGAACTTCCGCTACCTCCGGCACTGATAACCAAATTGCCATCGGCATCGGCCATTACGTTACGTGTTCCTATGCCATTTAGACTGGCTGAACTTATGGCCCCACCAACATACAAATCTTGATAGGTCTCTACATTGCCAAGTTGATCGAGAATAAGACTGGACCTCCCTGCAGTACCAATTACAAAAGGGCCTTCTTCCCTATTCATGACGTGGGCCACTGGTCCAACAAGCCCACCATCAGCAAGTCCAATAATAAGGCCATCGCCGGACTCAGAACCATACGCATCAACGGTATACTGGGTATAACTTTCGAAAGGGTCATGAATTTGATGCAGGCCGTTGGGTATAATCCCGATACCCACCTTCCCCGTATTGTAATACACATCATCCCCATCTTGTGACCATAGCGAACTTCCACCACCACCGTCAAGACTACTCAAATCCACGGTATTTCCATCTTCTATTTCAAGTATGTTGGTAGTTGCATCAAAAGTAAGATTCTGGTCGTCGGTATCAACCAATCCCCCGGATGCCAATTCGTCCAAAGCGGCCTGAGTATCGGTAGCCGCCAGCCCAGAGGCGGTATTGTCAAAAGGCACTTCGCCCGCATTCTGGTCGTCTGTTCCGCCTGCTGGAATTATAGGGGCAAGGTCTACCCCTGTACCGTCGGAAATTTGTAATAGGGTACCTGAAAGTGATAGGTTTTGGTCATCGGTATCGACCAACCCGCTGGTAGCCAATTCGTCTAAAGCCCCTTGGGTATCGGTAGCTGTCAAGCCCGAGATGGCGTTGTCATAGGTTACTTCCATAGCGTTCTGATTGTCTGTGCCTCCGGGAGGTATGATCGGCGAAAGATCGATAGTGGAACCCGCGGAAATCGACAAGTCCGTTCCGACCAATGAAATGTCCTGAATCTCGTTGGTGGGGTCGGCATCGGCATCTACCCCACCGCTTCCGACAAGTTCGTCGATAGCGTCTTGTGCGTTTGTCGCCGTCAGTCCCGACACCGCATTGTTATAAGGAACTTCGTTAGCAGATTGGCTGCCATCGCCCGAACTTAGCGCATAGGGTACCGCCATCATTTCGGTAGTGCCGATTTCAGAACCATTGATTAGGACAGTTACAAAAGTAGCTTCAACACCCCAAGAGATGGTGCCATAATCCCCGGAAACGGCATCCCCGTTCCCGATTTTAAGGCTAAAAACGCCATTGGCGTCGGTGGTGACCGAATGGTTTTCGGCATAGGCGGCTGCTGCGGCCGCACTTCCCATTTTCAAGGCGATACCGATGGTCATACTCTCATTGGCCATAAGCTGGTTGGCCCCATTGCGGGCCACGCCCTGGTAGTTGATAAAGTTTTTTTGTGGTTCTTGGGCCATCGCGATTCCTGAGACGAATATCGCAACCCATAGGATGAAGTAATTTTTTTTCATGATTTCTCGATTCAATAGTTTCCTTTTAATGGAGTTTGAAAAGAGAGGTTAACATGAAAAGGCCAAAGATTTTTTAGGCTAGTTGTTTGCCAAAAATGCGGCTTCCAATTTTTGAAGTCGCCCTTCTTGGTCTTGAAATTTTTCTTCTTGATCAGCGATTTTTTTTGCTTGCTCGTCAATGATCTTCTGCTGTTCTTGAATTGCCTTGGTCAATACTGGTATAAAATCATTATATCTCAAACTCATAAAACCATTGTCATCTTTGGTCAATACGCCTTGGTCTTGATACCCCAGGTCAGATAAGACTTGTTCAACTTCTTGGGCTATAAAACCTATTTCACGTGTTTTTTTATTGTTATTCTTACGTCTATAATCTACCGGTCGTAATTGAGCAACCATATTAAGGCCATAAGGCAATTCACGTATGTGCTCTTTCCAACGCGCATCAGAAGTCGTTGTCCAAGATACCTGTATACCCGCATAAGTGATTTGTGTGTTGCCAATACGTACTTGATGCGACCCTGTTGTGTTTGGAACCCTTGCATCTGAACCCAGGCCAATATTGTTATCTCCGGCGGTAACCAAACTGAGCGCGTTATGCCCTATTGCGACATTATAGCTTCCGGTACTATTTTCCAATGCCTCACTCCCAATAGCGGTATTAAAACTACCTGTCTCATTACTTCTGAGTGCCCGAGCCCCATTGGCCGTATTTTGATCGCCCGTTGTGTTGAAAGCAAGTGCCCCACCCCCATTGGCCGTATTTAGCGCGCCCGTGGTGTTGAGAGCAAGTGCCCCAGACCCATTGGCCGTATTTCGCACGCCCGTGGTGTTGGAAGTAAGTGCGAATGCCCCATTGGCCGTATTTTGCTCGCCCGTGGTGTTGGATCGAAGTGCCGATGCCCCATTGGCCGTATTTCGCTCGCCCGTGGTGTTGGATCGAAGTGCCGATGCCCCATTGGCCGTATTTAGCGCGCCCGTGGTGTTAAATCGAAGTGCCAATGCCCCATTGGCCGTATTTAGCGCGCCCGTAGTGTTCAACAAAAGTGCCTCAGCCCCATTGGCCGTATTTCGCTCGCCCGTGGTGTTGGATCGAAGTGCCGCTGCCCCATTGGCCGTATTTTCCCGGCCCGTAGTGTTCAACCAAAGTGCCAATGCCCCATTGGCCGTATTTAGCGCGCCCGTAGTGTTCAACAAAAGTGCCTCAGCCCCATTGGCCGTATTTTGCGCGCCCGTGGTGTTGGATCGAAGTGCCGATGCCCCATTGGCCGTATTTCGCTCGCCCGTGGTGTTGGATCGAAGTGCCGATGCCCCATTGGCTGTATTTAGCGCGCCCGTAGTGTTGAACAAAAGTGCCGATGCCCCATTGGCCGTATTTTCCCTGCCCGAGGTGTTGGAAAAAAGTGCCGATGCCCCATTGGCCGTATTTCGCGCGCCCGTGGTGTTGAAAGCAAGTGCTCCAGACCCATTGGCCGTATTTCGCCCGCCCGTGGTGTTGAAAGTAAGTGCCGATGCCCCATTGGCCGTATTTCGCTCGCCCGTGGTGTTGAGAGCAAGTGCCTCAGCCCCATTGGCCGTATTTCGCTCGCCCGTGGTGTTGTATCGAAGTGCCGATGCCCCATTGGCCGTATTTAGCGCGCCCGTGGTGTTATATCGAAGTGCCGATGCCCCATTGGCCGTATTTCCATAGCCCCTGGTGTTGGAATAAAGTGCGTCTACGCCAATAGCGACATTGTTACCTGAGCCATCAGTAATGGCATTGGCACCCGCATTTAACCCTAGAAACACTGAGTTTCCAGCTGCTTTTCCATCTGATAGTTCGTTAATACTTGTTGCACCGCCACCCCCATTGGGCAAGCTTACCGTATTACCATCGCTTAGGCTCAGTTCGCTGGTGGTTGAATCAAAGCTCAAGGTTTGTATTTCATTGGTTGGATCCGCATCGGCATCATCACGATAGGTGCTAAGGTCAACAGTACCCGTACCACCCTCAATGCTCAATACGTCCGCCGTCAATTCAAGGTTTTGATCATCGCTACCCCCTGGTGGAACTATGGGCGCCAAATCAATGGTAGAACCATCAGAAATGGTCAGCTCGGTACCCGCTAAAGAAATATCCTGTAGTTCATTAGTTGGATCGGCGTCCGCATCGGTTCCGCCGCTTGGTAAAGTAACGGTCCCTCCGTCAGACAGACTTAATTCATTTGTGCCAATATCAAAGCTAATGGTTTGAATTTCATTGGTAGGATCGGCATCTGCATCGGTACCCCCGCTAGGGATGGTAATCGTACCACCATCGGTAAGGCTAATCTGGTTGCTTGCCGCATCGAAACTAATGGTCTGTATCTCGTTGGTGGGATCCGCATCGGCATCTGTACCTCCGCTGGGAATCGTTACCGTATTCCCATCCGACAGGCTCAATTCATTGGTACCCGCATCGAAGGCAAGGGTCTGCAATTCATTTTCTGGATCCGCATCCGCATCAGTCCCCCCGCTGGGGATGGTAATCGTACCACCATCCGTAAGACTGATTTGGTTGCTTGCAACATCAAAACTAATGGTCTGTAGCTCGTTGGTGGGATCGGCATCTGCATCGACTGTACTGCCTCCGACCAATTCGTCGATGGCCTCTTGTGTGTTTGTCGCCGTCAGGCCCGAAGCGGCATTATCGTAGGGCACCTGGTGGGCCCGTTGCGGCGCGTCGCCCGAACTAAGGGCATAGGGTACGGCCATCATTTCGGTGGTACCGATCTCGGACCCGTTTATCGAGACCGTTACGAAGGTAGCCGCACTGCCCCAGGGGATGTTGTAGTAATCTCCGGAAACGGCTTCCCCGCTACCGATCCTAAGACTGAATACGCCATTGGCATCCGTCGTGACCGAATGGTTTTCGACATAGGCGGCCGCAACGGAAGTGCTACCCACTTTCAGGGCGATACCTATGGTCATCGCCTCATTGGCCATGATCTGGTCTGCACCGTTCCGAGCCACGCCCTGATAGTTGATAAAGTTTTTTTGTGGATCTTGGGCGATCGCGATTCCGGAGAAGAATATCGCCAATAAAAAGATAAAGTAATTTTTTTTCATGATTTCCCGTTTTCAATGGTTTCCCTTTAATGGAGGTTGAAAAGAGAGGTTAACATAAACTTAAGGTGGTTTAAAAAAGGGTTTTCGTAATTCGGCATATTGGAAGAGACTTGTTCACAAATGAAAAATCACTAGACAAAATAAGCCAGAAGTATGTTTTGAATATGCCTCTTCGCTTGAAGTAAGCTGTTTAAATGTCAGGTTTTACCCAGTGCCCTATCCTAGGGTTTGTACACAAGAAAGCCGATGGGCGAATCAATATCAATGGCCGATCCTGCGGCTCCTGCTATCCGACTGATATGTCGAACGAATAATTTATCATCGCTACCAACCGAGCCTTGCATAAACCCCGATACCCCACCGTTGTTATAAGGGGTTAATAGAGCTGTATAACCATCATCATAGGCCTCTCCTATAATTGTAATCTGATAATTTCCCGCTCTTATCCTATTTACGGTAAAGTTTCCACTGCCAGAGATTATACTACCGTCAGCTGCAATATTTCCATATGCGATGGGAACCATATTGGCCGCTCCGGTAGAAGGTCTATGAACTTCGCCAGAAGTACGGATATCACCACTAACATCCAGCTTTGATGCCGGGTCTGTAGTACCGATACCCACATTGCCAGCACCAGTAATCGTCAACCTGTCCGCAGCGCCATTATCGTTCGTAAACCAAAAGTTGAGTTTTGAATTTGTTGCCCCGCTAAAGCCATTTCGTGCGGTACCGGCAATATGCCACTGGGCTCCCGCATGAAATGTATTCTTAAAAGCCAAACGGGCGAAATCGTCGCCATCTTCATTCAAAACAAGTTGCGGAAAGGAGGTGGTGGAATTTGCCGCAATCTCCGTTCTTCCCGTGGGCACAAAGACACCAATGCCAACATTGCCACCTGTATAATTTATATCTTCATCTGCCTGGGACCATAGCGAACTACCGCTACTTCCAGCTCCAATGACCAAATTACCATCGGCATCGGCCATGACGTTTCGTGTTCCCACGCCATTTAGACTTGCTGAACTTATGGCCCCACCAACATACAAATCTTCAGCCGTCTCTATATTGCCAAGTCGGTCAAGAATAAGGTTTGACATCCCTCCATTACCAATTATAAAAGGACCTTCTTCGCGATTCGTGATTTGGGCCACTGGTCCAAAAAGCCCACCATCACTGAGGCCAATAACCAAGCCATCGCCGGATTCGGACCCATAAGCATCTACGGTATACTGGGTATAACTTTCCAGAGGGTCATGAATTTGATGTAGGCCATTGGGAATAATGCCTATACCCACTTTTCCCGTATCGTAATACACATCATCACCATCTTGGGACCATGCTGAACCTCCACCGCCGGAAAGACTACTCAGATCAACCGTATTCCCATCTTCTATTTCAAGTATGTTAGTAGCTGCATCATATGTTAGATTCTGATTATCGGTATCGACAACCCCTGAGGCGGCCAATTCGTCGATTGCCGCTTGCGCATCGGTGGCCGTTAATCCCGAGGCCGAATTATCGAACGGTACTTCTGCCGCGTTTTGGTCATCGGTACCACCCGGTGGAAGGATGGCCGAAAGGTCGATGGTAGATCCATCGCTGATGCTGAGGCCGGTACCGGACAGGCTGATGTCCTGTAACTCATTGGTTGGGTCTGTATCGGCATCGGTGCCTCCGCTTGGGATGGTAATCGTACCACCATCCGTAAGACTTATTTGGTTGCTTGTAGCATCAAAACTAATGGTCTGTAGCTCGTTGGTGGGATCGGCGTCGGCATCAATTGTACTGCTCCCCATCAGTTCGTCGATGGCCTCTTGTGTGTTTGTCGCCGTCAGGCCCGAAGCGGCATTATCGTAGGGCACCTCGTCGGCCTGTTGCGGCGCGTCGCCCGAACTAAGGGCATAGGGTACGGCCATCATTTCGGTGGTGCCGATTTCCGTTCCGTTCACCTGCACCGTTACGAAAGTAGCTTCATTTCCCCAGGGGATATTGTCAAAATTACCGGAGACACTATCTCCATTCCCGATCTTCACACTGAAAACCCCATTGGCATCTGTCGTAATGGAATGGTTTTCGGCATAGACGGCCGCCCCTGTAGCACTTCCCGTTTTAAGGGTGATACCAAGGGTCATATTTTCGTTGGCCATTAGCTGGTCGGCCCCATTGCGAGCTACGCCCTGATAGTTGATAAAGTTCTTTTGTAGTTCTTGGGCCATTGCGATTCCTGATACGAATATCGCTACCCATAGGATGAAGTACTTTTTTTTCATGATTTCCCGTTTTCCTTTGATGTGTGGCATTGTGAAAGGTTAACAGAAATTGGAAATTCTTACCAAAAAATTATCCAAAGAGCGCTTGTTGATAGACATGCTTTGGATTTGTTGAATAGATGTTGGAACTATGGTTTATTCTTTTGTGGATACCTCTTGTTGGTTGCGCAGTGCGATTAATTCATCTAATTGGGTTTTCAGAAGGCTTATTTCGGACTTGGTGTTTCTATGTTCACCCTGAAGCCGGGAAATCAGTTCTTGTTGATCCTGAATGGCTTTGATCAACACCGGTACCAATTCGGTATAGCTAATACTCAACATATCCTCGTCGTTGTCGGCACCATGCACTACCTCCTTGATCAGTGGTCGAACCTCTTGGGCGATAAGCCCTAATGCCCTTTGATCATTTTGCTTGTTCTTTTTCCAATAGTAGGCTTTGGGCGACAGTTGCATCACGGTTTCAAGACCGTAGGGGAGTGCTGTAATATCCCTTTTAAGACGGCGATCAGAGCTATGCGCTACCGCACCGTTGATAACGACATTCCCGTTGCCGTGCACCGAAATGATATTGCCTTCCGCTGAATTATAGATGTTGAATCGATCTTGGGCAACGGAATTGCCTACGTAGCCGGCCAGGTGCCAAAAACGGGAGCTGGAATTGGTCAATTCCAACCTTGCGTAATCATTTCCGACCTCTTGAAGCTTTAAGTGTGGTTTGCCGACCCTTGAATTCTCTCGAATATGCATCCAAGCATCGTTTTCTACTATGCCTCCTATCTTAAATTCGCCGGTATGCTGCATTTGAAAATTAACTCCTTGCGAAGAAGTCCCACCGCTTACCTTTCTTGACAGAAATACCAAATCCCCATTATCGTTATTTGTGTTCAATATCCATTGGTTTCCACTGAGACCGCCAAGTTGAAGCGTTCTACCGCCGTTCGTTCGTACGAATAATCCCCCCCGTGCGCTCATGCCTTCTTCGATACGTGCTCCTCCCGCAACATGAAGTTTAGTTTCCGGATCGGTGGTGCCAATGCCTACATCGCCATTGGCCGCTACGGTAAGCCTTGGTCTAGCCGTCGTCGTCAAATAGACTTTACCGGTCGCGTTCGAGCCAGAGGTGCCAAACTCTACGTCGTTATTACCATTAAACATGCCAATATAGCCGATTCGCCCTGCGGGATTGTTAAACCTGATCCAGCCACTACCGGAGCTTAGTGTCGATTTAATATGCAACAAATCAGAGGTTTCCCCAACTATTGCCAAGCGTGCTGAAGGGTCGTCAGTGCCAATTCCAACCTGGCCATTACTTCTATAGACAATATCTCCACTTTCTGTCCACAACGAAGCTCCGGTAGTGGTTGCGAGTTCATCTATAGCAGCCTGCGTATTTGTAGCCACAAGTCCGGAAGTGGTATTATCGAAAGGTACTTCCCCTGCATTCTGGTCATCGGTACCTCCCGGGGGTATAATGGGTGAAAGATCGACTCCCGTACCGTCCGTTATTTGTAAGGTGGTTCCGGAAAGCGATAGGTCCTGGTCATCGGTATCTACCAAGCCGCTCGTGGCCAGTTCGTCTATGGCGGCCTGTGCATTGGTAGCGACCAAACCCGAGGTGGTATTGTTAAAAGGCACTTCCGCCGCATTCTGGCTATCCGTACCTCCAGGGGGTATTATGGGTGAAAGATCGACTCCCGTACCGTCCGTTATCTGTGAAGTGGTCCCTGATAAGGAGAGGTCTTGATCATCGGTATCTACCAAACCGCTTGTGGCCAGTTCGTCTATGGCTGCCTGTGCATTGGTGGCGACCAAACCAGAGGTGGTATTATCAAAGGATACTTCTGCCGCATTCTGATCGTCGGTACCTCCGGGTGGGATTATGGCCGACAGGTCTATCGTCGAGCCTTCGCTAATACTCAGGTCGGTTCCGGAAAGGCTGATATCCTGTAACTCATTGGCTGGGTCGGCATCGGCATCGACTACGCCGCTGCCTACTAGTTCGTCGATGGCCTCTTGAGCATTGGTCGCGGTAAGTCCCGATACTGAATTGTCATACGGAACCTCATCAGCCTGTTGGGCGCCGTCTCCAGAACTTAGCGCATAGGGCACGGCCATTATCTCGGTAGATCCGACTTCCGAACCGTTCACCAAAACCGTTATAAATGTGGCATTACTTCCCCAAGGGATAGTGTTGTATTCCCCGGAAACCGTATCACCGTTCCCGATCTTAAGGCTGAATACACCATTAGCGTCGGTAACGATCGAATGGTTTTCGGCATAAGCGGCAGCCCCGGTTGCGCTCCCTATTTTTAGGGCAATACCGATGGTCATGCTTTCATTGGCCATGAGTTGACCGGCCCCATTGCGGGCGACGCCCTGGTAGTTGATAAAGTTTTTTTGTGTTTCCTGTGCGATGGTCATCCCCGAGACAAGAACCGCTAGCAAGAAGAGAATGTAGTTTATTTTCATGGCAGCAAATTTCGTATTCATAAAAACGGGGGATATTCCGGTTTTACCGGTATTGGCCAGTTTTTGTGATAAGAAGGATATCGTTCTACGATTTTATTCCAATCCACCTGCCTGGAGTTCATTTCATGGTTTATTTTTTAATGACTTTAAATAGCTTCTCTTCGGCTTCCCCTACTACAAAAATCTGCAAAACATACGCTCCTTTTGCCAGAATGCTAGCATCTATAAGGTGTTCCGTTTCAAATTCGTCCACTTTTTTCTGAAGTACCATACGACCTTCCATAGAAAAGAGGGCAATACCATACACTTTCGTGTTATTCGTGAAAATGTTGAGTTCCTCCTCTACAGGATTCGGAAAAATAATAATACCCCCTAAATTTTCCTTAGGGGTAAGTGGTTCTACAAAGAGGCTGCCTGCCCAAAAACCTTGGTCTAGGGCCAGATCATTTTCAACCATCCCGATAAGGGGTTCGCCAATAGTGGAATTCAAGTGAATTTCGCCGTTAGTCAGCGCTTCACCACCACTGGCCATAACCGTTTTGCTGATTGCTTGTGCGCTCGTAATGGCACAGATACCAAGCAGTACATACGTGGGTAGTAATTTCATCATATAGTTTTTTATGTTTTTCTTTTATGCATCAAAGCAGAAAAGGTTAACGATCACTTCAATTTCTTGAACCTTATGGGGGATATTTTAGGGGGAATCGCAAACGGAGCCTATACAATGAGGGAGTGAATTTTTTAGGTTGTAGCCGCGGTAAGCATTAGGATGACGGCAATAACCGCCATACCGAGTATTAAAAGTTTTTCCGTGTTGATTTTGTTCGTTTGCATCGTTTGGTTTTTTATGGTGCTATTCAGTTTTTAGAATTAGCTCGCCCTGCTTGTTCGCAATCACCTTCGCCATGGTTGTCCCCAGATTGAGTGCGTCCCCTGGAGCCAAATCATCACCTCGGTAAAATTGATCGGGCGGATAGAATCGCTTGTCAGTATACATTACGATGGTCGTATTCTTGCCGGGAACTATCCAATTTTCAGTTATGGTATAGGTACCCTTCAACACCCCAAGAAAAAATTTATGATGGGCGTATTTCTCCTCCAATTGCTTTTCTTTTAATTTTTGAAAGCTGGCATAGAGTTCTATTTGTTCTACGGCATCCAACTTTTCATTGACCACTACGATTATTTTTGCTTCTTTGGTAACCCGTTCTTGGGCAAATGATAGCCCGACGAACAAGAGCGTAATGAGGGGAACTTTAAATGGGACGAAAAGGAGTCGCATCGTTGTTTTTTATATCAGTTAAAATTATAGCGATTCTGCGCTGGTCAATAGTATTCATGTAACAAGCTATACTACATATGTAACAAATGGCTTTTATGCTACCGTTTGTGCATTGCACACCTCCTTTATTTTAAGGGGCTTGACCAAATACCACCTGTTAAAACGATGGATAGCGTTTATAGATATGCCTCCTGATTGCACCAATTGTTACAACCATGATATGCATTTTATGAGGCCATACCTTTCGACGAAACCGACCCATATATCGATTAGGAATCAATCAAGGGATTTCAAATACTCCGCAGGGGTTTTTTTGTAGATTTCCTTAAAGCATTTGATAAAGTAGGACGGGGTGTTGAAACCAACTGTATAGGCAACTTCGTTGATGGTCGCATCAGAGGTCTTCAAAATATGGACTGCCTGCTTTAAACGTTGCGAGCGAATAAAGGCCGAGGTAGAAAGCCCTGTAAACGCCATTAATTTTCGATGTAGCTGCATACGGCTCATGCCGACGGATTTGCAAAAAGATGCAACACTAAAATCGGGATCGGAAAGCTGTTCATCCAGTACCTTTTGTACACGATGGAAGAACAGGGTATCGGTGTGGGTTACGGCAATATCTTTCGCTTTAAGCACAACCTCTTGACTGTACCTGTTTCGCAGTCTTTTTCTAGAGGCAATTAGATTCTCTACCTTGGTTTCTAATATGCGTAATTTGAAGGGTTTGGTAATAAAATCGTCCGCACCCGACTGCAATCCCATTAATTCTTGTTCTTCACCCACACCTGCCGTTAGAAGAATGATTGGAATATGACTGGTGCGCTCGTCGGTTTTTAAGGTGTTGCACAGTTCAATACCATCGCAAACGGGCATGCGCACATCTGTTATGATTAGGTCTGGAACGACTTCCAAGGCTTTTTTGATACCGCTCCGGCCATTATTCGCCTCAATAAGGCGAAATTTGTTCTTCCATACCGATTTGATGAATTCCCGTACCTCTTTATGGTCCTCAACAAGCAGAAGTATGGGGAGTTCTTCATTATCCGGATTTTCTGAAGCGATCGGATGTACTTCAACTCCGTTGACCTCTAGGCCTAAAATAGGTTGGGCGGTTTCTGTAATGATTTCAACTTGACTCAGGTCGGGATAAACCTCTCGTTGAATGGGTAGGAACACCTGAAAATGGATGCTGTTCCCTTCCTCCATTTCCACGGTAATTTCGCCCTGATGTAAATGTACCAGCTCTTTGGTCAAGGATAGCCCCACTCCGGCACCTTCGGCGTGTTCGTCTTGCTGATAAAAGCGGGAAAACAGTTGTTCGATTTTGAGACCGGTTTCGGGAGCCACGGTATTTTTGACGCTTAGTTGTAGATGTCCATTCTTACAGCTTGCCTCCAATTGGCAATCGCCCCCTTCCTGTCCGTGCTTAAAAGCGTTGGAAAGCAGGTTGGTCACTATTTTTTCCAAGGCGTCCTCATCGTACCAAGCTGTATCCAGGTCGACCACCTTAACAGAATAAGAAATATCCCTTTGGGTTGCTCTGTAATCGAAGGCACTGGCAAGCATTTGTAGAAACAGGCCAAGATTACCTTCGGAAATTTTTAGCTTTAGCTTTCCTTTTTCAAGTTTAGCCAAATGCAACAATTGGTCAACCAGGGCGATCAATCTATTCGTATTGCGCTTGATCATCGAAAAGTTGGTGAAATCGGTTTCGCTTAGCGAGCCCTCGCTCAATTTCGCATCGACGGGGCCGGAAATAAGGGTTAAAGGGGTCCTGAATTCGTGGGATACGTCTGTGTACAATTTTGTCTTAAAATCGTTCAAACGTTGCAATCTTGCCGCCTCTTCCTGTTTTAATCGAAGGTTCAGCCGCATCCGCAGACGCCATTTCAGATAGCTGTAGATACCGTAGATACCGGTTAAAAACAACATAAAATATACAACTTTCGCCAGAGGCGTTAGATACCACGGAGAACGAATCGTGAATTCATAACTTTCGGCATTTTCGTTCCAAGCACCGTCATAGTTGCTCGATTTCACCTGAAATTCATAGGTTCCCGGGGGCAATTGGGAGTATCTGGCAAAATTGGTATTGCCTGCCTGTACCCAGTCTTTCTCATAGTTCAGCAAGCGGTATCGGTATTGATTTTTTTCGGGAAGAGAAAACTGCATGCTCGAAAACGAAAAAGTCACGGTGTTCTCCGTGTGCTTCAAATCAAGTTTTTTTGTTAAGGGGCGTGACTCGTTAAAAATCTGTAAACCCGTTATAGACGTCTTTGGCAATACATTGTTTTCCTTTAGGGTCGTAGGTTTAAACCAATAAAAGCCGTCAAGACCACCAAAATAAAGATTGCCAGAGCTGTCCTTATAATATGCGCCAGTATTGAACTCCGTGGCCAAGCCGTCGTAATTTGCATAATTTACGATTGAGGGCGTGTCATCAAGGGTATTGCCGGGTGCAAATTTGGTAATACCCTTGTTCGAACTGAGCCATAAATTCCGTTCCTCATCGGGGAGAATGCCATAGATTACATTATTCGCCAAACCGTCATCGATGGTGTAGGAGCGAAAAGAACTCTTCTTGGTGTCGAAGGCGCTTAGCCCCGCCCCGTTGGTTCCGATCCAGAGGATTCCATTAACATCTTCATACAACGACTTGATGTTATTGCTGGCAATGGAATTGGAGGATGAGGAGTGCCGATACCAAATAAAGGTTTCGGTGGTCGGATCAAATGAGGCGATACCTTCTTCTTCGGTTCCCAGCCATAACCTCCCATTTTTGCCGGAGGCGATCACCCGAACGTTGTTCCCGGGAGGCCCTTTTTCAGGTTCTTTCTGTGTCTTGTACTTTTTTAGTTCCCCTTTATCCTTATCGAACAGAATCAGGCCCTGCTCACGGGTCGCGAGCCAAAAGCGGTTTTGTTCATCCCTAAAAATATCCCAAATCGTTTCGGCCGATAAAGGTATCTTGCTTCGGGGCGAAAAGTGTGTAAATCGTTCTTGATCGTCAAAAATACTCAGTCCGTTCCCCTGACTTCCTATCCACAGATTATTGTCGGTATCGACCAGCAAACTCATCACCCTATCCGAAGGAATGGTATTTTCGGTCAGGCCGTTGGCCTTGAAGGCTTGCCAACTATTGGTTGCCGGTTCGTATCGCGTAAGGCCCTTGCCGGAAGTACCGATCCATATGGTTTCATTAGCATCCACTACCAAGGCACGCACCACATCTATATTAATGTTTTCAGGGGTTTGATAGTTGGTAAGCGAATTGAATTTTTCCAGATATTCGTCATAATAACTAATGCCCGCCCCGTCGGTACCAAACCAAAGCGTCCCGGAATAATCCTCATAAATACAGAGCACATCGTCGTAATGCAGGGTTTTGGGATCGTTTTCGGCAACTTTAAAATGTGAAATTTTGTGCAGTTTGAATTCGATCATGTAAAGTCCTCCGCCATAGGTAGCGATCCACAGTCGGTTTTTCTTGTCAAAATGCAAATCGGTAATGTTCAGGTCTGCAGGTAGCGGATCGGTAAAACCAAGTTGGTCTATTCGTTGATAAGCCGTTGCGTCCTGCTCTTTAAAATACAGACCATGACCAAAGGTCGAAAGCCACTCCGTGCCCTCTTTGTCAAATACGATATCACTAAAATTGGCGGTAATCGGCTCTCCGTAAATTGTTTTGATCGGTATGTTAAGGAGCTGGGCCGTCGTCGTATCGTAGGAAACGATTTCATTGTCTTTGGCGAGCATGAGGTTACCAAAAGAGTGCTGTGCAATGTTGTACACCGTACCTTGAATCGCGTCCGGCCCGAGTACTTGAAGCGGTTCACCTGCGTTATGCGGCAAGACGAAAAGCCCACTGGAATACGTACCGAACCAGGTGTTGAAAGCCCTATCCTGAAAAACCACACTTGCGTCATCAACAATGGGTATGGGCTCGAATCCTACAGGGTCCTTATTGTATTTATGGGGTATTTTGTTCTGTGGGATAATCCAAACTTCACCTTTCCGGTCCGTATAGACCTTGCCCAGGTTACTATAATCGGGCTTTGTAATGTCAACAAACGAGTACGGGAGCAGATTAAAATTTCGGCCATCATATCTGTTGAGCCCATCTTGCGTGGCGATCCAAAGGTAGCCTGTGCTATCTTGCGTAATCGATACTACGCTGTTTTGCGATAAGCCTTCCTTTACCGATAATTGGCGAAACGTTATTTGTGATTGAGGGTAAAGCAGACACAATCCCAAAAAACATATTAGGATTCCTATCCTCTTCCCAAGAATGGCTATGTTTTTGACTGGTTTCACCTACTCAAGGTACTACAATTCAAGTATATATAATATTTGCCGAACGGCACCGGGAAGTTTTGGTGTTCTAAGAGACTGTTTGGAAATATCTCGCTTATTTTCTTAGGGCCTCTTTTTGCGCCTTATTTCGTTAAAATTTTTGACCGTAGCGCTGCTATGCTCAAAAATTTTGCCTCATAATGCATCAAAAATAGACCATAACAATTCTAACGACATATTTCCAAACAGTCTCTAAGGCCGAAATCAAGATAAATGTCGCGCGGACTATAGGGTTTGTATGTGTAAATATAGAATCACATTGTCAGGCATACGACTTACGTGGATTTCGTCTTCACTAAAACCTGCTTTCTTTGCCAATTGTAACAATTGTGCTTCGGTGCGGTGAATGAGGTGCCAATCGCCTAAAATTTCCATATAGTCCCTACTGGGGTTATGGGCCTCATTATAATTGCCGATGACTATTTCACCTCCTTTCTTTTGCCAAGCGGCGAAACGCCTCAACAATTTGATAAAAGCCTTATCATTGAGATAATCGAATAGCCCTGCAGCCCAGATGAAATCGAACGATTCTTCGGTTTGATATCTAAAAATATTGGAGTGTACGTATTCGATTCGGTCTAACTGATTTTTATTCAATTCTTTGGAGAATTCGATGGCCTCTTCATCTATTTCAACACAAGTCGTATCAATATTTTGATCGGTTACCGAATCATAGAGTTCTTCCAATTCCCTACCAGATCCACTTATTATGTTCAGTACATTTAATCGAGAAACTGTTTTTGCCTTGGCTCGTACCATGTGTTTAAAATATTCTTTTCGGTTGCGTACGGCATCGGGAGCCCCGTTCTGCTGCACATATTGGTCCCAAATACCATATCGGGGATCGGCCGAAATATGATGGGTATAAATACGATCTAAGAAAAGATAATCGCCTGGGTACCCATTTGGTTTTAAGAAGCCCCGGCCATGAAGCGTATGCTCTAAAAATGTTCTTCCAAAGCTGTTATTGATTTCAGCGATTTCTTCTTTAGAAATCCTGCCTTGACGATATTCATAGCCCGTGATGGCCAATAGTTCATCCAATCGAAAAAAGTTGGTTTGCGACAACTGTTCGTTTTCGATAAATTCTTTTAATAAGGTAAGTCCAACGCTTTGGTAGGCAATATGCTGAAGTGGAATCATGATGGTCTATTTACAAGTGGGCGGTAATTATTTTGATTTGAGCACGAAGATGTTAAGGTAGCCAAGATCTATTGCACATGCACTGTGCAACTCTTTAAGCCATTTGTTCAATACGTATCCTAGGAGCAATACCAGTTCAATGCCGAGCAAAACAAGCGGATTGATATCCTTGACGATTGTAGATAAAGGTTCAGCGATTAGCAAGGTGGTGTTTAATAGTAGTGCGACGATAATAATTATGGATGTTTTCATGATATGGCTATTTATGTGATGCAAGTTATTTTTTTGACGATTTTGAAATTTCATGGTTTACCCTGAGTTTTCAAATTCAGGGTATTCCCTGAACTTCTTCAGAGAAGGTGTTTGCCAATTGAATTTTGTGGTTCACACACACTTCAATGGCTTTAAGTCGTAAAAGGTTAACGAACACTAAGCAGCGTTTGCTTACCCGGGGTTTTTAGGGGAGATTATGGAAGGGGAAGGGATAGAGAAGAATGGGTCAATTTTGGTTGTAAAAATAATTACTATGATGAATGAACTTAATAAGAATGTAAGGTTGGCCGCATAAACTTGTATAGAATGTATGAAATCAAATACCGTTTGCGATTGCCATGATTTCGAATGTGAAAGGCATTTTCGTGATAAATTTATGCGATGAGTTTCATAGCCTACCAAAAAGACGCCCTTCGAAAATGCATGTCGTTGTTCAACAGTGTTAAAGTTGGGTCGATACGGTGATTCCCATATCAAGTCTGCCTAGCGTTCAATTAAAGGTATACCTCCCTGAATAAATGATTTTTTCTCCTTCCGTATTACTTGGCGCCCCGGCGGTCAGGTCGAAGCTAAAGTTATTTTCACTGAGTTTGACGTTCGTAAAACTATCCGTACCGCAAACCCCGTCAAAACAGAGTTTATCGTTTCCGTCGAAAAACCAAGTCCATGTCAAGGATTCTTCCTCGGAATTCCGGATTGTTGTTAGCCCGGTGCCATCGGAATTGAAGGTAAACTCAAGGTTTTTATAGCTATCATTGACTTCGTTTTCAATCTCCTGATCCGTAATCGTGTCAGTTTCAGTTTTGGTCGCCCACGCCAATTCAAAGCTATTGAACGTCCATGGGGAGTTTGAAGTCAATTGCTCTACATTGCCCGGTTCCTCTTTAAGTAGCTCTTCTACGGAGCAGGAGGCGGAAAGTATAAGACTAAGAATGAGTATCGAAAGTATGGAATACTTTTTCATTTTTTTCTTTTTAATATTTTGTGATGTGCATTCTAATATGCCTAACGAGATTTTGAGTAGCAGTGCCTTCGGAATAAGTTAGGACTGTAGGCATACGATAATTTGCGAAGGCTGATGTATAACATCTTATTTTTCATATTCCTTTAAACCATTCCTCATATTTTTTACCCAAAATAGGTGCAGGTTTTTGCTTTCCGTTCATTGCATTCGTTAGCGCAATGACCCACATGTAGAGCAATACGAAAATCCCAAGGATGTTGATGATCCACCCTAATATCGGAATGACGCCTACAATGCCCAGTGCAAGGCCGGTTACAAAAAGTCCGACCGATTGGCGAATGTGATAATTCGCGAAATCCAATTTTTTATCGTTGTTCATGACGAAAGCGATTACGAGGCCTATGATAGTAACATAGGAGATTATCGCTATTTTTTTTGCGTCTTCGTGTACGTTTGCCGTCGCTGTGGTCTTTAATTTTGTTTTTGTGGTTTCCATTTACGTATAATTTAATTGTCTTTTATATCTGTGCTCTTTTTAAGAAAAGGTAAACATGATAAATACTATTTATTTGGTGATAGCACCCAGATAGTCGCGGGAACGGACAATTCGATGCATTATCTCTTACAAGGCGATTAC
Organism: Aggregatimonas sangjinii; assembly: GCF_005943945.1. Lineage (GTDB taxonomy): Bacteria > Bacteroidota > Bacteroidia > Flavobacteriales > Flavobacteriaceae > Pelagihabitans > Pelagihabitans sangjinii. The sequence goes on along the minus strand of NZ_CP040710.1, from coordinate 3,883,176 downwards.
CAATTATTAAAATCTTTGATAAAGGCATGGAACAACACCAAAATTGGATTTTGCCCATAGAATAAAGACCAACTACAAATGTGACTTGAACGGACGTTGTGTTGACCTTTTCTAAATTTGAGGCCGTCATTGGCGAAAATAAGGCTGGTATTCTTTTTTGTTGAATTTCGGATCAGCCGCACAACATTGCCGAAGAGCTAAAAGCCAAGCCCTTAATTGCTAAGGTTGCGCAGGGCTTCAAAATCCAATTCATTTATAAAGGACCAGGTTTCTTCAACATTAAAATTGTTGGCGACAACTTTAATCATGAAGCGGTCGTGTTTGGCGAAAGAGAGTTGCGTGTTATTCTTCTTTGGTATATAGGTTTGTTCAGCTCCTACGTCCCCAACGCTGACCGATTTCATGACCATTCCATCGACTTCCATGTCGGTTTTCAGTCTCCCATACGATTTATTTTTACTGGCATAGCCATTTCCTTCAGGACCTGCAGTATCCAATACCAAGAGTAGAATCGATTTCTTGGATTGTTCATCTAAATAGTTGCCTATTATCTGACTTGAGTTCTTAAACAAGGAAGGACCGGGTTTCGAAAAATCAAGTGGAAGTCCACCTAACCCTTTGGGTAACCAGGCTTCCAAAACGGAGTAGTTTAAGGGCGAGGTGTGCTTCAGATTTTCCAGGAAATCATCCTGTTTGTTATTTTTGCCCGCCATTTTATCATTTGCAACCATTTCTTTTTTCACTGGGCTTTCTTTCTTTGAAGTCCCATTGCAGGCACACACCAATACTAGTATTGAGAGAATCGAAATGAGTTGAATACTATTTTTCATGTGTATTGTCTTATTCGGCCAAATTAGCAAGTTCGTCCAAATTCAATTGCTTCGTTAAATTCCAAGTTTCGTCTACATTCATTTCGTAGGAATTGATGGTGACTAAAAAACGCTCTTCGAAAGCGAATAGTAATTGGGTATCGTTTGTCTTTTTCTTGTAGGTCTGTTGGGCGGTTATTCCGTCTTTGGTTACCGTTCGTTGGTGTTTGTATTCGTCTTCGGTTTCCATTTCCATTTTGCCGAACATACTGTACCCTGCGGCCATCATACTTCCTGTGGGCCCGGCACCATCTATGATCAATACGTTGAATTTTCTGTTCCCCTCGGTCTCCTTGTAGGTTCCCTCTACGGAATTCACTTGGTACATGCCCGTCTGGCCGATCTTAAAACCGGTTCGCTCTAAACCATCTAGGCTTTGCGGTAGCCATTCCTTAAGCTGCTCATTGGTCAAAGGAGTGGCGTCTTTGAATTTCTCGAGCTTGCCCTCTAGGCCTTGTACCTCTTTTACGAACGTGGTGGTGTTTGAAAGCCCATCCTTGGCTTTATTGAGCTTTTCCTTTACTTCTCCCATACATGAAGTGAGCACAATACTGAGCAACGGCACGATTACCATTTTAAGGTGTTCGGGTGTCTTGATGGTTGTTGGTTTTTTGACTTTCATATTTTTCAATTTTCTATATCTGCAACAAAATATACATCGGCTAGATAGGGCATCACATAATTTTGCCTAACGATTGTGCTAGGGAATAGTTGATCTTCTCCCAGATGATATCCATATCCGGTTACTTCGATTTCCCCGAAAATATCGGCCGGGAATATTATGGCTTGGGACGAATTGCCAAGTATCCTGTGGGAATTTGTATTAACCGTAATTAAATACTCTACGTCGGCCTGAACGGACACCGGCTCTGGCAAAGACTTCACACCACTCGGCCCTCCCGTGGCATCGGCTATCATTGTTCCAGTAGCTACGTCCCAAATGGTATAGCGCATTTCTGCCCCAAAAATGGTTCTAAAACCAAGGAATTTTCCATTCTTTTTCGGCTTAACGATACAGCCGATTTCATATTTAGTCGGTCCTGCTTGTGTTTCTTCATCTAGCAGTTCGGATTCCGAAAATTCGGTGACAGGGGTGGTTGTTATGAACACCTTCGCTGGATGAACGGCTTTTTCTTCGCCTACCCATAGCACCAATGAACCCCCTTGAGCATCTTCGGGAATTGTGGCATGTATTCCATCCGGCTGAAATTCCAATTCACATTCCTTGCCATTCAACGTCACCCTCATCTCTGAAACATCCGGACTGAAGTAGGCGCCCGAAATCTCTAATTCCCTGCCTCTTCGCACAAGGTCACCCGCTTCGAAGTTTGAAAAATCGGAAAACCCATCGATGGAATTGATAATAGGGGTTTTATTGCTCACCGTGATTTCATCCTTGGCTTCTTTCTCGCCATCGAATACCGTTAGTTCCACTACATAGTTTCCGGCCTTGTCCAAGTCAAAATTGGCCTGTTCGGCCGTACTTCCGGAAATTTCCGCGATGCTACCCGTAGGCTTACTTTTTATAGTCCACTTATAAGTAAGTTCATTCCCGTCGGAATCGTTCGAATCGATGCCATTAAGATTTACAGTGCTCCCGATTTCCACTTTTTGGTCCGGACCCGCGTCGGCTACGGGAACTTGGTTGACGGGTGGCGGATCGTTCTTTGGCCCATCGTCCTTACTGCATGAGAATAGGGTGATCATTATGACTGTCGTTGCTATTCTTAACGTTAGGTTTTTCATCGTAAAAGTTATTTAAAAGTTCGTAGTGTACTAATCGCAACCTTCCCGGTCTACTTCGGCCTTCGCTTCGTTGATCGCATCGTTGATTTCGGCTTTGCTGGCCGTGGGTACACAACCTGCGACTTCCTTTAAGGCGTCTAAATAGTTTTTGGCGGCCGCTTTGTACTCACTGCACTTGGTCGGAGTGGGATCTTCGCTGTAGGAGGTAGCGGCATTCGACCAGGCCACCAGTTCATCCGCATACTGCTCCGCCCAGTTTCCACCGAAGCAGTCTCCTAGAGGGTTTAACACGCTGTCTTTTCCACAACCGTACATTAGAAGTATGGCCGCGCTAAAGCTCATAAGTAGAAGTTTTGATTTTGTTATTTTTCTTTTTGTAATTGTTCTCATGATTTCTTGTTTTTATGGGTTGTTATTAAATTTTTATAAGCGCTACTCGGCGATCGTTCGCCTTCAAGGTCGTTCCCTAGTCTCTCCCAAGGAGGGAATTACCTTCGTGTTCTTATTTTTTATTTCTAGAATTATCACTTTAATATTCTCGATAGGTCTCGGTGGTTATATTTTGACAAACTCTACCCTCCGATTGTTGGCCTTTCCCTCCGGGGATGCATTGTCTGAGACCGGCACACTTTCGCCCATGCCCTTAATTGTCATTTTTGTAGTATCGATCCCAGAATTTATCAAGGCTTCTTTTACCGCGGCAGCTCGTTGCTCGGAGAGTTGAAGATTAAAAGTATCTTCTCCATCGCTATCGGTATGTCCTTCAATACGGAACTTCAAATCGGGATGCTCTTGCATCATATTGGCGACTTCGTTGATCACCCCCATCGAACTCGGTTTTAAGGTAGCTTTATTCACATCGAAGAGTATACCGCGGGTCACAAACTTGCCATCGGCCATGATACGGTCGTACAACTTTTTACCACCTTCGGCTACGCGAATATTTTTGATGGCCATGGTTTTTCCGTCCGGATCGTGCTGTGCCGCTCCGATGCTGAAGAGTTGCGGCTTGTACCCATAGTTGGGAATGTTCAGGGCGCGGTAGTCGTCCACAAAAACCTTAAGGCTGCGTTTGTTGAACGAGATGGCAATATGTTTCCAGCCCGATTTTTCGCCCACGGTTTCGCTATGGGCGTCGTATTTTTTAGGATTGTTCGCGATACGTGTATGGGTGGTCGCCCCGTCTTTATATACTTTGACCGGATGAAAGACGTCTTCCCCCTGGCTTTTGTAATTGTTGCCTTGCCAAAAGCGGATGTCATATGATTGCCAGCTAGCGTACCCTTCGTTGAAATAGGCATCGAATTCAATAGTAAAGACCTCGGGAAGGTAATTTTCCTTGTCCATCAAAGGATTGATGATAGTCTTGTTTTCCATACGAATGATGTTTTCCGCACCTTTTTTAGCGTTTTCGGCATTTCCTTGCGAGAGGTCCCACCGAGAAGGAAACTCTCCGTTTTCCTCGCCGCCCAAATCGTCATCGAAAATGATTTTGTCACCGGGTACGAAATTGTATTTAGACCATGTTTTGGCTTCGGGGGCATCGGTTATTTCAGGTTGTTCATGGGTATTTGTTTCACTGGGGCTATTGACTGGCCCCTCGTTTTTGGCCACCTCTTGGTTCTTGTTCTTTTTTGTTTTCTTTTTCTTTTTGCCGTTGCCTAGAATAGTGTCCATAGCTTTTTCGGTTTCTTTGCTGACTTTTTGTTCGGTTTTTCTGGTCACGGCACGCTCGGCGGCCTTTTCTGCGCTTTTACCCAATTTTTTGAAGAATTGGGCCTGTGTGGTACTTCCTATAAAGAGGAATGCCAAGGCAATGAATAATGTTCTTGTTTTCATGATACTTTGTTTTGAATTGTGTTACGACCATTAGTACCAAGAGTTTTAAAAGGTAAACACCAAAAGCAAAAAACCCGATAACAGTGCTGTTATCAGGTTTTTCCTCAAACTAACTCAAAACAATTTTATACTATTGGATTAGGCTAAAATGGTCCATAACTTCCTCGTAGGCCATTTTTTGGAAATCTACAGTAGATTTGCTGGTCGTCGTAACGCCCGCTGGTATAATAATATATCTATAAGAGATTAAAATCGTATCTAAAGCAGTAATTATGTTGTTATCAGATCTGCTCAGGAAAAAACGAATTTGCCCAAGGTCGGAGATTTCATATTCATGGCTCCATACATTATCTATTTCGGCCGGCAGTTGTCTTAATAGGCCACCTAAACCAACACCTACTTTCACGTATAAAAGAATAGCAGCACCATTCTTAACCTCTTGTGTCATTTCAGGAACTTCTTTTACCGCAATTCCGGAAGTGCCGTTATTTTCAAAATTCCATTCCGAATGATCGAATAAAAACCAGGGCGAGGCTATGACGTTGGCATTTCCGTTCTGACCATCAACACCGTCGCTACCGTCTAGCCCGTCCTGACCTGCGGGTCCGGTAGGACCGATTGCACCATCTTCGCCTTTTGAGCAACAAACTAAGGCAGTACATGTTATAACTACGATTACATAACTTATTTTGCGTTTCAAATCTTCCATTTTTCTATTTTAAGGATTATACAGCCATTTGTACCCCATCCTTCAAAAAGTAAACATGCCTGAAAGAAAAAGTCAAGGAACAAGAAAAACCGTTACTCCTTAGTGTAAAGTGATAGCGGTTTTTTAATTCGATTATTTTTTTCAGCTGATGATGGCAGCGTTCTTTTTCCAGAAAAGCCCTTCGACTTTAATCCGCTCTCCATTGGTATTGACGATAAAAATATCAACTTCTACCACGATGCCAATGCTCACATTGTCGACCAATACATCGGATTTTGTGGTTATGGTTCCTGTGGCGTTCGTATAGGGGTCAAACTCATCATCATCCCCTCTTGAATCAAACCAAAACTCAGTTTCCAGTTTTTGTAGGTTACCTGTTTGCTGTAAGGTCAGCCGTTGCGTGCGTAAGGTATGTTGCCCGTTTATTTCATTCTCCCAAGACACGGTTTTGGGGATACTATATTTGAAATCAAAGCGAAGGTTATCGTTTCCGCCATGAAGGCCTATCGAATAATCGCTGTCGAGCAGGGAATTGAAAAATACGCCAAAAACCGAACTGCTTTTTTCCGTGACTACCGTGCCATCGGGATAGGTAAGTTTAAAATTGAAACCGTCATCGGTAACTATAAAACCTATGCCGCTAAGATCGCGTTGCTCTGGTTCATCATCCGTAGTACATGCTACAAGGGTCATTACGAGTAGAAATAACCATACTTTCATAAAATTTTTCATTTTCCGATTATTTAAGAATTATATGACCATTGGTGATCACTTTCTCAAAAAGTAAACATTACCCTACTTGAAATTTTAACTTATCTTGTGTTTACTTCTTAAAAAAAACCGCATTAATGAACGATGAGCAACTAATTGCGCAGTTAAAAAAGCGCGACCGAAATGCCCTGAAAACCGTTTACATCGGGTACAAGACCGAGTTCTTAAAGTTTATGTCGCGGTACAATGCCGATAACGGCGTGCTCGAGGATATTTTTCAAGATGCCCTGATCGTACTTTACGAAAACGCGCAAGCGGGAAAGTTGGATGCTTTGAAAAGCACTGTAAAAACATATTTGTTCGGTATCGGAAAGTTTATGCTCTTCAAGCATTTTCGCAAGGCTAAAAGAGAGGTGCCGACAGAGGAAACCTATATTTTCGATCGTTATGAGCAGACCGTGATCGAAGATGTATATGAAGATGACGGACTGAGCGATTACCAGGCCAAACTGGTCGCCAATTTTAAAAAATTAGGTGAAAAGTGCCGGGAAATACTGGAACTATTCTATTTAAAAGGAATGAAATTAGACGAGATTACCGATGTGCAGGGATATGAGAGTAAAGATGTGACGAAAAGTCAAAAATCCCGTTGTCTGCGATCACTACGACAATTAATAGGTAAGAACAATGGATAAAGAGGAACTGATAAACGGCTATTTTGAAGGTGTCCTGACCAAAGAGCAGTTAGAAAGGCTTGCGCTTTTGCGCGAGACCGATACAGAATTCGCAAAGGATTTCGAATTTGAAATAGCGCTTCAAAAATCACTTAAAAAAGGGGAGCGACAGGAGTTGAAGGAGATGTTTTCCGAGATTTCTTCAGTAAAGGAGACGCCCGAAACCAAAGTTTTTCAAATGCGCACCTGGCTTGCCGCTGCATCGGTCGCCTTGGTCGTTGGCCTGGCCTCCTGGATTTTCTTTTTCAATAATTCGGCTATCGATACCGAACAATTGTACGCCGCTAATTTTGCACCCTATGACAATGTGGTGAGCCCGATTGAGCGTGGTAACGAAATAGAGGATTTGAGAACTATGGCGTTTACGGCATACGAAAATGAGGAATATACGAAAGCTCTGGAACTTTTTTCCCGATTGAAGAATGAACAGAATGAACCCTATATTGATTTTTACGAGGCCAATCTACGAATGCAGCTTGGCCAACCTGCCAAGGCGATTCCGCTTCTCAAAAATTATATCGATAACAAAGGGCAACTGGCCGACCGTGGGTTGTGGTACTTGGCCTTGTCCCATCTTAAACTAGGCGAAATTGAGGCGTGTAAGGAGCAACTGGGCAAATTGATCGAATTGGGTACTTTTAAAACCAAAGCTGCCGAAGAATTGTTGGCGCAGCTGAACTAATGTTTACTTTTCAGCAACCATGCCCCAAAAGCGATTATGGGTAGCAAAGACAGCCACCACCATTTGTTTGTTTTGTCCTCTAAGGGCGCCACGTTTCCCGAAACCGTAAAAGCGGCCCAATAATAGGGGTGTTTTAACAAATCGTCATCGATCGTCTCTAAATATCTAAGTTTGGCATGACGTAGCGCTTCGCTTTTCGATTTGCCTTCGCTTAACCCTTCGTAGAAAAATGCCATCAAGGGCACCGTACTTTTATCGTTTATTTTCCACAGCGTATTGACCAGTGATTTTGCCCCGGCATAGTAAAACCCTTTGGAAAGACTCATCATACCCTGGCCTTTCTGTAATTTCCCGATTCCCGTTTGGCAGGCGCTTAGGGTAACCATATCGGCATTGAGGGAAGTATTGTAAAGGTCTTTGATATAGAGAACATTGTCTTTATCGGAATGCGCAGTGAAAGCCATATAAGAATAGTCGGGAAACTCGTCATTAGCCGAGGCGTGTGTTGCTAAATGAATCATTCCGTACTCCGCGGCTTTGGTCATAAAGTTATGAAGCGTAGCACTTGTGTCGGTAAATACACCGACCTTGTAAAAGTCGCCTATTCCCTCTACTTCATCGTCGTTATAGATCAGTTTGCCAAACTGTCTTTCGGTATTCTCTACAAGCGTTCCGTCAAAGCTTGGAGCAAAGGCAAGCACTTCACGAATGCCTGTATTCCGCATTTTATGAAGTTCCAACAAAGAGGAAACGGCATTGCCATAACTGATATTTTTTTGCTGCAACACATATTCATTTTCATTTTGAAGCAAATCAAAAGGAAGGTAGTGCAGTACGTCATCAGGGATGATAACGAGGTTTTTACTTTTTAGATGGGACAATGGTTCTTTTAGGATTTTTGCAAAAAGGGTTTTGCCCATTTCGACAATTATACCCGTGTTGTCGTTTACGGAGGCAGTGGAAAGTAGGCTGTAGAATCTGCGAACCTCTTCTCTATCGGCTTCAGAAAAGGGAAGGCTTAAAAATTCTTCTCCAGACTCCCCTACGACTATGGCATAGAGCATTTTATCCGACATGGTATAGGAAATCAATACATCGTTATTTTTTAACAGTACTCTTCGGATCTCTGTTAAATTAATGGGTACATCGCCATACTTTAGATTATGGTACTTGGGATAGTTTTGCTTCAATGAATCCAAGAAATTATAATATTCTTGTTGAAGTGTGAACAATTTTAGGGAATACACCCCGTCCTCATCTTTATCATCGAATTCTTGTTTTTCAAAATGGGTGATTTGGGCCCTGTACTGGGCCTCCTGATCTAGCAACTGCTTTGGTATTTCACCATATTGTGTGGCACTGGAATTTCTGAGCGCTTCCAAAAGGAGAAAATCCTTATTTTTTTCCGAGATATTTAAGGCCAGCTCCATAATCTCACGCGATGGTTTGAGCCGATAGGCTTCATAAGTAGTTGCCAACATACGACGAAAAATAGGGTACGCGCTGCTAGACAAGAATTGCTTATCAAGCTTACTGTCGAATTCCTTTTTAAGCATTGCAAAGGTTTTCAATAATGCTTTGTTCGAATGCATTGCAGCATCTAAATAAACAAGGTCGTTCGTTTTTTGATATCCTAAGTGTTGTAGTTGCGCTTTTACATCCAACAACCGCAATAATTGTCGCTTTGAAAAAACTTTATCCGGTTCTGGATTTTCAATATTCTGAACTCTTCCTGATGCCCGAAGGGCATCGTTTATTGCTAGAAGACCCTGTTCGTAATCATTTACCTTAAGGTAGAATTCGGCTAGTTTGCCATGTACTTCAGCGATATCTTGGTGCGGTTTGTTATGGCGGTACTCTTTAAAGATTTCCAGAGCTTTCTGATATTGCTCTAAAGCGATTCTTTCTTTGCCTTGCGCTGAATAAATATCCCCGTATAGTAGAAGGGATTGTTTGAAAAAAGGGTCTTCCGGTAGCAAATAGTCTTGACTCTCATCAATATATTTTAGGGCCATTTGCAAACTATCTAATGCCATATTATTTTGGGCAATATGCTGGTAGACATTAACGAGGTTGTTTTTGAACTTTTTATCTCTTTTGTAGAACTTTTTATAAACTTCGACACCGCTCTTAAATAATGCGTTAGCTTTTATCGGTTGTTCAAGCTCTACATACACTTGGGCTAGCAATTGATTTACATTAGTCAGAAAAGCTACTTTGTTTTTAAGCAGAAAGGGGTGCTGTTCGATGAGTGCCCGATTGTTCAAATAGTATTTTTCGGAAATGTCGTATTTGCCCAAGCGTTTGTAAATCGATCCCAGAAAGTTATTAATGCTGAACAAAGTGGTCGCCTCGTCATCGGTGAGGGAGGTAATCGGTTTTGAAGTATACTGTTGTCGACTTTGAAGAAAATAGTTTTTAGCGGTTTCGAAAATCCCGAGCTTGTAGTAATAATTGCCCTGATTTATTTGGTAATCATTATGATAATCACGGTAATCGGCTACCTTTTCCTTGATACCTTCAAGAGAAAGCAGCGAATCGGTTTTTGCAAGGGTCTGTGCAGATGTGGTAAGATCAAAATGATAGCTACTTGCGCTAAGCTGGTAGGTTAAAATATCTAAATAAGCTTCCGGATCATTTAGACTCAACGCAATTTCTTCCGCTTTGTTCAAATAAAAATAAGCACTATCCTTTTTGGAATACATTACATCCGCTCCTTTCCAAAAATAGTCGGTCATTTCCTCTTCAAGTGCGCTCGTTTGACAGCGAACATACGGCGAAGAGCAAAATAGGAAAACGGCGAGTATAGCACAATTTCTCATCATAAAAAGCCCCTGAATAGACATCCAGAGGCTTAAGTTACTAATTTTGAATTCTAATGATTACATGTAATGGGTATCCGATAGGAAATTTTACCTTGGGGCGCTGCTTCAAATTCTTTGGTGACTTGCAAGAAGCCATCACAACATTCATCCGTTTCGAAAGAGGCCTCATAAAGGTTTTCGTCAATCTGCTCTATTTCTCCTATGCCACCGCAAACTTCTCCACCGCCATTAACGACACTAACATCAATTTTTGACGTGATCGAAATGATATTGGAAAAATCGTATATAAGAATGGGACAATTTGAAATACAACCTCTTTCGTCGCCACAAGGATTTGGTTTCGGTTTAGGACATTTGACGCCTGGACGACAAAGACGTCCTGCAGAAATCAATTCATCCAAAAATTCTGAGTACCTATGATTCAACTCGGTTAGTTGCCTATTTTCTTCAAGTGCTTCTTCAGCTCCGGGCACGCCATTATCTAAGTCGATAAGCAGGTTTTCTTCTTGACAATTTAAATAGGACAATTCTTCCTCCAGGTAAACCTGATGAAGTAGTGGCTCTGATAAGAGCTGCGGTTCTTGGGTTTCTCTAGCTCGTGACTCAGTTGCACTAAGTTCTTCGGTCTTGAAATCTTCTTGGTTTGAACATCCTATTCCGAAAAAGAGAAATGATAGTAGTAGTGCATAGTTCATTGTTTTCATAATTTATAGTTTATATAATATTAGTGTTCAGTCGATTTAAAAGTAAACATGGCCTTTTGTGAATTTTTTAAAAGTAAGTTCAAAGTCCCGTATTTCAACGATAAATGTATAGGAAGCTACGATTCGTGTATGACCGGCCAAGAATCGGTTGAAATTGGTAAATGTTAAATTGGGGGAGAAATTGGTTAACTTGAGTTAAAACTATGTTTTAGGAAATGCAAATCATTGTAAAATTCGGACATGGGCATTCTTTTGATTGCGGAACGATATGATAAAAAATTATGCGAAGGAGTTGAACTACCCGATTCCAGAAAATTTGAAGCAATTCGTAATTGCGTCCATTTATGGGGAATCAGACACTAAGATCAACGTTAAATTCCCAGTACATCCCATTGGTTTTCCATTACTCGTTAGTATTTTTAATGATATACCTTTGGTGTATGTTCGCGGCGAAAAGACCCCAAGAAATAAAAGACTTACCATAAATGGACAGATATCAAACGCTGATATCGAGGTTGAAATCGACGGGGTTTTCGGGCAGATTGGTTTTGTATTACACCCGACAGCTACGTATTACCTTTTTCATAGAACAGGTACTTTCTTTTCAAATAAGTGTCAAAATTTTGATGCCGTTACGCCGATAGCCTTCCCAGAAATATTTAAAGAGCTTGAACGATGTTCCAGTCCAGAAGATCGATTGCCCATACTATTGGAGCTAATTCGGGAATTGGCAAAAAATCGACTCCCACCTATCCCTTGGTTGGATGATTCCCTAGAAGAGATATTTTCAAAAAATGGAAAAGTAAGCCAAACCATGTTGGCAGAAAATAGTGGCGTGGGTGTTCGACATTATAGGCGCAAATTCAAGGAAATTATAGGCGTTTCCCCAAAATACTTTTGTAAAGTGATTCAGTTGAACACGATATTCGAACTTTTGAAAACGTCGAATACAGCTGAAATTCATCGTTTGGCTTTGGACTGCGGCTACTACGACCAAGCCCATTTCGTGAATGAATTCCGCCAAATGATCGGGGAGAGTCCGACCCATTTTCTTAAGGGGAAACATGCCTATGTAGCGTCCTATTTAGGTAGAAAAGCTTAGAGCCAGAACGTTATAGCTTAACTCCATAGATTTGAAAAGTGTTTGGCTTTATTTTCAGAAATCTCGATTTTATAGTGTGAAATTGTAGTTGTCAGTACGAAGCTTACAAAGCGGCCATAATAGATTTATAGCTACTATGCCTTTGAAAATTATGGGGTACCACAAGATACACATCGCGAATTACCGGCTAGAAAGAACTTATTTACTGAATCAAGAAACTATCGGAATACGAATTGGGGTAATTGCGAGAAGTGAAAAACAAATTACAAACCGATTCATGCGGAACGTGTAAAAAAAGCATAAAAAAAGCTAGAAACGCGTTCTAACCTATTTTTCTTATACATGATACCGCCAAGCCGTACGACCCCCAATGAATTAACACTGTCATCAAATGCTGATCTAGGTAGTTCCCCCGAAACCTATAACCGAGCACAACAATAACCAACAAGTTGGTTAATATTGCTTGTGTAATGACAATTCCATTAGACGGACAGTCCAAGGACCTTTCGTATTTTTTTAACACGTTCCTTGAGTCGTACCTATTGGATTGGCAGTTTCATAAATATATTATGGGTTGAAAAACCCAAAAAAATCATTACTTTTTAAACACAAAAATGCAAGCTTGGTTTGGTATAGCTTATAAAAAATATGTGTGTATAAGAAATTACTCGGGGAAATCGCCTGTAAACATACAAAATTTCACCTAATAAATCACTAAAAATCAAAAGTATACAGTAAAAAATTTAAGTATAAAACGTAACATCGCTAGTCGATAACCCTAAATTACCTTACTTGCCAAGCTTATTGATTGTTAGTAGTTCTTCGGAAACATCGTCATTGGCCAGTAACATTTCATCAACTTGAATCTCCGGCCCTCTTTCGGTTATGATAGCCAATAAAATGGTACAAAGTAAAAAAATGAACATTATAATACATTTTTTCATGATAGTCGCTTTTTATTCTCCTTGGTTACGGTATTATTCGGTAGCGCTGGGGAACTAAAAACGCAAGATTGGTATCGCGGGAGCTAATATATCGTGATCGGTATGGTTTTCATGTTAAGAGTGTATAAACGGTGTTTTTTTTTGTGTAAATGACTTTGGATTCAAATATTTAAAGGTAAACGGTGATTTTTTGGTCGGTGAATTTCGGTTTCGCTAGTTCTTCGGTACGTCAGTAGGGCTAAGATCGAATTGTGGTTTCAAGTTTTAGGAGTATCAACTATTTCCGATCAGAATCGGCAGCGGCTATAATCATACAGACCAGGTGATAGGAAATGCCTTTCTCGATAGTATCTGGGATGTCTTTTGGGACAGTTGTGCAATAGACTAGACTTCCTATTTTTTAATTTCTTCTGCGATAACGAGCACTGTAGAATGCAAAATTTATGCACAAATTCTCCATGTTGAAGCAATTTGCAAGCGTAGTTTATCGCATAAAAGGTCTTTGAATGAATTCGTGCAGAATCTTATTGGATGGTGCAAAATTATTGAAAGGCCATTCTTCAGCAAATTTATGTTGGTCATAATCGATTTATGACCAACAATACAAATTCTTGAAAAAAGCCCGTGTCTAATGGTATTTTTAACTACTTTAATTGATAAGAAAAATAGAAATTATGATTGAGGCAGTATTGGTTGATGATGAGATAAAAGCGTTACAAGGCCTTACGTGGGAACTCACTAATTTTAGTGATGAAATTCATGTGGGCGCTTCTTTTACAAATCCTTTAGAGGCATTGGACTATTTAGCGGTGAATACCCCTGATTGTCTTTTTTTGGATATTGAGATGCCAACTATGGATGGTTTTCAGTTTATTCAAAAACTCACGAACAAAAATTTTCCAGTAGTCATTACCACCGCATACAACCAGTATGCGATAAAGGCCTTGAAGAACGAGGCAATCGATTATTTGTTGAAACCCATAGATACCGACGACCTGGAGGATACGATAAAGAAAATCAAGAAGTTCAATGCCAAAAATTTTTCCGCTGAACGTTTGGAAAAAATCTTGGTGAATTTTAATTCAAATACGATCAACAAGAAAATAACCATCAATACGGATGGAAAGCTTCTGTTTTTAGAAAGCGATGAAATCATCTACGCAGAATCGGATGGTAACTACAGTACTGTATATTTATCGGAAGGTGGTAAAATCGTGCTTACGAAAAAACTGAAGGAAGTTAACGAGCTACTTCCTGCGGATTCTTTTTTCAGAATACACAATTCCTATATCATCAATCTTCATAAGGTCAAGGAGTTTCTAAAGACCGATGGGTACGTAGTGCTCAAAACAGGTCATAAGATTCCAGTTAGTAGACAGAAAAAATCCGATTTTCTAGATATGCTCTAGACCGTTTTATGCTGAAATCCCTAAAATACGGTTACGAGGGTTTCTTTAAGGTACTTTCGTCCTTCGCATTGCTGTACCTCATATTTGCTTCGAATCAGGTTACCGCTCAATCCGTTAGTATTTCCGATGATTTCAAAAAGACGGTCGACAGTCTGATCGAGGCAGGTCCGAAAACATATAAAGAACTCGATGCAGTGCTAAGACCCGTACGTAGCGATACGGTGTTCATGAACTTTTTCGAGGCGAGGGCCGCCGAAAAAAAGTACCTCGACGGGCAAACATACGCTTTGAACCAACTGGGCAGAAAATACCGTAATATTTCCGATTTTGCCAAAAGCCTGGATTTGCATCGTAAGGCCCTTACCGTTGCCGAAGCTGCCAAAAATGTGGAGTTCGAAGTATATAGCCTGAACATGATCAGTGTGGTTTACCGAAAAACAGATGCGATAAAATCATCCCTAGACTACAGCCAACAAGCCCTTGCGCTTGCCGAAACCATAGCGAAGCCTTCTGAAGGCATTAAGCGCAGCATGAATGTTTCCTCGAACAATATCGCCAACATTTATATGATGCTGGAGCAGTACGACTTGGCCATCGAGCGTTTCGAGAAATCGATAGTGTTGGACAAGGAGCTTGATAATAACCTGGGTTTGGCGATCAACTACCAAAATATAGGTGTTTGCTACGAAGCGCAAGGAAGGCTTGAGAAGGCCTTGGAGAATTTACAAACGTCCTTGTCCTATAACGAGAAAATCGATTCGGATAGGGGTAGGGTGATCTGTAATTACAGTATTGCCCATGTTTTCGTTCACCAGAACAAAGAGAAAGAAGCCCTGCATCTTCTAGAGTCCGCATTGCCCGTGGCAGTTCGGTTGGACGATAAGAAAATCATTTCTTCGGTGCACATTAATATGGGGTGGACTTTGACCCATCTCGGGAGATACAAAATAGCTGAGGAACACCTGCTCAAGGGACGGGAAATTGCCGCGCAGTACAATCTTCTCGCCGAACTAGAGGAGGCAGACAAGTTCTTGTCGGAATTGTTCGTTGCCAAGGGCAATTATAAAAAAGCGTTGGAGTACTATAAATCCAACGCGCATTTTAAAGATGTGATTTCCACCGAAAGAAATCTACGGTATGTAGACGATGTAATCTATTATTACGATTACGAGAAAAAGAACAGTAAGATCGAGGTGCTTGAAAAACAAAATGAAATCGCCAAACTAAGACTTCGCCAAAATCAGATTACTTTATGGATCAGTGGTATCGTTCTGGCATTGATGGCAGGTATTTTTTACGTATTGTACCGGCAATTTCAGCTAAAAAACGAAAAAAAGGTAATTACCCTGGAACAGGATATGCTGCGCAGTCAGATGAATCCACATTTCCTATTCAATTCGCTTAATTCCATCAAACTGTACATCATTAACAACGAACAAAAGAATGCCGTACACTATCTGAACAAATTTTCGAAACTGGTACGAAAAATTCTCGAAGCTTCTTCTGTAAAGGAAATCGCGCTTGCCGAGGAGCTTGAAACTGTAGAACTATATATGAACATAGAGGACATTCGCTTTTCCAACGAAATCAATTTTAAGATTACGGTGGCTGATGGGGTTGATCCGCATCTCATCAAAATACCTTCCCTTATCCTACAGCCTTTTTTGGAAAACGCGCTATGGCATGGTTTATCCTCAAAGCAAGGAGAAAAGAAAATCGACCTTCATGTCGGAAAGACCGAAGAAGATTCCATTGCCATCACCATTACCGACAACGGTATAGGCCGGGCGGCTGCGGAAAAGATAAAGGAAAGCAAAGTGCTCAAAAGAAAATCGGTCGGTATCGATATTACCAAGGAACGATTGGCTAATTTTTCAAAAGAATTTAGAAACCCCTATTCTTTGGAGATGATCGATCTTTTCGATGATAAGGGGAAGGCGACGGGCACAAAGGTAGTACTTGTTATTCCTACTATTTAAGATGTTCTTTGGCGACCTGCTCAAGCTCGGCGTACCACGCTTCCCCGAATTTACGGACCAAGGCCTCCTTTACGAACTTATATATCGGAACTTTTAACTCGACACCCAGACTACAGGCAGGGTCGCAGATGTGCCATTTGTGATAATTGACCGCTGTTAACTGCGAATATTCCCGAACCCGAACGGGATACATGTGGCACGATACCGGTTTTTTCCATTGTATCGCACCTTGGTTATACGCTTCCTCAATGCCGCACTTGGCGGTTCCGTTTTCCGAGAAGGTAACATAGGCGCATTCGCTATTGTTGACCAATGGGGTTTCCCATTCGCCGTCATCCCCTTTAACAAAAGCACCTTGATCCTCTATTACCGCAATGCCCTCCGGGCGTAAAAACGGTTTTATATCGGCGAAGATATCTACCAAAATCTCGGTTTCCTTATCCTCAAGGGGCGCTCCGGCATTGCCATCGATACAGCAGGCACCTTTGCATGCCGAAAGGTTACAGACAAAATCGTTTTCTATGATCTCTTCGGAGACAATGGTTTTTCCAAGTTGGAACATAAGACTGTGATTTGGCATACAAAGATACTTTTTTAAGAGCTGTTAATGGCAATGGTATTTCGTCGTTTATATGGTGTGAAAACCTGTACTTAAGCGTAATTTTGCGCAAAATTTGAAAACGGATGACATTTAATTTCAATGTTCGGGAGATTGCTACGGCCACCATGGTTCTTTTTGCGGTAATCGATATTTTGGGCAGTATTCCCATAATCATCGGCTTGCGTAATAAAACGGGCCATATTCAATCTGAAAAGGCATCGATCGTGGCGGCATGCCTTATGGTCGCGTTCCTTTTTTTGGGTGAGGAGATTCTAAAATTGATCGGTATCGATGTCAACTCTTTCGCCGTGGCCGGCGCTTTTATCATCTTTTTTCTGGCGATCGAAATGATTCTGGGCATCACTCTGTACAAAGATGACGAGCCGGAAAGTGCTTCGGTCGTTCCTATTGCCTTCCCATTGATTGCCGGTGCAGGTACACTTACCTCGTTACTTTCACTTCGGTCCGAATATGCGGTTGAAAATATCATTGTAGCCATCATTTTGAACATTATCTTTGTATATCTTGTATTGAAGTCCTCCGTACGGATAGAAAAAATATTGGGTAAAAATGGAGTCAGTGTCATCCGAAAGGTCTTCGGTGTTATTTTACTGGCCATTGCGGTAAAGCTATTCGCCGCCAATATCAACGGTCTTATGGGAGGATTGTAATTTTAAAGACTCAAAAAATGAGTAAAACGATAAGCATTATTTTAATCGTATTGGCCCTTGCCTTGATCGCTTACAATGTAACGATGTTGAATTTTGAAAACCTGTTCGAGGGTGATAGCACCGTAGCGCTTATCGGTATTGTGGCATCGCTCTGCGCTATTGTGTTATTGCTGATTTATATCACTTCAAAAAAGATACAGCGCAGGATGAACGATGAGTAAACGGAAGGGAAAATGTTATGGGAAAGCGCTAGATATAAATCGGATAAACTAGCTTTGCTAGCGCTGCATTTCCTCGTTTTCGATAGCAAATGGGATTGAGGACGGATCATCCAATTCCTTCACTTTCTGAAGCATATTGTCTCCATCGCTCTTTATTTTCGCGTAGGCATTGGTGTCAAAAAGTTGTTCGGCCAGCGTTGCTTTTAAATACATTTTAATTCGGGCCTCATATTCGTAATAGTCCAGGCTGTAGTTCTGTTGCACACAGTAGGCCGCGAATTGTTCAAAGAGAATATCGTCTACCGTAAAGTCGTTTAAAAATTCTGCACGGCTGTATTCGGCGTACCGTTCCCGGTCGCTATCCAAATGCCCGAAAATAAAGTAGGAGATAACACCTTGGCTGTCCAATACATCAATAAACTCCTCCTCATTGCTGCCGATGGGCACGAACTCGTCGGGTATGATACCGCCCCCGCCATAAACGATCTTACCCTTTGGGGTGGTGAATTTTAGCGAGTCGGCGACCTTAATGCTATCAACCGAAGCCAGCTCTCCGTTGCGGTACCGCTCCACGAATTTTTTATAATAATCCTTGTTGCCTTTTTTATAGGATTTTTGAATTGAACGCCCTGTCGGGGTGTAGTATCGCGATACCGTCAGACGAACTGCGGATCCATCACCAAGTTCCATTTCGCGTTGCACGAGACCTTTTCCAAAAGAACGTCGGCCTACGATGGTTCCGATGTCGTTGTCCTGAAGCGCGCCGGCAATAATTTCGCTTGCCGAAGCCGACCGCTCGTTGATCAATACGTAAACAGGCTTCCCTTCAAAGCTTCCTTTTTTGGTCGCGTACACTTCGTTGACCTGCCCTTTTTTATTTTTTGTGAACAATATTAATTTGCCGTCGGTCAAAAATTCGTCGGCCATTTTTTCGGCGATACCCAAATATCCTCCGGGATTATCCCTGAGATCCAGTGCCAATTTTTGGGCTCCTTGTTTTTGCAATGCGGACAAGGCCCTCTTGAACTCGACAAAGGTGGATTCGGCAAAACGATCCACTTTGATATACCCGATATCGTCGGTCAACATAAAGGTCGAGATGACACTTTTAATAGGCACAATATCCCGTTTTACGGTAGTTGCAAAATGGCGGTCTTCACTTTTACGATATACTTGCAAGCGTACCGAACTTCCTTTTTTGCCTTTGAGCTTGCCCACGATATCGGTATTGTTCAGGTCTTTCCCAAAGAGGGTATCCTTGCCCGCGGCCAAAATACGATCGCCCGCCATGATACCTTTTTTGGCACTTGGCCCATCGGCAATGGTCTTTATGACCGCAATACTGTCACGATAGGTGTAAAAAGTAACCCCAATACCCACAAAATCGCCCTTCATGCTTTCGGACACTTTGCTCATTTCCTGCTTAGGGATGTAAACCGAATGCGGGTCTAGCTTTTCAAGTATGTTGTTCACTGTAACGTCGACGATACTATCGGTATCGATTTCATCTACATATTCGTAATCGATATAGTCGATTAAGCGATTCAGCTTATCCTTTTTGGAGTTTGTTGTAAATAGCTTTTCGGGGGTGTCGTTAAAATGAAGTTTTCCGCCAACGAAAATACCTAGTGCCAGTGCGGCTGCCAGTAAGGTGGGTATGATGTAGGCGTATTTCTTTTTCATTGTACCATGCTTTCTATTATCGGAAGATGAACCAATTCAACTCCGGCCTTGCCCAAAAACTTTAACCCGGAATCATCTTTGTAGGCGTTTTGGTATACAACACGTTTTATGCCACATTGATGAATTAATTTACTGCATTCCCGGCAAGGCGATAGCGTAATGTATAGCGTAGCCCCTTCGCACGACTGTGTTGATGCCGCTACCTTACTGATGGCATTGGCCTCTGCATGCAGAACATACCATTTAGTATAGCCATCTTCATCCTCACAAAAATTTTCGAATCCCGTAGGCGTGCCATTATAGCCGTCGGAGATGATCATCCGTTCCTTTACGATAATGGCTCCGACTTGTTTCCGTTCACAGTAGGACAGTTTTCCCCATTCGGCGGCCATACGCAAATAGGCCCTATCATATTTTTCCTGTTTCTTTTTTGTCATTTATAGGCGAGATTGCCATTAAAAAATAGCGATTGCTGCGAAAGAACTAAGATACCTGCTTTACGATCGCCCCGCAACCCCCATTGGTTAATTTTAAGTGAAAAGTTCAGCGTTGAAACTTGCCTTTAGGTGGGGAAAGTAGCAATCAAAACCGGTAAGGTCAACAAGATAACCACTAGCGACCCCACTACCACAAAAATGGGTTGTTTTACCCTTAAAACCGACTGAAGTACGTACGCAAGGGCCAATATGCCAAGCACGATGATAAGCTGCGAGATTTCAATGCCCGTAGCAAAAGCGAGTAAGGGCATCAGTTTGTCTTCCTCCCCGGCCATTAACATCTTAAAATAGTTGCTGAAACCAAATCCGTGTATCAACCCGAAAAATGCCGTTGCGATACCATGCAACAAAATGGATTTTTTCCCATCTGGTGAACGCTGGTAGATGATATTGAATAGCGCCGTCAGGAGTATCGTCACCGGAATCAGAAACTCAACGAGGGCAACGTCCATGACGAGCACTTCATACACAGATAACCCCAAGGCAAGGCAATGGGTAAATGTGAAAATAGTCGCGAGCACCAATACGGGATTCCATTTTATAAAGGTAAACGGGATGGCGAGCGCCGCCAGGAACAAAATGTGGTCATAGGCGGAAAAGTCCAGTACATGTTGTAGGCCCAGTTTTACGTAAAAGAAAAAATCTTCCATCTTAATAGGAGTTCATGCCCTAAATATACATCGAAAATTGGCTTGATTCTTGGTTGGATAAATGGGTTGTTTGGAAATAATGCTGGATATTTCAATACCATTCGTAAAACAACCTGTTCTCGACTCGATGTCAATTTTGGTATCTTTAACCTTTAAAACCATTAGCTCTTGTTCAAAACCCATTCCCTACGGTCGCGCATCTTTATCGCCATGATTCTCCTGGTGTTGATTTCCTCGGTCCTTATAGCGGGCATCACCGTATATCAATACCGCGAACAGACACGTGATTATCACAACGAGCGCTTAGAACGAAAAGAAGAGCAGATCAAGCAGAGCATACAGTACACCCTGCGCGAGACTACTTTTCCACCGACGACCGAAAATCTGGGCTATATCTTCCAGGATGAAATTTATGAAATTGCCGACGTACAAAATATAAATTTCAACATCTATGATTTAGAAGGTCAGTTGATCAAAACGTCAAGACCGAAATTCGAGACAGATACCATTGCGAATTGCTTAGATAGCAGCGTCCTGAACGGACTGAACGCCAGTGGCGACAAGCGTTATGTACAAAAGAACGCGGCTATTGGAGATAAATACCAGGCCTCTTATACCTATATCGTGGATGGCAAGTTCAAACCAATCGGTATATTGAATCTCCCCTATGTTGAGGACAATTCTTTTAACGATAAGGAATTACGGGAATTTCTGATTCGCTTAAGTGGCGTTTATGTGGTGATGCTGCTCTTGGCGATAGGGCTGGCTTATTTTATTTCGAAATACATCACACGGTCGCTACAGACGATTACCGATATGATGGCCCGTACCGACCTGACCAAACACAACCAGAAAATACTGATCGAAAACCCTAGCGACGAAATCGAAAAACTGGTTACCTCGTATAACGCTATGATCGAGGAGCTTGAGCAAAGTGCGGTGAAACTGGCCCGTAGCGAACGCGAGCAGGCTTGGCGTGAAATGGCCAAACAAGTCGCACATGAAATTAAAAATCCGCTGACGCCCATGCGATTGAGTGTGCAGAGTTTCGAACGTAAATTCGACCCCACAGACCCCGACGCCAAAAAGAAAATGCAGGAGTATTCCAATACTTTGATCCAACAAATCGATACAATGAGCAATATCGCCTCGGCTTTTTCGAATTTTGCCGAAATGCCCGCCCAACAAAATGAAACACTCGATGTAATCAAAATTGTCAAGTTGGCCTTGGATATCTTTACGGAAGAGTACATTCATTTTATTGCCGAGGAAGATGCGATCATCGCAAAATTAGATCGTACGCAACTGATCCGTGTGGTGACCAATTTGGTGAAGAATGCCATACAGGCGGTCCCGGAAGTGGAATCGCCACGTATTTTGGTTTCGGTCTATTCCGACGGGGATTATGTGAAAATAGCGGTTGCCGATAACGGTACTGGTATTGATGATGATTTAAAAGACCGTGTTTTTGAACCTAAATTCACGACCAAAAGTAGCGGAATGGGACTAGGGTTGGGAATGGTAAAAGCAATCGTAGAGAATTACAAAGGCAGTATTGAATTCACCTCTCAAGAGGGCAGGGGCACCGTATTTACGGTAAATTTTCCTAAAGAATTTCGTTTGAAATCGGTATAAGTGGCTGAAAATATCAAATACTTTATCGTTGATGTATTTGCCGAGGAAAAATATGCAGGCAATCAGCTTGCGGTTTTCGTCGATTTGAAAAGAACCTTAAGCGCCGAACAAATGCTCGCTATGACACGGGAAATCAATTTTGCCGAAAGTGCCTTTATCCGTTCTTGCGAAGACGAAGATACTTTTGCGGTTCGAATTTTCACGCCAGTATACGAAGTGCCTTTCGCGGGCCATCCGTGCTTGGGAAGTACCTATGTTATTGCGAGACATTTGATGGCCACTGTAAAAGGAAGTTTGCACTTACGGTTGCAAAAAACTGTGATACCGATTCGAATCAGTTCGCCTAAAAAACTGGATGACAGTCGCTTTACCATGCAACAGGCACAGCCAATTTTTGGAGCGACCTTTTCAGCCACTGAAATTGCCTCGGGACTCGGCATTCCTCTCGATAGTCTGGACGCGAAGATGCAGATACAGGAAGTAGACACCGGCCTGCCCTACCTATTGATTTTTTTAAAGGATTTGAAATCGATGAGGCAGCTGCATTTCAACGAGCAAAAGGTAATCGAGTTCCTACTGAATAACCAAATGCACAAGAGTAACAGTATAACCGGACTCAGCACATCCATTTTCTTGGTCACTCCGGAAACCGTAGATGCCAACAAAGACTATCATACCCGAATGTTCGCTTTGGAAAACGGTAAAATTTGCGAAGACGCGGCTACGGGTAGTGCCAATGGATGCTTGTTGGCATATCTTCTTAAATATACAGGTAAATCGCAATCCGTAATCGTGGAGCAAGGCTATGGGATGGGGCGTAAATCCATTTTATATTTAGATGGTACAATACATAATAACGAATATATAATCAACGTAGGCGGGCAAGTAGTTCCCATTTCGGAGGGTACGTGGTACGTCGCATAAAAATCAACATATGAATTACAACAACATCCTGATCGAACAAACACAACAGTTGGCCACCATCACTATTAATCGCCCGAGCAAACTGAACGCTTTGAATAGGGAAACCATTCAAGAACTTCACGAAGCCTTCAAAGACCTTGATGAAGATGGCGAGGTAAAAGTCATTATCCTCACGGGAAGTGGGGAAAAAGCTTTTGTGGCCGGTGCCGATATTTCCGAGTTTGCCGATTTTTCGGAGAAAGAAGGGGGTAAACTGGCCGCTAAGGGTCAAAAACTCTTGTTCGATTTCGTCGAAAACCTCTCGACGCCCGTTATTGCAGCGATAAACGGGTTCGCCCTTGGTGGTGGTCTCGAACTGGCGATGGCCTGCCATTTTCGAGTGGCGAGCGCTAATGCCAAAATGGGGCTTCCCGAAGTTTCACTTGGTGTAATTCCCGGGTATGGCGGTACACAACGGCTTCCGCAATTGGTCGGCAAAGGCCGCGCTATGGAAATGATCATGACCGCGGGGATGATCGATGCGGAAAGTGCGTTGCGTTACGGCCTGGTAAACCATGTGGTGCCGCAGGAAGAATTGCAATCCCTTTGTGAAAAACTGGCAGGCAGGATATCGAATAATTCGCCGATAGCCATCGGTCATGCAATAAAAGCGGTAAATGCTGGTTTTAAAGAAGATAGTAATGGGTATGCCGCCGAAATAAAAGCTTTTGGCGCCTGCTTCGGAACGGCCGATTTTGTGGAAGGCACTACTGCTTTTCTGGAAAAGCGGAAGGCCGATTTCCCAGGCAAATAGCAAACTCGAAAAAAACCTACTTATGACACTTCAAAAGAGCGTGGCCCTTGTGTGCCTTCTTTTTGCATTTTCTATCGGAAAGGCTCAGGAAATGCCAATTTCTTATACTTTAGGAGAGAGTTATTCCGACCGGCACAAATATTCGACCGTACTTTCCATTAATAGCGATGCCAAAGAACAGACTGTTTTGGTGCGCACGTATTATGGCGGTATGCCATTGCGTCCCAAAGGCCATTTTATTGAGGTCTACGATGCTGAAATGAATTTGTTGCGCGACTTTAATTACAAGTATGCCGGTAAGCATATGGTCGAAGGTTTTGTTCGAAACGGCCAATTGTATTTGTTGGAGTTGATTTACAATGTAGACGGGGAGGCTTACGAATATAAGGTGCATCAAAGCCCGATCGACGAGTTTCGATTTACCGAACGTACTATTTTACGTATTCCATCCAAAGAAGTGTTTAATCCGTTGGCTGTAAATAAATACAATCGCAATTTTGGTAATGGCTTCTCGACCGCAACCTTTTTTAATGACGAGCAGAACGCTTTTGCGATTACGGTGCACCACCGTGAGGGAAAAAAGGAAAAATATCACATGCATTTGTTCGGAACCGATTTGACCAAACACCTTACCTACGATTTTTCGGACCAGATAACGGAGAAAAATTATGCCTTCGAAAATATCGAGATCTCAAAGGATTTTAAAACGGTATATTTTATGGGGAAGGCCTTTTTTAAGAAAAGAAGGTTCGAGGCTGGAGAACGCAGGTATCAATATGAGTTGGTGCGGGTAAATGCGAACGACCATACCATCCAAGAGTTTCATGAGGCCGGGAAATTTTCGGAATCGCTAAAACCGGTACTGGTCAATGATACGCTGACGGTGGTCGGTTTCTATGCCGATAGAAAAGATAATCGGTACAACGGATTGGTACATTTTAAGCTTGATGCCAAAAGCTTAGCGGTCCGATCCAAAAAGTACAACGCTTTTTCCGAACAATTCATGATCGACAAGTTTGGCCGCGAGGTCGATGCCGAATTGAAGAATCTTATTTTTAAGGATGTTCATATTACGCCGGATAATGGAATCATCTTTAGTGCCGAGGAGTATTTTGTCACCACCGGGAAAGATATTGGAGCAGGAGCTACCAAAGCTGTTGAAAATTACCACTATAATGATATTGTATGCGCCAAATTAAACAGTAACGGCGATATGGTTTGGGCGCGAAACATTAACAAAACGGAAGTTACCCGCGGCGATGAGGCCTATGCCTCGTACACGGCCTATGGAAAGGACAACGATATGTATTTCTTTATCAACTCAGGGGAGCATCCGCAGAAAATCAGTAAGAACCGGATTGCATTTAGGCAAGGCTACAGCAGAAACCCGAACATGTTCGTCATCAAAGTAGACTCGGAGGGAAGTCTTTCCTACCAAAAATTGATTGATGATAAGGAAGTACGACTTCCAATAATGGTGTCTAGGCCATTGATTCATAAAAAGACCGATCACTTGCTGTTTTATGCCAAGCGCGGTAACAAAAAACAATTGGTAAGCGTAACCCTCAACAGCGCTGCTTCTGCAACGGATAGTAAATAATCCTTTTGATTCCCTTCTTATGCATCGAAAAGTGTCCGAGGTGTTGGGTGTATAGGCGACATTTTAGAGTATGCGACCTATGAGTAGAGGAGTTCTTTTTCCCTCAATATACTACGGGCATTCTACAAAATAAATGATATTTAAAATTGTTTACATTCTTTTAGTATGAGGGTTAGTTTTAAAAAGGTAATTCATGAAGGGAATAATTAAATGATGTCGAATTTGAAAGTGTCCCGAAAATCGTTGGGTTTACGCGACGCTTTTTTTGCGCTCCCATTTATTTGAAATTTTGCTGATTCATCCACATAAGTTTATATGAACTACGTAGCCGTTCTTCCCATAATATTTGGAGTATTGTAAGCCTATGGTGATAACACCTATTTTAGTTGTTTTTTCAGGAAACCGACCAGTTCACCGATCTGACCCATTCTTTTACAGAGGAAGGCTTAACACCCAGAAGGTCTTGTGTTCTGGAAAAATTTTTTCCTACCAAAGTTTCGTTTTCTTTTTCTACGTATCGATACAGGTTGGAAATCTCTTTTGCATTCAACTCGCCAAAAGTGTGAATTAGTTGCTTCTCAAAATCATCAGGTTTTAAACTGATGAAATTGATTTCTTGGCCCAAATATTCCGAAATGGACGCTGCTATTTCTTCCCCTGACAATAGTGTTCCACCAATCGGCAGATTTTGTCCTACAAGTTCTGGTTTCTCCACAGCGGCAGCGACAAAATGAGCCAAATCACGATGGCTAATCCAGGGAACTCTTTTGTCCGATTTAATCGGATAGGGCAAAATATTCTTTTCAACTACCAAGGGAATTGACCAAGGAGCAGCGAGATTGTTCAAATAGATATCGGGCATCAGTGTAAGTACCTTGAGTTCTGAATTATCGAACAGTCTCTTTATTTCATACTTGATATCCAAGCCTAAAAGACCCGTTCTACTTTGAGGAATGTCAAAACTCGAATTGAAAATTATAAAGCGGACATTTTGAGCTTTTGCCGCATCAATAAAGTTTTGGGTGAAGTATTTAGCCTTGTCCATATCAAAAATCAAGGGAAAAGTGTAGACAGCTATATCAACCTTTTCCAAAGCCTCTATTATGGAAGCTATGTGGCCCAAATCACCTGAAAGCGATTTAATTCCGTCGGATAAACCGACATTATCGGTATCTGACACCAATGTTCTTACGCTATGACCGTTTGAAGCTAATTGTTCGGCGATTGCCGAACCTTGAAAACCCGTGGCGCCCAGCACGAAGATATTCTTAGACATAATATTTGATTTTAAAATTCAATGACGAAACTATACCTTTACCCAACTTTAAGCAAGTACCTACTAAAAAGTAGGGTACTTACGAATAAGTAACTATTATTGAAAACCAGTTTGATAGCGATGAAAAAAAGTGAAAGAAAAAATTCTGAGTGTCCTGTTAGCCACGCACTAGGAATAATTGGTGGGAAATGGAGCCTGTTGATACTAAAGGAAATCGGACTTGAGAAAAGACGCTTCGGAGAACTGAAGCGATTAATTCCGGAAATAAGCGAAAAAATGCTCATCCAAGAACTAAAATCACTTGTGCATTTTGGCATTTTAACTCGAAAAGCCTACAGAGAGATTCCGCCCAAAGTGGAATACTCATTGACGGAAAATGGGAAATCGGTATTACCGATTATTGACCAAATCAAGTCGTTTGGAACTGAAATGATGAATAACAACAGCTAACAATGTTCGTAAGCTATAGTTGTCTCAGGGAACTTTTACACAGAATTGATATAATAATCAAATGGTGACTATGTACGATATGCGTTCTTTTTTAGGATGACGTTCATCGCTTTCTTATTTTAAAGCTTGGACTGTAGCTTGATCACGGAACCACCACCTGAAAAATAAATATTACCCTTATCGTCGATGACATTATTGTTGCCACCATCGTCATAAGGATTGAACAACTTTCTACAGGCTTTGCCCAGGTGCTTTCTGAATTTCAACTCCCCTGTATCCCAATCCAGTCCATAGTAATAATAGCTGCATTTATCCTCGCGCCCGCTACCATAAACCATGTTCGATCCCGAGCTTATGGTCAGGATACCGTTCATGTTGATATCGGTATTTACCCATGAAAGCTCGAAGACGTTCTTCTCCGTATTCCAATGGATTTTTTGTACGCCCTTCATCGTATTATTGCCTTGGCCCAAAAACCCGTTAAATTGTGCGATTGCCACGTCATAGCCCATAACCGATGGTGAATTTTCGATGGATTGAAAGGTATCGCTGAACCTTTTGGCGGCGGGAAGTTTTATCTTCCCGGCCAATCGCCGATCCGCACCGGGAATTCCCTTCCAATCTTCCGGGACCTCCCTCCAAAAGGCGAGAAGGTTGTTCAGGCTATGGCCATCCGCCAATACGACCAGTTTATCATTACCCTCACCCACGCCCATAAGGGTCGGAGTGGTTCCGCTACCCTCCGCGAACTTTCCGGTAGGGCCATCGCCTACGAAGTCGTAGAACGCCTCCCAGCCTATCGACAGTTCTTCGCCGTCCCAATCGACACGAAGGAGCCGTTTGGTCGTCACCAAGTAGAAACTGTTATGTTCATCAATCGGAAAGGCATTGTGCCCGAAAATCTCATCGTTTCCTATAGGTTCGATTTGCATGGATGCCAACAACTCGAACTCCTGTGAGATGATACCGACCGTACACGGATTTTTCCCCTTATCATTGTCACTGGCAAAAACGATTTGGCCCGAATAGTTCATGCCATAGTGCTGTACTTTATTGATATCATATTTACCAAAGTTAAAGGTGTCCTTCACCACGATGTCGGAATACGGGTCGTTTCTGACCGCATCCTCCAATCGGAACAAACGGGTGTATTCTTTCTTTTTCGGATCGTATTTCGGGTCGTAGGTAAACCAGGAATGGTCCTTGCCCTGAAGGTAGTTCCATCCGAATGATTTCAGCCAATCCTTATCGATCCGCTGTTTGGCCACGATACGAAGTCCTTTATCGTCATCGGCAACTTTGTAGACATGGGTAGAGTTCGATAAAAGTAATAGGCGTTGACCATCGGGATAGGTATCCGTCAGATTGGTCCAACAGGAGGTGCCGCCTTTAATACCTTTCAGGACTTTGATTTCGTATTCGGTCGCATTCACGGGACCGGGATATTGCGTCGAGGCCTGTCTGTAGTTGTTCCGATGATAGGTCGGCCAAGGTGAATCGGGCAAATGGGGATTCTTCGGTGGCATCTCAACTACAGATGTTCCATTCTGGGCCGAAAGGCTCGAGAGGAGTATCAGACTTAGGCCGATTACTGTTAACAGTGACGTTTTCTTCATTTTGAAATTTATAAAATGGTTTCAACTGAGACTGGACTTTTACGAAACATTGGAATAAGGTCAATTCCGAATAAACTTTTTAATGTGTGTCCTTCCTTCCATTTCATAGGAAAGGAAATATAGCCCTGAGGCCAAGTTCCCCACATTGAAAGAATTGTCCATCAACGTAGAGGTTTCAACAAATTTACCGGCATAGGTGAATACCGACACTTCGGTAACCGACGAATCTTCCGGAAAGGAAATATTGATGACTTGTGTGGAAGGGACCGGATATACCAAAACTTCCATTTCCACAGGTTCAGGCTCCGGTTCGGGTGAGGTTTCCGCCCTTTGAACGATTTCCACTTTTACCAGTGAAGATCCTCCTGGAAAATAGACGTCCCCGTTTTCGGCAATGATGCAATTGTTCCCTGCATCGTAATAGGTGTCGGCGGTAAAACTTCCTTCAGGACCGAGTAGCAAGCGTACTTCCAATTCCCCGGTATCCCAGTTCAGACCGTAGAAATAATAATTACAGTCCGATTCCTTTCCGCTGCTGTAGACCAGATTCGAGCCCGCGGCGTAGGTCAGTACCCCGTTCATATTGACCTCCGAATTGACCCAGGCGATGTTCCAGGAATTGGATTCGGTGTCCCATGAAACTTTTTGCACTCCTTTGATATTATCGCATTCATATCCCAAAAATCCGTTGAACTGGGCTATTGCGATATCATAACCATAGGCCGTAGGAGAATTTTCGATACTTTGGAAGAGGTTGTTGAAACTAACGGCGGCGGGCAGCTCGATACGTCCCGCGTAATGGGGGTCCGTTCCGGGTATAGGTTCCCAGTCCGAGGGTATTTCGCGCCAAAAGGCGACAAGGTTGTTTTTGGCATGCCCGTCGGACATGACCACCAGTTTATCGTTGCCCGCTCCCCAGCCCAAAAATGTGGGCGTGGTTCCGCTACCCTCGGCGAAAGTACCGGTCGGCCCATCTCCAACGAAATCATAGGCCGCCTCCCAGTCAATGGATACGGATTCCCCGTCCCAATCGAATTTAATGATGCGCTTGTTCGTGGTTATGAAAAAACTATTATCCTCATCGATGGGAAACGCATTGTGGTTGGTAATCTCATCGGGATCGGTAGGGAAACGGAACGTATCCAAAACTTCAAAATCCTGGGATATCACACCGACCGTACCGAATCCGTTTTCGGTATCGTTGTCACTGTTAAAAACAATATGTCCCTCGTAATTGATTCCAAAGTGTTGCACACGGTTGACACCAAAATCCCCGAAGTTCAACGTATCCAAGACCACGATATCGGAATAGGGGTCCGAGGTATCGGCATCGCTCAACTTGAACAAACGGGTATACCGATCATTGTCTGGGTCGTATTTCGGATCGTAGGTAAACCAGGTCTTGTTCTTGGTAAGTAAAAAATTCCAGCCAAAGGATTGGACCGGATCGAAATCGATACGCAGGCTGTCGATTGTGACGATCTCGCTGCCGTTATCCAAGAACTTGAATACATGGGTGGTATTGGATTGGAGTAGAACCCGCTCTCCCTCGGGGTATTTTTCCGAGAGGTATACCCAAGGGGAAGTGCCTCCGTTCAAATTGGCCCTGGCCTTTACGTTGAGGCTATCCCCCTTTTCGGGACCTCTTAGGCAGGTCGAGGCCTGTCTGTAACTGTTTCTATGGTAGGTCGGCCAAGGTGAATCCGCTAAAAACGGGTTATTTGGAGGGTCCTCGCCGCAGAATGACGTTTGGGCGAAGCCGAAATTGCACGTCATGGCTAATATCATCAGTACCCAAAACTGGACCTCAAATCTATTCATTTTCAATTTTTAGTTGAGCGAAATTTGGAATTGTGAGACTCATCTGTACTGAATGAAAAGTTTAGGGACGGTTATCAAACCGTCCCTAAATTCATCATTCGATCGTTATGCTTTTGGCGTTCGTGCGATATCTTGCCGTAATCACACCGCCCGCCGACGATTTCTCGCTCAGGTCGTATTCGGTGCCCCTTTCCAACAATATGTTACCGGGCTGAGGGTCTATCTCTTGCAACTTGTTGGTAGTCAAGGTAACGTTCTCGGCACCCATACTCGTCTGAAGAAATACTTTGGTCTGTTCCGTATTATTTGGAACGACCGTGGCGGCGACTGTCGATCGGTTACTCATGACAGGATCACCTTCCCATCCGATCTCATAGGAAACTGTGCTATCGATCGTGTCCGGAACATTGGCATCAAAACTGATCGGGTTCAATTCTACCGAATTAGTAAAGACACCGGTATCGAGATCCTCGAAAACGAAAGTTCCAGAGGCCTTATAGCCGGCCATTTCCGATAGATAGGCTCCGGTAAGTTCATCGTAGGTCATCTGTTTTCCGTCAAAATTAACGGAAGAACCTTCGGAAAGCGTTAATCGGGTTCCCGTTCGATTGCCGAACGTAAATACGGCCTTAGCAGTAGTCAAATCCTCGTTTTGGTCATAGAACAATTCGTAGGCTGCGAAAATACGATCTTGATTTACGTTCACGGAGTCCTCTTTTTGACAGGCCGTCAAAGAAAAAGCGACAATGATCAGCAAAATGTAATTGTGTTTGATTGTTTTCATAGATATAAATATTTGGGGTTCAGATAATAATTTAAAAAGGAAGGAAATAGACACCTCGGAGACTTAAAGAGCGATTGCGGATCACTGTATCCTCGTCTCCGTTCGGTGCGATGTTCTTCAAGCCCAGTTCATAAGCAAGACTCAGTTGGAATTCTTGAATTTCAATCCCTCCGGTAAATACGATACCGAGGTCAAGAGGGCGATAGTCGTCCGAATCGTCATCGCCATAGTCGATGGCACCGTCCTCGGCAAAACTAAAATTGCCCGAATTACCCGTGCTATCGATTTTTCCGCCAAGTCCGATACTTGCATAAGGGCCTAGACCAGCGATAAACTTTAAATCATCCAGCATGATATGCCCACAAATCGGGATCGGCAAACTAAGATATACCGGTCTGGATTTTATGGTGAGCTCGAAATCGTCCCGTGAATCTTTGTATACGTATCCCTTATTACTCAAAAGTAGGGTGGGTTGAACCGTAAGCCCATCCGAGATGGGCACCTCCGCCATCATTCCCAATTCCCAGGAAAATCGACTTTGGGTATCATAATCTATATTGAGTATATCGAGCCCCTCGGTCTCTATCTTTTGGTTCGCAAAAATCCCGCCGGCAAGAATTCCGTATCGCAGTTCCTGAGCGTTAATTTTCCCAAGGAAAGCGATGGATAAGATGGAAATTAAAATAATGGCTTTGCGTTTCATGGCGCTGATATATTTTCGTCTTGTCATTATAGTATTCAAGGTTTTTATGTTAAATTTCCCTGAATTCGTTCGCATCTAAGAACGAAAGAATAGCGCTACTAGTACCTAAAATGGCACATTTTCAATGAATCACTTAAAATTTTCAACCAAATGGCTAAGATTGGATTCCTTATGGGAAAGAATCCTATTTTGGGGAGTATTACTTTTGTCATCCGCATGGACTTATTATGATGACTTTTACGCTCTTTTTCCCGCTTTTCTACTGGCCTTGGCCATCACGGCCGAAGTTATCGGAATGCTTTTGATTGGATATTTTGTGCTGAGCAAACACATCAAATTTCCAAGATTGAAGTTTTGGTCGTGGGTTTTTTTATTTACTTTATTGCGCTTTGCGATAGTCTATTTTATATTGCAACACAAATTACCGGAATGGACGGTGTTCCATTATCCCGGTCGATCGGTCTTCTTCTTGTTCTTTACATCGGCAGCATTTGTTTTCTTGGGGTACGCCTACTCGATTTATGAGTGGGGTCTGGCGGCACGGGAAAAATACAAGGCGGTCATGGTAAAAAACGACTACCCGACTCTGAATCCCATCGTCATTAGATCTGAGGGTAGGACGTTGCATTTGCTTCCACAGGATGTTTCCCATCTACAGGCCAATGGGGAGTATATCAATTATTTTACCGGTAACGGAAACCATATGGCATTTCAACGAATGAAGAAAGCGGAAACGGAATTAAAACCGTATGGCTTTATACGTACTCATCGGTCCTTTATCGTGAATCCAAATCATATCAGGTCGTTCTCCTCCAATGAGATAGAATTGAAGGATGGAACAGTGATTCCCGTTAGTAAAACCTATCAAGGAAATTTATTGCTTATAGATAATATCATAAAATTAACTTGAGAAACCTGGTAAATTTAATCAGCTTTCCTAGCTCCAGTTCAAGAAGCATATGGAAGGGTAGGTAGAGGAACCCATAACCTTCTTGACATCAAGTCCAATCGACAAAAAGTAAAGAGCACGATTAAACGGTCGCTATCTTTATACGATAGCCTGAACGGGATTATTCACCAAGGTAAATTTTAGGGTTGTCCCGAAAATCGGCGATTTTAAAGTACAAGATTTACAGCTATAAAACACTTTCTGAAGAGTCCTAGATACGGTCTTTTTTAGTATTCTCATTAATTAATCTTTTATAGGACAATATTAAACACTGTACAAAAGGCGTCTTTGATAAAGATTTTGGCTTTTTAAAGGATATTCTATGGCAGTTCAACAACAATTTCAAAAGCGTAAGCTACAGGCGTTATGTAAAATGTATTGAGAAATTGGACTTTAAAAATTATCATTTACACCCTGAAAAATACTGCTAGTTCAATGGACAATAAATAATAGTTTTTGGCTCGTGACGTATGTACCGAAGGGTGTCCAAATTGTTAGGCGGTAAGTTAAAATGCTTAACCTTGCCAATTAACATGCAAATCAATGTAAATATTGGATAAATTCCATAAATTTGGATTATGTCCAATAATAAAAATCAGGATAATTACATCAAAGGGCGGGGTGCCCAGCAAAACGTACACAATCGCTTTATGCAACAAGTGTATGAGACCCGGGATGATTTTCTGGAATATTGTCGGTTGGAAGGGGAAGAAGCCGACAAAAACCGGACCCAATACCTGCCGATTTTTCCCAAAACCATTGTGAACAAGGTTACGAGTCCCGATGTGGGTATGCAGTATTCGATGAACCCCTATCAAGGGTGCGAACATGGTTGTATCTATTGCTATGCCCGCAATACCCACGAGTTTTGGGGCTACAGTGCAGGACTCGATTTTGAACGAAAAATTCTTATCAAAAAAGATGCCGCGGCACTATTGGAGGCCAAGATTAAACATAAAAAATGGAAAGCACAGACCATAGTTATGTCCGGGAATACCGATTGCTATCAACCTGCTGAAAAGAAATTCGAAATTACCCGGGCATGTTTAGAGGTTTTTCTAAAATATCGGCATCCTGTGGGCATTATTACCAAAAATGCGTTGCTGCTGCGGGATTTGGATATCCTCAAAGAACTTGGTCAATATGGGTTGGTCGGTGTGAACATATCGGTCACTTCCCTTTCCGAAGAAACAAGGCGAATTCTGGAACCAAGAACCGTATCCATCAAAAAACGTTTGGACACTATTCGAATTTTATCGGAAAACGGTATTCCGGTCAATGCCATGTTGGCCCCGATAATTCCCGGAATCAATAGCCATGAAATAATTGCTTTGGCGAAGGCGGTCTCCGAAAGTGGGGCCTGTTCGATGGCCTTTACCGTCGTGCGTTTGAACGGGGCGATCGGGCAATTATTTACCGAATGGATTCATAAAACCTTGCCGGATAAAGCAACTAAAGTGCTGCACCAAATCGCCGCTTGCCACGGCGGTTCCCTAAACGATAGTCGCTTCGGAATCCGTAGTCGAGGCGAAGGAAAAATAGCGACCCAATTACATGATTTGATGCGTTTGGCCAGGCGTAGCTATTTTAAGGATAAAACTTTTCCGGCTTTAAACGTCGTCTTGCACGAACAATACAAAGACGGGCAGATGAAACTTTTCTGAATGGACTTTAAGGACATGTTTACTTTTTGATCTAGGCGACACTAACGTCCGAATCAAAAATGTAAACATTGAATTATGAGAAAATTATCCATTTTTATGTTATGGTCACTTTGCACCATTTTTACGTCGAACGCCCAGGAGTTCAATTTTGGGGTAAAAGGAGGCGTCAATCTGGCTTCTGTTGGCGGTAATACCTATGCCGGTTTGGGCGGACTCGGGTCTAAACTGAGCTTTCATGTAGGCGGGGTGGTCGAAATCCCGATTTCGGAAAAATTGGCCGCACAACCGGAACTACTGTATTCTTCCCAAGGCACGAAATGGAACCTTGGTAGCAACGGTAACAATCTAAAACTAGATTATCTCAACCTTCCTATTCTTGGCAAATACTATATTTTAGAGGGTTTGAGCGCTGAAGCGGGCCCTTTGGTCGGCTTTTTGGTTTCTACAAATGAAGAAGACGAAGATCGCTTTAAAAAACTGGATGTAGCTTTTGCGATTGGAGCTTCCTACAAATTGAACGATCAGCTGTTCTTTAGTCTGCGCTACAACAAAGGCATCCTGAATATCAATGGAGCGGATTTTGATGGGAGTAGTCAGAACAATGTCTTCCAAATCGCGGCCGGTTATGCTTTTTGAACGACCTGATTTGGCAATTTTACATAGATTAAGGCCGTAAATCCGCTAGGAATCCACAGACCGTCATTTTTACCGAAATCTTAAAAAGAATGGGTCGCTTTTTTAAGACTTACAATTTTAGAGGACCATGATTACTGATAAGGGTAATTAAAATTCCGTTTTTAGTGAATTTGTGAAAATGGGTTGAGGCGACTGCTGTTAAAATACTTTTAAAGACACGTCCGATTACGGTGTTCGCAGCGTATAACACTCCGAGAACAATATATGAACGGGATGTTTATGAAAGTGAATACTTTGAATTTAAAAATGAAATCCAACAGACCAGGCTTTATCCATAGAATGCGAAGGTTTTTCGAAACAGCGAATCCTTGGGGTATTTTTGTCATGGGAAGTACTTTGGTCTTGATGATCGGGGCGGCGTATTTGTCCTATATTTTAAGGAGTGATTTAACCGAGTTTAATATAGAACGTTCTAGTTCGACTTTTGGTCAAGCGTTTATGTATGTGGCACTGGGTCTCTTCCTCTTTAAGGCAGGCTTTTTTCTTTTCATCATTTACAAGTATTTTAAATATAAGGCCATCGCTTCTGTTTCGGACGAAGAATTACCGACCTGCACCGTAATCGTACCTGCTTACAATGAAGGAAAACAGGTGTATGATACTTTAATGAGTTTGGCCGACAGTGATTTTCCGCATGAAAAATTACAACTGTTATCAATAGATGATGGAAGTAAAGATGATACATGGCACTGGATGAAAGAAGCCAGAAGGGTGTTGGGAGATCGGGTTACTATATTCCAACAGCCCAAGAATATGGGCAAGCGGCATGCATTATACAGAGGTTTTAACGATGGTACGGGTGAAGTTTTCGTAACTGTAGACAGCGATTCCATCGTAGCGAAAGATACCTTACGCAATTTGGTCAGCCCATTTGTGGCAAATGAGAATTGCGGTGCCGTTGCCGGAAATATTCGGGTACTGAACAATAAAAAGGCATTGCTTCCGAGAATGTTGGATGTAAGTTTTGTCATGAGCTTCGAATTCGTACGGTCTGCGGAGAGTACTTTGAATTCCGTACTCTGTACGCCAGGGGCACTAGCGGCTTATCGAAGGACAGCTGTTTTCAATTGTTTGGAGGAATGGATCAACCAAACCTTTATGGGACAACCTTCCGATATCGGGGAGGACCGTGCTATGACGAATATGATTTTGAAGCAAGGTTTTCACGTTCTCTTCCAAAGAAATGCATTCGCTTATACCAACGTACCTGAGAAGTACAAGGGGCTTTACAAAATGTTTATCAGGTGGGGACGAAGCAACGTTCGCGAGAATATTCAAATGTCGAAATATGTGTTCAAGAACTTCAGAAAAGGGCCTAAATTGGGAACGAGGCTTTTGTTTATAAGTCAATCGGCAAAAATAATCATGAGCTACCCTTTCCTGTTTTTCATGTTGTTTTTCATCCTAACACATCCTTTATTGTTCTTGAGTTCAACATTAGTTAGCATCTTGGTGCTATCTACTTTTCCAGTATTGTTCTACGCCAAGCGTTATAACCTCAAGGAATCCTTTTGGGCCTATTCGTACAGTATCCTATTTACCTTTGGTTTATTTTGGATTACACCGTATGCGATCGCAACGGCCAACAAAAGAGGTTGGTTGACACGAGGATAACCGAAAAGAAATTTTTGCCATCCATTATTGAAGAGCGGAATAACGATTATTATGAAAGAAGAGGGCGTCTAAAAAGTATACCCTAGACGTCATTACGAGCAAGGCGAAGCAATCTGTCTATTAATACCAACGAGTTTCAGATTGCTTCGTGCCTTGCAAAAACGGCTGAAAGTACTTTTTAGACGCCCTCTTCTTTTATTGGTAGAGAAGAGAACCATTTTTGAGACTACCATCATTGTGCTTCGTATAGAGCAGCGGTGCTCAGGACAATTCCCAGCCTTTTCGATAGGTTCCCTTTACCCATTCATTGGCAACATCCCAATTGGTAACCTTCATATTGGGACCATCCCACTTGAGTTTTCGACGCCCGGGGTATAGAAAGGGGTCCCAGTCGCCCGCTTTTTTACCTTTTTTGAACTCCTTCATCTGAAAGGCCCTGATGGCCAGATTGCCCATCAACACGGCTTCCGTAAGAGGCCCTGAGCGACTAAAATCCGAAGAGGCCTTGGTACCGTTCAAACAGGCTTCCACAAAATTTGCGAAATGACCATTCGTATCGCCTGGAATGCGTTCTAGATACGGAGTTGGGGGTGTAATCATTTCCATCATATTGGAAGGTACTATGCGTGCATTTCGGGAATACACATCACAAATCAGTATTCCTCGTGTTCCATAAAAAATTGATCCACCGCCACCGGCACCCATGGTCTCACCATCTTTTAATTCGTCAGGCAAATCGGGCATGATACCACCATCGTACCAATTGAGGGCGATATCGCCATGTTCCGGAGTGTTGAATTTTAAACGCACTAAGGAAGAAGACGGGCAGGATTCATTGTAGTCGGCCTCTACGAAATCACCTACCCAATTGGTGGTGCAACTGGCTTCGGCCTCCGTAGGGTAACTTAAATCGAGCACGCTAAAGGGCGTTTCCATGATATGGCAACCCATATCGCCGAGTGCCCCGGTTCCGAAATCCCACCAACCACGCCATTTAAAAGGTAGATACGCCTCGTTGTAGTCCCTTTGCGCAGCGACCCCAAGCCAAAGGTCCCAATCCAGCTCTTTTGGAACCGCTTGTTTTTCTGTGGGGACGGGAATTCCCTGAGGCCAGACGGGACGGTTTGTCCAACAATCGACACGGTTTATTTTTCCGATAATGCCAGACTCTATCAGCTCCCTAGCTTCCCGACTGCCGTCGCTCGAAGCACCTTGGTTCCCCATTTGGCTTACGATACCATTTTCTTTCGCCACTTCGGTCATGATTCGCGCCTCATTGATGTTGTGCGTTAATGGCTTTTCGACGTAGGCATGCTTTTTTGCCTTCATAAAGGGCAATGCGATGGAAGCATGCATATGGTCGGGGGTGGCCACCATAACAGCATCGATATCCTTTAAATGGTTTTCATATACTTTTCTGAAGTCCTTATATTTTTTGGCATCCGGAAATTTTTGATAGGTTCCCGACGCCATCCGTTCATCTACATCGCAAAGAGCGACAAATTTGACTTTGCCAGTGGCGAAAAGGCCCTGAATATCACCACCGCCTTGCCCACCAGCACCAAAACCTGCCATATACAGCGTGTCGCTAGGTGGCACATGTTTTTTTCCCATGACAAAACTTGGTACTATAGAGAATACCGCGGAGGCAGCTGCGGATTTTTTGATGAATTTTCTTCTTTGCATCTTTTTAATATTGTTCGATTATGAGGTTTAAGATACAAATAATTCATAGATGTAGAGGGAAGCATTTCCTTCGAGGAAAAGGCAAAAAAAGTAAAAGTTAACGTGAATAACCGGTATAAATTCTGTTGCTGGCTTTTTGTTCAAAAGTTGTTTAGTTGGCCACGGCACTCACCGAACCCCCACTTCCGCCTCCGCTAAAGCTGCCGCTAAGCGTGTAATTATAAGTGCCAGGCGCCAATACTGTAATTAAGCTCGATAAACTGTCATTGGCGGGGGCCGTAACGCTATAGTTCATGCCATCTATGTTGATGTTGGTTGTGGTTCCCCCGCTACCGCCAAAAGCGCCTAAAACAACGGTAACATCGTCGCACAGCACCTCGATGATACCGCTAGTAGAGGGAAATGAGCTGGAAACACTCCCACCGCCCGAAAAAGTGGCCGAAGCTGTCTTGGTTATCGTAACCGTTGCAGTGTCCTGACCGCCGTTGCCATCATCAACGGTATATTCAAAAGTGGCGGTAGTACAGCTGTCATCCGAAAAATAGCGTAAATCGTCTCCTTGTTGACTTACCGTACCAACATTCGGAGTTGTGAAACTAAAAATGGTTAGCGCATCATTATTCGGGTCGGTATCATTACCGAGCACGTTAATGACCACATTTGAGTTGCTGGCAACCGTAGCGGAATCATCTATAGCGTCGGGCACGCCGTTAGTTACGCAGACCGGGGTGATTTCGTTGGTGAACAAGTCACCGGAGACATTTTCATCAGCATCCGAATTGGAGGTATTGGAGTTTAGGATAACCCTATAATAGCCATCTGAAATATCCGGGCTGCCGGTTACGAGATATACATTATCGACTGGAAGAACCTGAGCAATAGAAATATTCAGCTTTGGAGTTCCTGTAGATAGGTCATTGCAGAAGTTGGCGGTCGCCGTTGCAAGTGTATTGCCGAGATAATCAAAACGGTGATAGCGATACGGATGGATGACGGAAATGGTGGCCGTATCGAATTGTGCGGGATTGTCTTGTGACGTGGCGGTAATCGTAGCGTTGCCAACGGCAAGAGCCGTCACCATTCCTGAGGCATTCACCGTTGCGACCGTAGGGTTGTCCGATGTCCAATTCACACCTTGGTTTGTTGCGTTGGTGGGAGAGATGACCGCAGTGAGCGTGCCCGTATTGCCCTCGACCAAAGAGAGATCTGCTTGGGTGATGTCGATGCCAGTTACATCTACTGTTTCCATGGTTACCGAAATCGCTGCCGTATCGAAAAGTGTGTTGTTCTCTTGGGATGTTGCCGTAATGATGGCGTTTCCTTGTGTTACTGCAGTCACCGTTCCGGAAGCGTTTACTGTCGCAACGGCTGGATTGTTCGAAACCCAATCAACACCTTGGTTCGTCGCATTGCTAGGCGAGATGACAGCAGTGAGTGTACCAGTATCGCCTTCAATCAAAGAAAGTCCTGTTTGCGTGATATCGATGCCAGTAACGTTTACTGTTTCGGTGGTCACTGAAATCGCTGCCGTATCAAAAAGGGTGTTGTTCTCTTGGGATGTTGCCGTAATGATGGCGTTTCCTTGTGCGATGGCGGTGACCGTTCCGGAGGCGTCCACTGTCGCAACGGCTGGATTGTTCGAAACCCAATCAATACCTTGGTTTGTTGCATTGGTGGGAT
This sequence comes from Aggregatimonas sangjinii, assembly GCF_005943945.1. Lineage (GTDB taxonomy): Bacteria > Bacteroidota > Bacteroidia > Flavobacteriales > Flavobacteriaceae > Pelagihabitans > Pelagihabitans sangjinii. Next base: position 3,842,709 of record NZ_CP040710.1, on the reverse strand, counting down.
TAATTACCGCCATCAGAGCTCCGGTGGCACCTTCGGTCAACGACAAGCTCTCCTCGGTTATGGAAATCCCGGTTACTGCAATCTCAGAACCATTGGGGTCTTGAACAACATTGACCACACGTGTGGCACTAGTGCTATTTCCATCGGTATCCGCTACCGAATAGATGACCTGATAACTATCTTCAACACTCGTATCCACATTGGAGACGGTCGTGATTTGATCCGTAATATTTCCGTCTACATTATCCATGGCGGTCGCACCTTCATCCATATAGGGCTGACCTATAAATACTTGTGTGGGGTTGGTACCTGAAATGGATAGTACTGGAGGTTCCATATCTATTATTTCCTCGACTACTTCTATGGTTACCGAACTGGTCAGTTCTTGGCCATTGCTATCCCTCAAACGGAAAATCAATTCGATATTTCCTAGTACATCAGGCGTAAATTCGAGCGCAAAGTTTCCTGGAACAATTGTCGTGAATTCTGTGGGAAATTCGGCATCGGCGGTTGGGAAGCCTGTTAGCGTTCCATCACCCAATGACTGTTGGTAGTTGCATTCAAAGGTACCGTTGATAGCATCGGTTTGGTTCTCTAAAATAAGGTTAATATCAACGGTTGTTCCTAATTCCATTTGGGTGATCGGACTTTCGGCACGCCATAATAATGGAATATCGGTAATATTGAATACAAGACGAACCTCTTTGGTAAAACCGTAACTATCTTCTACGGTAATGGCAATGGTATGACTACCTTCTTCGGTTCCGATAAATTCAAGGGCCGCAGATAGGGCATCAAAACCAATTTTATCACCTGAGTTAAGCGTATTTCCCTCGCTATCCATCAAAACACCTTGGCCATCAAACGATTCAAGCCGATAGGTATAGCCAACATCCGCTATTATTTCCTCTGGAATCACCGTTAGATTTACAGACAAGGGCGTATTAACAAAACCGTCGGCAAGGTATTGCTCGGATACTTCGAACTCCACTTCGGTATATAGCCCCACACTTTTGGTACAGGCGATCGCTAGCATCGCTATGCACGAAAAAACCAGGAGTATTTTCAAGTATTTGGGCATTATAGAACACGGATAAGACCTTACCACTTGAGATGGCAAGGATTCAACAGGTGTCTATAACGTAAATAAGCTGCTTTCTAGTACCCTACTTTAAATAATTATTTGTGCAATGTTGGAAGTCTAGGGAAACGCTCCCCATTCTTGGTAAAACTGCTCTAAGAATTCGAGCATAAACCGATGGCGTTCTTCTGCGAGTCTTTTTCCCGATTCGGTATTGAACTTTTTTTTGAGCAAAAGCAACTTTTCGTAAAAATGATTGATGGTCGGCGATGCCGATTTTTTATATTCCTCCTTGCTCATATGAAGGTTGGGTTTGATTTCGGGATTGTAGAGTTCCCTATTTTTAAAGCCACCGTAATTAAAGGCTCTGGCAATGCCAATGGCCCCAATGGCATCTAGACGATCGGCATCCTGAACCACTTGGAGTTCTAATGGCTGTACTTTATCAATGCCTTTCTCAAGGCTGTTTTTAAAGGAGATGTTTTCGATGATATAGACCACTTGTTCGATAAGGGCTTGGTCTACTCCAAGAGCGGTCAAAAAATCTGTTGCTATCTTTGGGCCCTTGGTTTCATCGCCATCGTGAAATTTAGCATCGGCGATATCGTGCAAAAGTGCTCCCAAAGCGACGACCAAATCATTTACCTTTTCCGTAGCAGCTATTTTACGACTATTTACAAGTACTCGGTGTATGTGAAACCAGTCGTGCCCGCCTTCAGCTCCTTTCAATGTTCGCTTGACAAAAACAATAGTCTTCGAGATGATTTCTTCCTGTGTCATTTGAATTCCGTTATCCCTGAAACTACGACTTTTTCAACCACGGCCATCGCTTGCTCTGGGTCTGGGTTGGTAGTAATTGGCGCATGCACGTCGAAGGTTAGCCGATTGCCTATTCCGTAAGGGAACTTTCCGTAGCGTAACATTTTCCAAGAGTTGTTGATACTGACGGGAACGAGTAGCGCCGAGGGCGCCCTTTTGATTAAGATTCGAAGTCCGTTGGTTTTGAATTCTTTTGGACGGCCGTCCCTACTCCGTGTTCCTTCTGGAAAAATAACTGCGCTTCTATTATATTTTTCGATATACTTTCCCAATTTCCCGATTTCGGCGATGGCTTGTTTGCTATCCTTTCTGTCGATCAATACCGAACCACCATGGCGTAAGTTATAGGATACACTAGGAATACCTCTCCCGAGTTCTTTTTTGCTTACGAATTTTGGATGGTGCTTGCGCATAAACCAGATTATGGGGGAAATATCGTGAAGGCTTTGGTGGTTGGGAACGATGATCAAGGGTTTGTCCGTAGGTAGATTTTCTACATTCTTAAAGGAGTAAGTCGTCCCGAGAAGATGGGAACAGCGTAGCAAGCAAAGGTTCATGATGGCCACGATTTTTTTGTGCGCACTATAACCAAATAGATTAAAGGCCAACCATTGTAGTGGGTGAAAAACCAAGAGCGTAGCCCCGAAGAAAATCAGGTAGATTACGCTTAAAGGATAGGCCAATAGTTTTCGCATGGCACAAAAATAAGACTTAGGACAAAATTGACGTAAGACTTAGGACTAAAAAAACCGCTCAAGTAGAGCGGTTTTACGGATATTTCTGATTCCTCACCTGAAAGAGTTCGGACTTTTGCTACTAACAGAACTCGTCATATGCACCTACCAAGTTCTCGGCGATCAGTTCGGCCGGTCTTCCCTCGATATGGTGGCGTTCTATCATATGCACCAGTTCCCCATCTTTGAATAAGGCCATACTTGGCGAGGAAGGAGGAAAGGGAACCATCAAATTTCTGGCGGCATCGACAGCCTCGGTATCAACACCCGCAAAAACAGTAACGGCATGGTCGGGTTTTTTTGCGTGTTGCAAGCTCATTTTAGCCGCTGGGCGGGCATTGGCCGCGGCACAACCACAAACGGAATTCACGACTACAAGTGTAGTTCCTTCTTTCCCTATCGCTTTTTCGACCGCATCGGCCGTATATAATTCTTCAAACCCGGCATTGGCCAAGTCGTCTCTCATAGGTTTTACTAATTCTGCGGGATACATAACTCTTCTTGTTTTAAATTTCAGGATGTAAAGATACCAAATTTGTCGTGTATATTAGGAAACCTAACAAAAGTAGACCTACCCATATGTAACTTTTGAGACCATTGGGAGTCTAATCGGTTGCTGTAGGAGCTCACCCTTCGAGTGCGGGAAATAGGCGTGCGATTTTACCCTAAAAACCTATCTTTGAAAAAATTGAGAATACGATGATAAAATGGATTGCGGCCATTGCCGGATATTACTTATTTAGATACCCTGGTGCCATTATAGGATTTCTTCTTGGAAGCTTGATCGATAGTTCCTCTAATAAAGGAGGTGGGCCAAAATCCGTTTTCCGGGATATGACCCGACAAAGCGTTTCACCGGCCGATTTCGAATTGAATTTGCTGTCGTTGTGTTCTCTGGTCATCAAGGCCGATGGCAAGGTCAGCCAGACCGAGATGGATTATGTACGCCAGTATTTTGTGAGTACCTACGGCAAGGAAAAAGCCAATGCCATCTTTCGCACTTTTAACGAGGTCAACAAAAAACATGAAATTTCGGCCCAGCGTATCTGTGCCTATTTGAACCAACGCACCCGTTACGAGGTACGGCTTCAGTTACTTCATTTTTTATTCGGTATCGCCCAGGCAGACGGACAAGTTACCAATGCCGAAATCAGCAAAATTCAAGAAATCGCTGGGTACATGCGAATCACCGCACGAGACTTCGAAAGTATTAAAGCCATGTTCGTCAAGGCCGCCGATAATGCCTACAAAATTTTGGAAATCGCGAAAACAGCTACGGACGATGAGGTCAAAAAAGCGTACCGTACCATGGCTAAAAAGTACCATCCCGACCGTGTGAATACCCAGGACGAGGCTATAAAAAAAGGAGCCGAGGAAAAGTTCAAGCAAGTACAAATGGCGTATGAAACGGTTCAGGCGGAACGTGGACTTTGAACCAGAAGAGTAGGCAGTTGGCAGTGCCAGTGGGCAGTTTGTTTGTTGAAATGGAATCAATTGCTATGGCAACTGCCAATTAAAAATTGAACTTGTATTTACGCTTCTAATTAAATTTGATTGTTAGGCGGTTCTATACATATAGTCTTAAGCTTAAACTGCATTTACCCTTTCTCGCGAATACGTTTGTAAAGTTTTATTCCCAGCATTAGGAGAATGCCGAGGACTACTATCCCAACGACACCGAAAATCCAGTTTAGGGCACTTTTTAGGATGACAAGAAATATAACGGCAAAAAGAATGAGTGTCGCACCTTCGTTCCAAATACGCATGTAGTTGCTGGTGTACTTTATCTCATTCCGTTGTAGCTGTTTATAGATCAAATGGTTTTTGATATGGTAGGCAAAAAGTAAAACTACGAACCCCAGTTTAACTTGCATCCAGGGTTGGTAGAGCAATCCTGGGTTCAGGTGCAACATCCAAAAAGCAAAAAAAGTACAAAGGATCGCAGACGGCCATGTGATGATATTCCACAATCGTTTGGTCATCAACTGCAATTGGGTAGTCAGTATTTCCCTTTCGGGCGACGATTTCCGGGCCGCTTCGATATGGTAGATAAACAGTCTTGGAATATAAAATAGTCCCGCAAACCAAGTAACTACAAAGATAAGGTGAAGGGATTTTATGTAGTTGTAGTACTCGCTCACGTTCGGGTTTCAAGTTTCTGGTTCAAAGTTACCCAAACCTGAAACTTGAAACAAGAAACTTCATATTCGAATTGCCCCTATACCTATATCCCAAAGTTTTTTATTAAAGGCGGGAATCGAAGTATTCAGGAATTCGTTCGCCTTAGCTTCCAAGATTTTCCATTGGGCATCGAGTTCTATCTTCCGGTCTTTGGAGGATTGGTTTACCCGAGGGATGGCACTGTTGGTAGCATCGATAAGGAACAGGTATTCGGCGGTGAATTTGTTGGGGAAGTTCTCAACATCGTCATAGGCCTGCGATTTGCGTTGGATCATTTCCTTGTCCCAAGCATCCAGGTGCTCCAGCAAGGCATTGCCCTCCGACTTCGTCGAGGCATCGGCAACATCCTTTAGGACCTCTTTTAGCTGCTGCTGAACGTTGTAGAGCGAATTCAAGGTGGTGTGCATTTGAGTGAGGTTTTCTTCCAGTTCCGTCATAAAGGTATGGTGCTCGGCATATTGTTCCGGAGTTGTCGAATAGGTCGGTATCGCGACGATTTTACCTTCGGTAGACACGACCTCGGAACCCGAATTTAGCTGTATGGTATAGGTGCCTGGAGGAACGATATGACCACTAAAACGAGATTCGATATAGGTATTGGGAACACCGGGTAGAATTGGGGTTTTCATATCCCATACAAAACGATTAAGACCTGTTTTTTTAGATAAAGTCGGTGCGGGAGGTGGGCCACCGCCATTGTGCTTTTTATAGGTGTTGTCCTTTTTGGAAGAAAAACTACGGATATTTTTTCCGCTCGCATCCAAAATGTCCATGGTGATTTCGGTGGAATCGTTCAATTTCGGGAGTTCGTAGTACGAGACCATCCCATTTGCCGGATTTACGCCTTCCAAGGTATTCGTTCCTTTGAAGTCATCCGTATTCCCGCTCATCGGACTGCGCCATGAACCGTTCAAGGCGTCATTCGGGCTATAGAGTTTCAATCCCTTGTCGGATGTTTCATATTGGGCCAGAAGCGTTAGACCATCCAGAATCCAAAAGGCCCTGCCCGAGGTAGCCACAATGAGATCGCCGCGATGTATTTTAAGATCGGTAATGGGTGTTTTGGGAAGGTTGAGTTGAAAGGGCTTCCAACTGCTACCACCGTCCCAGGAGAGGTACAGTCCTTTTTCGGTTCCGGCATAAAGCAGGTCTTTTCGTGTAGGGTCTTCCCGTACGACACGTGTAAAAGCACCCTTGGGAATACCGGTATTAGTGCGTGTCCATGTGGTACCATAGTCGGTACTTTTATAGAGCGCAGGCGTATGGTCATTGAATTTGTATTTCGTGGTCGCAATATAAACGGTTCCCTTGTCATGGGGGGAAACTTCAATGGCGTTCACCAGCGATTCCCCAAGATTTTTTGGAGTGATATTTTGCCAACTTTCGCCATTGTCCTTGGTAATATGTACATAGCCGTCATCACTTCCGGTATAAAAAATGCCCGCTTCATGTGGGGACTCCACGACATAGGCCAAAGTGCCATAGTTCTCCGCACCGACCGCCTCATTGGTGTACGGCCCGCCACCGTTGCCCTGCTTGGCGTCGATATCTCGGGTAAGATCTGGTGACATTTCTTCCCAGCTAAGGCCCATATCCCGTGTTCGCAATAGGAGTTGCGCCCCGTGGTAGAAGGTATTCGGTTCGTGCTGGGAGCGTAGGGTAGGGGCATTCCAATTGTACAGATATTTCATGTTACGCGCTTCACGTCCCAAATACTGTATGGGCGCGGCCATAACTTCGGTCGAGGCTTTGGAGTGGGTGTCGAGTACCTCGATCGTACCCAGATAACTGCCGCCCATCACATATCTAGGGTTGTCGGGATCGAACGCTAAAAAGGCACTCTCCCCACCGGCCGACGGACTAAAATCTGATATCGAAATTCCACTTCTTCCGGTAGACATGCTAGCGATCATGGCCGAGGAATAATCCTGTTGTCCACCATAGATATTATACGGGAATAGATTATCCGTATTGATGCGATAAAACTGCCCCGTTGGCATATTTTCTTGTGAAGACCATGTTTTTCCGAAATCGAAGGTCACCGCAGCGCCACCATCATTGGCAATGACCATGTTCAAGGAATTTTTCGGATTGATCCATAAATCATGATAATCGCCATGGGTACCGGTAATACGCTCCCAATTTTTACCACCGTCCAAGGAACGTAGGGCCGGGGCGCTCAAGACATATACGATATCTTCATCGTTGGGGTCTGTGAACACTTCGATATAATACCAAGCACGTTGTACCAATCTATTATCGCCACTGACCATGTTCCAACTCTTTCCGGCATTCTCGGAAACAAAGAGTCCGCCCTTGTCCTGATTGCTATCGCTTTCGATCAAGGCATATACCTTGTTCGAATTCGCCGGACTCACCGAAATCGCCATCTTTCCCTTTTCCTCGGGCAGGCCTTCCGTCATTTCCGTCCAAGTTTCCCCGGCGTCGGTCGATTTATAGAGTCCGCTGCCTTCTCCTCCACTAACGACCATATTCGGTTTGCGCTGATGTTCCCACATGGCGGCATACATGATTTCAGGAAAATTGGCATCCATGGAAAGCTCGGCACAACCCGTTAAATCGTTTACAAAAAGGGTATTCTTCCAGGTTTTCCCACCGTCAACGGATTTATAAATGCCACGCTCGGTATTCGGACCATACAATTGCCCTTGCGCCGCCACATACACAATGTCCGGATTGGTCGGGTGGATGACGATTCTTGAAATGTGCTGTGTCTCCGTGAGTCCCATATGTTTCCAGGTTGCACCGGCATCCGTCGATTTATAGACGCCGTCTCCGTAGGACGTCATCACCCCACGGGGCGCATGCTCGCCCATTCCCACATAAACGATATTGGTGTTATAACTCGAAACGGCCACTGCACCAACGGAGCCCATTTCAAAGAAACCATCGGAAATGTTGTTCCAGCGTTGTCCGGCATCCTCCGTTTTCCATAGGCCGCCGCCGGTGGTACCCATATAATAGGTCATGGGATCACCGATGACCCCTGAAGCCGAAACCGAGCGCCCGCCTCGAAACGGACCGATGTTTCTGAATTTTAAAGGGGTGAAGTACTCTTCCGCGGTTTGGGCGAAGGTGATTGTCGCGGTTAGGAGGGTTAGCAATAGCGTGAGGTTGTTTTTCATTTGAATACGATTGTTATTTATTGTCAAAGTTCTCTTTTATTTCCATCAATACAGATTGAAGATTATCAAAGACCATCTTATTTTCGAAGCGAATTACTTTGTAATCTAGATTTTCTAAATATTGGGTTCTTTTTAGGTCTTTCTCTAGCGCAGTAGTATTAAAATGGACTTCACCATCTAGTTCAATTATCAATCGCTCTGAAGAACAAAAGAAGTCTACGATGCAATTTCCAATGCTATGTTGTCTTCTGAATTTTCTGCCTTCCAGTTTGCTTTTCGATAATTGCATCCATAGAAAGGCCTCCGCTGACGTACCGTTGTTTCTTAACGCTTTCCGGTATGCTTTTAAATTCTTCTTATTGTGCATAAGGCTCTAAATAGCACTACTTAATAGTTTCCCTCCTTTTTCAAGGAGGGGTGGATTCTTGTTCCGACATAGACGGAACAAGAAGACGGGGTGGTAAAGGTAAAGACCTCGGGTATTTTCCTAATAGTTCAGGTAATGGCGCTGAAGTTCGGGCTTTACCACCCCTTTCTCCGCCATCTGGCGGATTCATTCCCCTCCTTGAAAAAGGAGGGGAGCATTTGTATCTCTAGCCAAAAAATGAATAACTACTATATAATCTATTTTACCTACTCCTCCACAAACAAATAATTTAACTGCAAAGCGTTGAATTCCTTGTTGAATTCCCCGATTTCCTTTGATATCATAGCGTCGAAGGTGTCTAATTGTGTGTTGATTTTCCCCGTCAATTCATTTTTTACAGCTATATCTTGATCCGTCGGTGGAAAGTCGTCCAATGCAACAAGACTATTCAGGTGCCCAAGCTTGTTGGTCAACCGGATCGGGAAGTTCAAGGGGTCTTGGTTGCTGCGGTTTTTGGTTTGGTACAAGGCCTTTTCGACCTCCCCGAATTTCTCTTTCATGGTTTTGGCCTTTTCGACCAAATAGGTGGTTTGCGGGTTGTCTTTGTACTGTTTGCTAAAAGCATCCAACTGACTGGTGATATTTCGTATTTTTTTGATGGATTGATGCGCCTTATCAATGGTGGTATTGATATCCGTCACAAAATCATATTGCTTTTGCATATCCGCTACCGAGGCTTCCGCCCTTGGGTCGGGAATGATGTTGAAGGTTTGGGAAGTGGAGTTGCCGTTGACGTTCAAATGTACCTTATACTGCCCGGGCACGGCTTTGGCACCATCGAAACTGGCCCACCAAAAAATCATGCCTTTCAGCTTTTCCGCGCCTTTGCCACGGGTATCCCAGACATGGGTATTGCCCCCCTTTTCTACTTTAAGCTCCTTCGCTCTGCTTTCACTAGCGGACTCCCCCTTTTTCACATGGTTGTTGAATGTGGCAAGGGTATCACCGGCCATGTTCGTATAAGTGAGGTGGATGCTATCCTTTTCCGACAGATTCTTTAAATAGAAATGTGTCATCACCCCGTTCGGATGGTTCTCCCCTTCCGTTTTGGAAGGTTCGGTGCTGGAACGGCCTTTGGTGCGTAAGGCGTCTTTCGGTTGATATAAAATGGAAGAAGCTGTTTTTTTGGCATCATCCAACTGATGCAACACACTTAGGTCATCAATAATCCATAAACTTCTCCCTTGTGTGGCGACGATCAAATTGTCTTCTTTGATGGCCAAATCGGTAATGGGCACGATGGGAAGGTTCAGCTGAAACGGACTCCAATTCGCTCCATCATCAAAGGAGATATACATTCCCGTTTCGGTTCCGGCGTAGAGCAAGCCCTTTCGTTTCGGATCTTCGCGGACCACACGGGTAAAATGCTCCTCATTGATGCCGTTCGTTATTTTCGACCACGTTTTTCCGTAGTTGGTGGTTTTATAGAGGTAGGGCTGAAAATCGCCCAGTTTATATTTGGTGCCAGCAACGTAGCAAGTGCCTTCGTCAAAAGCAGAAGGTTCGATGCTGTTGATCATCATCCATGCTGGCATTCCGCTCGGGGTCACATTCTCCCAATTCGCGCCACCATCTCGGGAGACATGTATCAGGCCATCATCACTGCCTACCCAAAGTAGCCCTTCCTTTATCGGACTCTCGTTCGCCGCAAAAATGGTACAGTAATATTCCACACCGGTATTGTCTTGGGTAATCGGTCCGCCGCTGGACACCAATTTGGCAGGGTCGTTTCGGGTCAGGTCGTCGCTTAACAGTTCCCAACTTTGGCCTTCATTGGTGCTCATGTGCACGTGCTGCGAAAAGGTGTATAATTTTTTAGGATCATGCTTGCTGAACATGATGGGAAAATTCCATTGAAAACGATATTTCATGCCCTCGGCACCATAACCCATGGGGTTATCGGGCCATACATTGATACCGCGAACCGTATTGGTTTCGTGATTGACACGGGTAAGGAAACCGCCATAACTTCCGCCATATACGATATCGTTATTGGTGGGGTCTACCGCAATATGTGCGGACTCGCCCCCGGCGGTCGGCTCCCAATCATCTTCTGAAATGCTGCTGCCATCACTACGATGGTTGACACGAAGCGTAGAATTATCTTGCTGGGCCACGTAAATACGGTAAGGATTGGCGTTATCCGTCGTTACCCGATAATATTGTGCGGTCGGTTGGTTGTAATAGGTGCTCCAGGTCTCTCCCCCGTCATAGGAAATCTGTGCGCCACCATCGTCGCCGATGATCATGCGTTGGGCATTTTCGGGGGAAATCCATAGATCGTGGTGGTCGCCATGGGGCGCGTTAAAGGTGTTAAAGGTTTTTCCGCCATCGGTACTCTTATGGTAGCGTACGTTCAGCACATACACCACATCTTCATCCTCGGTATCGGCATAAACACGCGTATAATACCAGGCCCGTTGGCGTAGCTTGCGCTCATCATTTACCATTGTCCATTTCTTGCCCCCATCTTCGGAACGGTAGAGACCGCCTTTTTCCTTATTCTCGACGATCGCCCATACCCGCTCCGAATTTTTGGGTGAGACCGTTACCCCGATAATTCCCAAGGTATCTTTGGGAAATCCCTCGTTTTTGGAAATCTCAGTCCACGTTTCACCACTGTCTACACTCTTCCAGAGGGCAGAACCGGCACCACCACTGCTCAAGCTATAGGGCGTACGTTTGGCACGCCAGGTACTAGCGTATAAAATACGGGGGTTATTGGGGTCTAGGATCAGATCAACGGCACCCGATTGGTCGTTTACGAACAGGGTCTTGCGCCAAGTGTTCCCCCCATCGGTACTTTTGTAGATGCCTCGGTCTTGGGTTGGTTTATAGATGTTACCGAGTACGGCTGCGTAGACGATATCGGCATTGGTGGGGTGAATGCGAATTCGCGGTACATGGCGGCTATTTTTTAAACCCGCCGAGGTCCAGGTCTTGCCCGCATCCTCGGTTTTCCAAATACCATAACCAGAGGACACATTGCCCCGTAGCGTTTTTTCGCCCCCGCCTACGTAAATGATGTTCTTATCGCTTTTTGCCACTTCCACGGCGCCGATACTCCCCCCGAAATAGCCATCGGAAATATTCTCCCAGGTACGGCCACCGTCTTCGGTTTTCCATACCCCACCTCCCGTAGCCCCAAAGTAAAAAAGATTCAGTTCGCCCGGTACGCCGGTTACCGCAGCCGATCGGCCTCCGCGATGCGGCCCTATGGAACGATATTCCAGGCTTGAGTAGAGTTCTTCTGAGAAGGCTGTTTTTACAGGGATTGTTTTTTTGCGTCTTTGTGCTTCCGTTGTTAAGGGTAATATAAATAGATAAGCGATGATTAAACCTAATAGGTTGCGGTGAAGTTTCATTTTCAAGTGGATTAATTAGTCTCTCTAAATGTAATGAAAAAGCGGGAATCTAAATTCTGACATAATCATAATCCTTAAGAAAGCAATAACTTTGTATAATGGGCTCTTATATTATTCAAAAAGTCATTCAATTAAGAATTAATGGAAAAGGATTGCTCACCTTTCTGTTCATTTGGGCTTTAATCTATGGTTGTAAATCCGTTTTTAAATATAAACCGCTAGTAGTATATGAGTATTCAGATACAGATGGGAAGACATTGGGGGATTATTGGATTTATGATAAGGTGCGCTATGGCCAATATGACTATTTACTTTTTTTCTGCGCCTATCATGATACTATTGGGGTGCCAAAGAGAATATTAGACGCCAAGGTCAGAATCCCCAAGCAATTGGACGGCACTTTTGCCAATAAAAGTTTTACAGTATCCTCTACCAAAATTGGAACTCTAGATTTTGTTTCCGTAAATTCTAGAGGGGAATTCTTCGAATATACTTTTCTCAAAGGAGTGGATTCGTTAGAACGTCTAGAAATAATGGATCTTGTTGCAAACGATACGATTATTTTTTCAATAGGTGAAAACGATTACCTATTTAAAAGTACCCAGACAGAGGAATTTGAACTGGATTGAATGTGATATCCTACCTATGACACCGATTCCCAAACCCTTGACACCCCGTTTCGTGGGAAAAGCTTAAATTAATATCCGTCAAAGAAAACGTATACCCATGAACTATTCCAGAAGAGACATCTTGCAGCTTGGGGGCCTTGCCGGATTGGGTTTCGCGACCCTACCGGCGTTCTTCTCCTTTTCGCCCCAAGATGAAATGGGGCAAAGAACTATTTATAGCTCAGGGGAAAAATTGCCAATGGTCGGTCTTGGTACATGGCAAACTTTCGATATCGGGGATTCCAAACAAGAATTGGAAATTCGAAAACAGCTCTTGGCCGAAATGCATAAACTAGGTGGAACGGTAATCGACTCCTCCCCAATGTACGGTACTTCCGAAGCCGTAGTGGGTCGTGCGGCCGGGCAACTCGCTAACCAGGATCGATTTTTTTACGCCACCAAAGTATGGACTGCCGGTAAACAAGCGGGTATCGACCAAATGGAATCTTCCTTTGAAAAAATGCAACGAAAGACCATGGATTTGATGCAAATACATAATCTCGTTGATTGGAAAACCCATGTAAAAACATTGCGCGCCTGGAAAGAAAAAGGCAAAATACGGTATTGGGGACTGACGCACTATGTAGATTCGTCCCACCCGACCTTGGAAGACATCATCCAATCGGACCAACCGGATTTTGTACAGTTCAATTATTCCATACGTTCGCGAAATGCCGAAAAATCCCTTTTCGATACCTGTCAAAAACACGATGTTTCGGTTATCGTCAATCAGCCTTACGAAGGGGGCGACCTTTTCAGTAAGGTCAAAGGGAAAGCTTTGCCCGATTGGGCGGCAGCTTATGACATCTCAAGTTGGGGACAGTATTTCCTGAAATTTATCCTTTCCAATGAGCGGGTGACCTGTGTGATTCCCGGTACATCGAGTTTAAAACATCTTAGGGATAATATGGGAGCCGGTTTTGGGCCTTTGCCGGATGCTGCCGGAAGGGAAAAAATGGCGGATCATTTGCAATCGATTTAATGTATTATTCTGGGGGGAAATCGCTTGCTCCCGCCAGACGGGCAGGCCCACCTGACTGACGGACAGGTTCAGAAGTTCTCCCTGTAAAGGGGAGGCGTTCGCCAACTGGCGGACGGAGGGGTCTCTGGGTGGGAGTAAGGCAAGGGGAAAAAGGAAGGCAGCCGAAAAAAATCTTAATTATTCTTTGCTAAACTTGAGATTTTTAACCCTGCCTGTAGAGACCTTTAGCCCCTGAACGGTATTATCCCCGTCTCGGGTAAATACGATAGTATTGCCCCCGGCTTTATAAACATCCGCCTTTATAAGCGTTAACGGGATATCGGAACTTCTTGGGTGCGTGGCTATCAGTTTCCCTTCGTTTTCGATCAAGGTATACGTCGTACTCAATTCTTCACTGGTATAGGGCCCAAGAAAGGGAGTAAGGTCTACTTTTGAAGCATCTACCGGAGTGTATGCATCCAATGTGCCCAGTATATTATCACCTTCGGAGACGATCATCCGGGCTTGGCCATCTTCAGAACTAAAAGCTACGGTAACTTCATTTGGTAGGTTTCGCATCCTAAAGGTACTCTCGGTCAAAGGTGCCAATTCGGTGACGTTCCCATTGCCACGGTCGTACTGTAAACGACCATCTTTTAAATATATCCTTCTGGAATACAGGTCTTTTGCATCCCAATAGTGGCCCTCAAAGGCCTGTAGTGCCGTCTCGCTCAAGGAAATCGTTTTTACCTCTTTTTGATCAGGCTGCGACCGTTGTTCTTCGACAAACGCATCTTTCAAGTACAGATCGACTACCTGCATTCCCAAGGCATAAGGGTTGGAAGCCCCGGAATTGGATACTACCGAAACCGCCAAACCCTGATCGGGAAAACGGGTCAGATAGGAACGATAGCCGGCATCTCCCCCGCTGTGCTGTATTTGCTGCAATCCTTTGTACGGGGTTACGAACTGGCCATAAGCCCCATTAAAAGTTTTCCCATTGTTCAGTACGGCCAAGGTATTCATCTGTTCGATCAAATCGGCACTACCCACTTTTGGTTCCTTGAAATTCATGGCCCACAGACTCAGATCCTCGACGGTGGTGAATAAACTGGTGGCACCGACATTGGCATAGCTTAAAACGCTTTTTTGAAAGCCGTAGATCATGGGATTGTACGAATACGCCCTGTTCTTTACGATTTTGGTATGGTCGTCATAAAATTGTGAATTGGTCATTTGCAAGGGCGTAAATATCCGTTCCTGGGTAAAAACGGCAAAGGATTTCCCCGAAACCCTGGCCACAACCTCTGCCAATAACGTATAGCCCGTATTGCAGTACATGAATTGTTCGCCGGGGGTAAAATTCAGCTCCTTTTGTCTGGACACCATTTTTAAGATATGCTCTTTGGTGATGACATCGTCCCAGCGCCAGCCGGCTAAATTTAGAAGGTCCCATTGATCGCGCATCCCACTGGTATGCGCTGCCAGATGGCGTAAAGTAATTTCCTGACCAAAGTCGGGTACTTCTTCTATGTACTTTTGAATGGGATCGTCAAAAGACAGTTTTCCTTCTTCGGCGAGCAGCAAGAGCGCAAAAACCGTAAACTGTTTCGATACCGATGCCACATGAAATATGGTCTTCGGCGTTACAGGAATGTCATATTCCAAATTGGCACTCCCATAGCCTTTTTTAAAAACGATTTCGCCATTTTGCACCACGGCGACCGCTGCGCCAGGTTTGTTGGGATGATCAAACGCTTTAAAAATGGTATCGATGGATTTTTCTATGGATGTATCATTCATCACATCTTGACAGCTTGCAGTGAATAAGGCCATAAAAAAGAAAGCCACCGTCAGCGGTAGTGGTTTTGCGAACATTTTCATTTGATTACGATTTTAGGAGGGGAAACTGCTCAGGAAGATATTAAATAATTTTAAAGGTGTCGTCTTTTGGTATGTGAATCACCTACGATAGTATACATCCGAAAACCTTTATGCCGTTGGTGGATCGTAGCTTGATTTGTGAGACACGGTTTTGCTTTACGGATTTCAAAAGCACTTTAATCCTCAATTTTTATTTTAAACCACAAACCATTTATCCTTTATCTCTTCTCTCTATTCTCTTCTCTTTGTTCTAAACACAATCAGCTATTGGCAGCCTATATGAGGGAAGCCTTGCATGTAAGTAATGTGTAAAAATCACGACCAAACCGCAAGTTTAAAAACGAGAACATGCAAAAAGATAAAATTACCGTTGATATCGTTTCCGATGTGGCCTGCCCTTGGTGTTATATTGGCAAACGTCGCCTGGAAGCCGCTTTGGCCGAGTGGAAGGGCGCGCCAGTTGAGGTTAGTTGGCACCCTTTCCAATTGGACCCGACGATTCCTAAAAGCGGGTTCGACAGGGATACCTACCTCATCAATAAATTTGGGGATTTGGAACGTACCAGGGAAATGACCGAGCGTATTACCGATGTAGGATTGGATTTGGGGCTTGATTTCAATTTCGGGAAGAACTGGATGGCCGTGAACACCTTACCCTTGCACCAATTGCTACATGTGGCCGGGGAAGAAGATTTTAAAGACAAGTTGAAAGAGCGCTTTCTATATGCCTACTTTACCGAGAATCTACATTTAAATGACCCCGTTGTACTGAACAAGCTCATGTCCGAGTTCGGCTGGGACGCCGAAAAGACCCAAGAAATCATCGCGAATGACGACATCGCCTATGCGGTAAAGCAGGAAATCGGTCATTACCAACAACTTGGTGTTTCCGGGGTTCCGTTTTTTATCATCAATAACAAATACGGTATCAGTGGGGCGCAGCCGAGCAGTGTTTTTCTAGAAGCTTTTCAAGAGGTAGCCCCGATAAATGGCGTCGCAGAAGCGGACAGTTGTGGGCCTGATGGCGAAAATTGTTAGGAATTAGGCGAAAGAAACAAGATGACTTTGTAGGGTGGGCGACGCACGAATCTCGACATTGAATGACGAAAGAATGAGTACCAAAGTTGGATATCCTTTGGATTAAAATTTTATTTCGATAAAAACGGCACCGAGCATCCAACCTTCCCGCACCAGTCCCCTACTAATAATATTTACGTATCTTGAAAACCAACTCAAAAACCCGACTATGAAAGTCCGATTTACGCTTGCCTTTTCCCTTGTTTGCCTGATGTTTTTTTACACCGGCGCACTTACCGCGCAGTACGAGTTTGTTTATGGCGATCCGCTACCCGATGCCCCCGAACTTTCGGCACGTGGTGAACATACGGTTGGGGTGCGCACTATAAATCTGGTACATAAGGACCAGGTGGATATTTTGAATTCCAAAGGAGGGAAAGATGCGATGTATGACCGTCCGCTTACCGTTGAAATTTGGTATCCTGCCGATGTCCCCGCCGGTACGGAAGTTTCTGTCAACTATGAGGAAGTGATGGGTACTCGAGGCGATACCTTACGACCTTTAGTTCCCTTTAGCTTTAAAGGTAGGGCGTTACGCGATGCCACACCGAAGTCCGGTACCGCGTTTCCGTTGATCGTGGTCTCCCATGGTTATGTGGGATCCCGATATCTGATGACCTATTTGACTGAAAATCTGGCTTCTAAAGGCTATGTGGTCGTTTCCATCGACCATACCGACTCCACTTTTAAAGATGCCAATGCCTTTCCAAGTACGTTGCTCAATCGTGCCAAGGATATTAAATTCGTAATCAACGAAATGGCCCGTTTGGGAGGCTCGGATTCCAAAGACCAACTAGCAGGTTTGGTAGATGATGAAAACACCGGAATAGTGGGTTATTCGATGGGGGGTTATGGGGTGCTCAATGTGGGTGGTGCAGGATACAGTGATGGCGCTGCGGCTTTCTTCGGACAAATGACAGGAGGTAGCACGGCCATTGCCTCATTGGCGGCAAGTAATCCCGAATATCAAAATTCAATCGATCCCCGTATCAAAGCCGTAGTCGCCTTTGCTCCTTGGGGAATGGCACGAGGCGTTTGGGATGCGGAAGGCTTAAAAGGATTAAAGAAGCCCACCTTATTTATCGCGGGTAGCCAAGACGATATTTCCGGTTATGAAGACGGTATCAAAGCGATTTATAAAGGGGCTGTCAACGCAGACCGATACTTACTTACCTATAAAAACGCACGGCACAATGTAGCGCCGAATCCTCCACCAGTAGAGTCACTAGCACCTGGACTCCATATTGACGAATACTATCGTTATGCCGATTCTACGTGGGACCAGCGCAAAATCAATAATATAAATCAACATTTTGTTACTGCCTTTCTGGGCACACACTTAAAAGGAGATGACAACTCAGAGTACTTGACCATTCCCGAAAATTCCAATGAAAAAGACTGGCCCGGCTTTAAACCGCGCTCCTCAACGGGCATGGAGTTGCTGAAAGCGGATGGGTTGGAATAATTAAACCGCTGTTTGTTCGTTTCATATATTCCACGACACCTTACCTATCATGAAAAATAGTATTGTTTACGTTCTTGCTTTTGTCTTTCTTATTTGCCTAGGATCCTGTAAGGAAAAGGCAAAACAAACCGCCCAGTCCGAAGGACGAGACAGTACTTTGGTAGCCCAGGAGAATCAAGACACCGCCCTAGGGGACCTTTATGTAATGGTCCCAAACGGCCTCAGCCTACGCGCAGACAATGCCCTTGATAGCGAAAAACTGGCCGTAATGCCCTTTAGAAGTCGTGTAGTGTTGTTGCAAGAAGCGGCGGACACCTCTTTAGAGGTAGAGCATATCAAAGGAGGAATGCATATGGTACGATACAAAGGGCAAACAGGTTATGCCTTTAGCGGTTTCCTATCCCATCTTCCAATGCCCGAAGAAGAGGAAGAAGGTAACGAAGTCTATATCGCAAAACTCAAAGAAAACTATTCCGAGGTGACCTTTGTGAGTAAACCAAACGACCCTGATTTTCACGAGGGTACGACCGATACGTTTACGCTGCCGGCGACGAGTTGGCACGAGGCATTTTACATAGTGGCTGCCATGTATGAGTTGCCAGAGACTCTGGCATTTCCTAATCCCTCCGGTCCCGAGCTAGAGACTTTTGAAGATCCCGACAAACCACAGGAAGTCTGGGATAGTTTTTTGACGGTGAACCGGGAAAATAATGCGCTCAAAAAAATCGAATACTACTACCGTGCCGAAGGATTTGGGTATGGGGTCGATATCCAACGCAAATCGGAAAATTTGTTTCAAATCGAATACTTGGGCTTCGTGGATTGATTCCACCGGAGTTTGGGAGAGGGTGAAGTTATTATGGGGATGGTTTTGAATTCGATGCCCCTATGCTGTTATAGAATATTCAAACACCAAACACCAAACACCAAGCATCGCGCATCCGGCATCAAGCACAAAACATAGAGCATCTCACCTCAAGTTCTTTCACCATATTTGATAAAAAAACTACCTTAGAACACACATCTCAATTATGAAACTAAAAGTAGCCGTACTACAGGAATCCCCGGTATTTTTTGACAAGGAAAAGACTTTGCAAAAGGTAGAATCCTTGGTCAAAACGTATGCGCAACAAGGCTGCGAACTACTGGTATTCCCGGAATCCTTCATTCCCGGCTACCCTAGGGGTTTCGATTTCGGGGCTAAAATCGGGAGCCGCACCGATTTTGGTCGGCAGGCATATGCCGATTTTTCCGCCGCCAGTATCGATTTGGAAAGTGAAGACCGCAGCCGTTTAGAGGAACTTGCCGAAACACATAACACTTATATCGTTTTGGGTGTCACCGAAAAGAACAGTACCAACGGTAGCCTATATTGCTCCATGCTCTACATTTCACCGACCCACGGTTTACTGGGCGTGCATCGAAAAATAAAACCAACGGGTACCGAACGGCTCGTTTGGGCAGAGGCTGCCGGAGAATCGTTGGTCGCCTTCGACACCAGAATCGGAAAGTTGGGCGGCCTCATCTGTTGGGAGAATTACATGCCACAAGCACGTATGGCCATGTATCAAAACGGGGTTGAAATCTATATCGCTCCCACAGCCGATTCCAGGGAAGAATGGACGGCGACCATGACACATATCGCCCTCGAAGGCCGCTGTTTTGTGTTGGGCTGTAATCAATATTACACGAAAAGCATGTACCCCGAAAAGTACGCCGAGACCGTGGCTTCCGAACCTGAAAATCTATGTCCTGGGGGCAGCATCATCGTTTCTCCATTAGGGAAGGTACTCGCAGGTCCGCTCTTCGGAAAGGCCGGAGCACTGATCGCCGAACTCGATTTGGAGGACGTTCCCCGTAGTAAATTGGACTTTGACGTCATCGGGCATTACGCACGACCCGATATTTTCGAGCTGAAAGTCAAGGGGCAACCTGATATTATTAGGGAGGATTAGTTTTGCAGTTGGCAGTGTCCGGTATTTAAAATTCTAGCAAATATGTCACCCTGAGGGCTCCCGAGATTTCCAGGGTTGGGCTAAGTAGCTATAAAGCCCTTTCTACTAAGCATGCGGTATGCCCAAAACGGCCTGGTGTAACAAAATGGCAGGTATTCCTACTCATAAGGAAAGAAAGAAGATGGGACATGCTGGACAACCAATGAAAGTAGTGAAGGCCAACAGGGCCTTACTGAGTAAGCGCAATACGTTTAAAAAGGTCAAAAATATGTTTATTGAAACCGCAGTTCGTAAGACGGAATTGCAATTCAATGAGGTATCTGCCGAAAAGCTTTACCGGATTAAAAGGGAGATACGGGAAAAGGCGAAAAAGGATGCTTGGAAAGAAGCGGGGCTTTATGTGGTGTGCATTGCGGTAGTAACCTATTGCTTGTATTGGGCGCTCTATCTGTAGCTACCGTATTATGATAATTTGAATTTATGACGAAAACAAAAACACTTTCCATAGAAGACGAACTGGTCTTGATCAATGCCAAGAAGAAAATGGAAGACATTGGCTGGGCGATGAAAGGTCTCAATAAAGTGGGCAATGTCATCGAGGGACGGCTTCAAATGCTACCCAAAAAGCGACAGAAATGGCTGCAGGAACTCAGTTTTAAAGTGCTGCATTCCGTGGTAAGAAGCAATTTGTTTTCCATGAAAAAGAATGGGGCCAAGACCGCACCTTGGAACAGAACCTACAAGGCCTTGGTGACTTCCTCAGGGGCAATAGGCGGTGCTTTTGGTGCGACGGCCTTTGCCGTAGACCTTGGTATTACCACAAAATTGATGATGCGCTCCATTATGGATATCGCCCGTAGCGAAGGCGAAGACCTTAACGAAATGGACACCCAATTGGCCTGTCTGCAAGTATTCGCACTGGGAGGAAAGAGCAAACACGACAACAGTTTGGAAACGGGTTATTATGCCTCCCGTATCGCTGTGGGGTCTGCAGTAAAAGGAGGAACAAAAACCTTAGGTGCATTGGTTGTTGGCAGTCCGAACCCCATTTTGGCGGCATTGGCCGTAATCGCTTCCCGTTTTAGCATCCAGGTCTCTGAAAAGTTCGTCGCCCAGGCGGTTCCGGTTTTAGGAGCGGCAGGAGGAGCCTCAATAAATTTAGCCTTTCTAAGTCACTTTCAACAAATGGCACACGCCCACTTTTCCATTCGTCGCTTGGAAAGGATTTACGGGGAGGAACTAGTGAAGGAGTCCTATGAGCAGTTAGACATCACAAGCAAGAAGTAACCAGTCTAACGCCTCTGGGCTAAGCTCTAATAGCTCATGTCTAAAAGCGCAGTGGTCTAAAACCTATCTCGCAAACTCCAAACAAACCGGACTTGACAATGCGGTTTCATGCAAAAAAGTAAGCGTCCCCTTTTCTTCATCCCTTGCAAAAACGGTAATATTATTACTTCTTTGATTGGCGACCAACAAGAACTTCCCGCTGGGGTCTACCGTAAAATTACGAGGCCAGTCGCCCTTGACTGGGGCACGTTCCACTACTGCCAGATCCCCGGTCTTCTGATTTACGGCAAAAACAACAATCGTATTTTCCCCTCGATTGGAACCATAGAGGAACATCCCATCAGGAGAGAGATGTATGTCAGCACAAAAACTTTCCCCCTTAAAGTCGGCAGCGACTGTACTATGGGTAATTATGGGCGCATAGGTGGCGTCGCTATTCCTTTTAAAAACGGTAATGGTGGAATTCAATTCGTTGATCACATAGAGAAACTTGCCTTCCTGCCCGAAAGCAAAGTGCCGCGGTCCTGCTCCTTCGGAAAGATCCAACGAGGGTTGTGAAGCTTCTACAAAACCTGCTTCGGTTTGACGATACCGTTTTACGGCATCTAGACCCAAGTCGGCGGCAAAAAGTCCGTCTGAGGTAAATTCGGCCGAATGTACATGAGAAGTTTTGGTCGAATCCAAGATCTTATGATCGATCAGTTGCTTGTACTGGCTTAAGCTGCCATCGTCTTTTAACTGGAACACGGCTAAATTTCCACCGGTATAGTTCGAAACGGCCAACATTTTTCCATCTTTGGAAATACCGATATGGCAGGGGTTTTCGCCGCCCGACCCCTGTGTATTCAATACTTGTAAATCCTGGTTGTTGATTTTGAAGGCGGAAACCCCACCTTCCAAACTGTCGTATTTGTCCGTTTCCTGAACAGCGTAGAGGAAATTGTGGTCGTTCGAAATTTTCAAAAAAGACGGATTGGGCAAGTTCGCGGCCAGTGTTTTTTCCGCTAAACTTCCCGTTTGCGGGTCGAAGGCATAACGGTAAATTCCCTCGCTCCCGGAATCGGTATAGGTGCCTACATAAAGGGCGATGGGTTCCATAGGTTTATTTTCAGTGCATCCGATGGTCAATAGTACGATTGCCATACCGATGAGGTGATTCTTTTTCATAACAACTACTTCGTACTGTTAAAAGTACGAATAATGGTGCAGGTTCTAGGGTGTTGTTATAGCATATGCCGGATATAGGCGCTAGGAGTTCAAAAGAATCTTCCTATTTTTAAGCCATGAATAAGGAGACCCTTATTTTGGTATTCAGTTGTTTAGGCATTGCTCAGGCACTCTTTCTCTGTTTCTATCTTTTGACTCTTAAAAAGGGGAACAAAACAGCGAATATTCTTCTCGCATTAATGATTTTGGGGCTTACCATACGAATTGGTAAATCTATCCTAAACGTATATCTCGATCTTGCCCCTTGGCAACGAAATTTGGGTATTTCCGGTATTCTAATGGTGGGTCCTTCTTTATTGTTTTACGGGAAGGTGCTATTGGCAAAAACCAGAACTTTAGATAAGAGCTTTTACATACAACTTTTACCTTTCTTAGGCTTCGTAGTTTTTTGCTATCTGATTCCTAACGATTGGAGTAGCCTTGCATACGGTATTTATATCGCGGTATTTACGCATTTGGCCCTCTATATCGGACTATCCGCAATTCTCTTACTCCGCCATAAAGAGAAAATACAGCTGCAACTTTTGAAGTGGTACCGCAACCTGATTGTCGGCGTGGCCCTTATTTGTGTATTTTATATCGGTCATGTGATGGGCCTGTTTCCATTATATATCGGCGGAGCGCTGTCCTTCTCGTTTTTAATCTATACTTTTTCCTTTCTACTACTACAGCGGCACGACTTTTCTTTGGAGAAATACAGTGGTTCGCATATGGATAGGGCTGCTTCAAAAAAGCTTGTCCAAGCGGTGAAGTCATTGTTCCAAAGTGAAAAACTTTTTCTGGACAACACCATTACCTTGGCCAGCATTGCCGATAAAGTCGGTAAATCGTCTAGGGATGTATCTCGGGCGATCAATGAAAACGAGGGCAAAAATTTTTCGGAGTTCGTAAATCACTATCGTATCGCAAAGGCGAAAAAGATGTTGGTGGCATCCGAGTATGTTAACGAAAAGATTGCCACAATTGCCTATGACTGTGGTTTTGGTAATGTGACTTCATTTAATTTGGCCTTTAAGGCCGAAACACAACTTACGCCTACCCAATACCGAAATCAGTTTGCGCTTTCTTAGCTACTTTTCATCTTAACAATCATGATTTTTAAAAGATTCTCCAGAATTTCTTTAGATTTTACGTACCTCAAATTCATAAAAAATGAAAAATCGAATCTTTCTTCTAAGTATTTTGACTATCGGCTGTTCCGAACCTAAGACTGATTCGAAGGTAGCTATTCAGGAAGTAATCGTCCCTAAAAAAGAGACGGTCATAGACGGTCTGGCACGCCCTTGGAGCATGGCCTTTATTTCCGAAGAGGAGGTGTTGCTATCTGAAAAGGACGGGGATTTGCTACGCATCGATTTACGGACCAAGGAAAAGTTCCCGATACAAGGGTTCCCGACCGATCGCATGGACAGCCTTCACTATCGCAAAGCTGACTATACCCCGGGAACCTTTCCCGCCAGGCTTGAAGACAATATTAAAGTGACCTTCAATGCAGGTATCCTAGAAGTAGTCTTGGATTCCGACTATAAAGACAATCAGCGGTTATATATCTCTTACGTCAGCAAGGGTCCCGGAGGCTCCACCACCAAGGTAATCCGTGCCACGCTCCAAAACGATTCCTTGCAAAATTGTACACCGCTTCTAGTGGCTTTGCCTTATTCCCATGGACTTTTCCACTACGGGGGAGGTATGACCTTTGGACCCGATGGGAAGTTGTATGTAACGGTCGGGGAACGCCTTTTTAATGAGGACAACCAGCCAGAAGTTCCTATTGCCCAAGATCTTGCCGACACACGTGGAAAGATATATCGGCTTAATCCCGATGGGAGTATCCCGGAAGACAATCCTGATTTTGGAACCGACGCCGTTCCGGGTTTATATGCATCGGGTATCAGGGCGGCCCAAGGAATTACGGTAGAACCCCAAACCGGAAAACTTTGGTTCAGCGAACATGGTACTCGGCAAGGCGATGAAATCAATGTCTTAAAAGAAGGTGCGAATTACGGTTGGCCGGTAATCACCACCGGGAAATACCGGGGAGAAGCCTATTCCCCGGAAAAAATAGTAGGCACCGTCTATACCAATCCGCAGTGGTATTGGTTACAGACGGTCGCTCCAACAGGACTCACATTTTACACGGGTGAAGAGTTTCCATCATGGAAAAACAATCTCATTGTACCTGGACTTTCGCGGGGAAGCCTATGGCGGATTCGACTGGAGGGGGAAACCATTAAAAGTATGGAGGAACTATTTATCGACGATCGCCAACGCTCGAGAAAGGCGGTTCAAAGCCCGGAAGGAAAACTCTATATCCTGACCGAGGATATGAAAGAACCGAAAAACGGAAAAATCATTCGCATACGACCACAATAACTGAGTAAAAAAAATCAAAATTCATCTATTCATGAGAACTTATTTTTTAACGATCCTGTTGATAGCAACGGTAACGGCCGGCAGGGCCCAAACAGAGGAGGAAGCTATAAAGTTCGCCCTTCAAAGTTATATCGACGGTTCCTCTTACAGCGATCCTGAAAAGATCGCGGCCCCTTTTTATGATGACGCAAGAATGTTTTTGTACAAAGAAGACCAACCTTTATATATTCTTTCGGTTCCAGACTATTGTGCTTTTTTCGAGAATAGGGAGAGGGGCAAGTTTAACGGGAGAACCGGTAACATTCTCTCCGTAGACCGTGAAAATGATATTGCTACGGCAAAAGTGGAAATCTTGATTGCGGACAGGGATATGCGTTTCATCGACATGTTTCTTTTAAAGAAATTGAATGGTGAATGGAAGATTATCAGTAAATCGGCAACCCTGATGCCAGAAGCGGATTGAAAAAGCTTGTTATTTCCAAATAGAATATCCGCCTATTTGTGGAAGTATCGAAGGATTCGGCGATCAATACGGGGTATTTTCGATAAGCTCTAAGGTCTTTTCGAGAACGGCATCCCTGTCTGTGCGAATATCATTGGCCGTAGGGCTTACTTCAATATCTGGCCGAATACCGAAACCATCAGGTTGTTGGGTGTGGGCCGTCTCGATTTGCATGAGCCCGACGCGATATCTTATTTTGCTATTTGGCAATGAGATGATCTTAAATTGTCCTGCTACGGTACCGTTGTAGGCGCCTCCGGTTTCTTCACCTACGAAGGTGGCTCGTTCGGAGCCGTGTAATTTCGTAGCCAATATAGAAGAAGCCGAGAAAGTGGCCCCGTTGATAAGCACATATACTTTCCCTTTAAAATTCAACGGCTCGGGCTTCGCTTTTTTGGCAAAACTGTAATGAAAATAGAGCTGTCCATCCTTTTTTTTGGTCTTGAATAGATTGTGCAGACTAAAAAAGGGAAGGACTATCGTTTCACTTAAAACCGACAGTATTCCTGAATCAGGACCATAGAAATCTTTTACATAGGGTATTCTGGTCTTGACCTTGGCCGGCTCTACGAAGACGTATTCGCTATCGGTCAGATAGCCGTATAATTGATGTACTTCATCCAAACGACCGCCTGTGTTATTGCGCAAATCGATAATCAAAGACTTCGATTTGGCGGAATCCAATTTGGCGAAGGTCTCCCGATAAAACTTTTTAAAGGGGCCATTGTTCCAACTTCTAATGTGCAAATACCCGATTTGGGCCGTCGAATCCAAAAATTCAAAGTTGCGGGTATACAGATCACTGCCGGCGACACGACCGAATTTTTTATTGTCCTTTTTCTGTTTCTTTCGCTTCAATTTCTTCGCAGCCTTTTCGGCTTTGGTCATTTTCAAAACTTTGGACACTTTTGTAGAATCGATCATTGCTTTTTTAATGCCGGAACTATCCTTCAAATAGCGCTTAAAGTGTTTCGCAAATAGGGAGTCACCCTTTTTAAAAATAACGGAAACGCTATCCTTGAAACCTTCGTGTTTGCGGTAAAGGCCAACGAAGTTCTTGGCAATGATTTTGTTTTTCAAGGTGGTATTGTAACCCTCATCAGGAAAGGTTCTGCGATACCGTTTCATAAGATTGGGGACGGTCTCCATCCCTAGGGCGACCACTTGACTGCCAAGCAATAGCGAATCGTATTTTCCCGTTCGCGTCACCCAAAGGCCGTCGTCGGCATAGGCTACGTCCAACTTATAAAAATCAAGGGATAGCTTTTTCAGGATTTTCCGTTCTTTTTTGGTAAATCTACGGTCCGGGAATTCGTTGGAATTATGAGCTTGGCGTATTTCGGAAACGACGGGAGTGAGGATGTTATAAAACTGTTTGGCATCCATCGGTTTCGATATGCTTTTTTTTAAGCTGTCAAACTTGCTATCCAACCTTTCTTTGGGGATGTACTGATACAGATTGGGCTGTAATTTTTTGAATTTTTTATATGTAAAATCAATATCCTCGCGTAGTGCTTCGGCCGAATATTGCGTACCAAGTTGCGCATTGTATTTTTCTACACTTGCACAAGATGAAACAAACAAGAGCACTAACCCGGCAACACTTTTTTTCAACATTTGGTTTCGTAGTTTGGTTTATATAAAAGTATCACTTTTTATGCCAGATTACCCTTTTGTCAAGGTCTTGCGAATTTCTTTTTTCAAGTACCAACCGGTAAGAATCGTAGCCAGGACATCCGCTATGGGAAACGAAATCCAAACCCCTAGCTCCCCAATCATGTTGGGTAATATCAAAATCAACGGAATAAAGAAAAACCCTTGTCGCGATAAGGTAAGGAGCAAGGCAGGAATGGCCTTACCGATCGCCTGAAAATAGGCTGCCCCTATCAACTGAAGTGCGATAATGGGAGTGGCGGCGAAGACCCAGCGCATGGCGTTCGGCGTGTGTTGTAATACATAGGCGTTCACGGCCTTATCGGCTTCCGGTAGACCCTCTTTATTGCTTAGGAACAGTTCGGCGATTTCTGCGGGGAAGATAAAGAGCCCCAGAAATACCAAGCTCGCCAAGATGGCGGCATATTTGATGGCGGTATTGATGGTTTCCCGTACCCGCGTGAACTTTTGAGCCCCGTAGTTGAACCCGGCAATCGGCAGGAATCCTTGGGTAATTCCGAATACGGGAAAGAGCGCGAACATCAACATTCTACCGATAATGGCGTAGACGGCCACCAATGCCTCTCCGCCCAAGCTGAAAAGGATGTTGTTCATAAGAAGGTAGACAATACTTGTCGTGGCTTGCCTTGCGAGGGTAACGACGCCCAAAGAGCTTATTTCCTTAACGATGGGAAAATTCAAGCCCAAGCATTGCGGCGTCAATTTCAATTCTGAATTCTTGGAAAGAAAGAAATAGAGCACATAACTAAAACAAAGCACATAGCCAGTAGTAGTCGCCCATGCAGCGCCCGCCATGCCCCAATCAAAGACATAGATAAAAAGGTAGTCCATCAATAGGTTTCCCACAGACGGAATGATCATGGCGATCATGGCGAATTTCGGTTTGCCTTCCGCTCTAATGACAGTGTTTCCCATCATGCACAAGGCCAGAAAGGGTATGCCATATAATACGATGGTATAATAGGTTTTTGCCGGGTCGAAGATGGCGCCCTTCCCGCCAAAAGCAGGAATTAACGTATCGGTAAAATATAGCCCGATAAGCGCCATGGTAATTGTTACCAGAAGCGTTAAGGTAATCTGATTGCCAAAGGTCTTGATCGCTTTCGCCTTATTGTCGGCGCCGAGGGCACGACTTATGATGCTCGAGCCCCCGATGCCGATGGCCATTCCCAAAGCACCGATAAAGAACGATACGGGAAGTACTACATTGATCGCGGCTATGGCGATACTACCGATCCAGTTGCCTACAAAGATCGAGTCGACCAAGATATTCAGGGACATTACCAAAATTCCAATAGAAGCAGGTACCGATTGGCTGATCAGCAATTTGCTGATGGATCGTGTACCTAGTTCCTCTGAAGTTAGTTTTGCCATAGGTCATTACAAGCGAACCGAAGCAATCCTGAATTGTACTGAGCATTCAAGAGTTTGTCGTGTTGCGTTATTGATTTCGTCGTATCGAGCGCGGTAGAGATAAAGCAAGAACTAAACCGGTAAAACTCCGCTAGCTTCCCACTCGTTTACCCATTTCGCCATCACGGCCACCCACACCTCGTTATCGTTAAGACATGGAATATGCATATACGCCTCTCCGCCCGCTTCCTCGAATTGCTCTTTCCCCTCCATTGCGATTTCTTCCAAGGTTTCGAGACAGTCGCTTACAAAGGCCGGGGTAATAACCGCAAGTCTTTTTTTTCCTTCTTTGGCCAAACGTTCGAATTCGTAGTCTGTATAGGGTTTTAGCCAGGGGTCGCCGGCCAATCGGGATTGAAAGGACGTACTTGTTTTTTCCTCTGGGAGACCCAAATAGGCTTTGACCATTTCGGTCGTATCGTAAACCTGATGGCGGTAGCAGGTGTTGTGTGCTACGGAATTGATACCACAGCAACTCCCGTCTATTTTGCAATGAAATTTGGTCGGGTCGCTTTTACGAATATGACGCTCGGGAATACCATGGTACGAAAACAGTATATGATCGTAATCGAAATCTTTGAGACCCTCCTCAATACTTTCCGACAAGGCCTTAATGTAATCAGGATTCTTGTAAAATGCCGGTAAGGTGGTCAACTTCATTTCCGGAAAGTGTTTCTGCTGTTCTTCCATCGTTTTTACCACTACCGTTTCGTAGCTCGACATGGCATAATGCGGATACAAGGGAACCAATAAAACCTCGTCAACACCTTGATCTTTCAACTCCTGCAATGCATTTTTAATGGTCATGGTGCCATAACGCATACCTAGGGCTACGGGCATTGGCGTGTGTTGACGGAGCTTTTGGGCAAAACGTTCCGATAGTACGATCAAGGGAGAACCTTCGTCCCACCAGATTTTGGCGTAAGCCTTGGCCGATTTTTTAGGTCGCGTCTGTAAAATGATGCCACGAACCAGAATGTTTCGCAATATCCGATTTACGTCAATGACCCGTTCATCCATCAAAAACTCATCCAAATAAGGTTTCACATCTTTTGCAGTAGGGCTATCGGGAGAACCGAGATTGACCAGTAAGATTCCTTTCATCAATACAATTTTTTATATCGCTATCTTTTCAGGAATGGTCCTAAGTTAGGCGATGACGGTCTGCAAAAATAAGGTTTGCAACATCCTCATCCACAGGAAAGCCGAAATACTTTTTAATAGCGCTATAAACTTTGATGATGGTTTTTAGAATGGCGATTTTTCGGCTAAGATATTTTGGAAAAAACTTCCTTTTTAAGAAATATGACGGGTCAATTTCCGTTATGTCTAAACCGAAACCGAATTTTCACAGTTTACAGGGATAGGATACCCACCCCATCGCTTTAAATTTGTTAGTCAGACCGGATAACCTACAATATATTACTTATGCGTTTCCTCTTTACCGCCCTTTTTTCTTTGTTCTTTTTCACCGCTACCGCCCAAGAGGCCAACAGCCTGCTTTGGGAGATTTCCGGGAACGGATTACAGGAAAGTTCGTATCTCTACGGTACGATGCATGTAAGTCGTCGTATCGCTTTTCGGTTGGACGATGTCTTCTATGATGCCTTGGACAAAAGTGAAATCGTGGCCTTGGAGTCCGATCCCGATACCTGGCTCGATAATGATGCGCTAGGCGGACTCATGGGATACGGACAAGGAAACGGGTTTTACGCCAAAGGCTTTTACCAGCATTCGTTTGCCGTGAAAAACCCGACGAAACAGGAGATGGCCAACTATTTGGCATTTAATGACAGCCGGGTGAATGGCATTCTGTACCGGAGTAACAGTAGTTCCGAAGATTTTGAGGAGGAGACCTATTTGGATATGTTCATTTACCAAGCCGGTAAAAAGTTCGATAAACATGTGATTGCATTGGAAGATTTAGAGGAGTCCGCCGCTTTGGTAGGCAGGGCGAGTATGAACCCCATGAAGCAAAAACCGGACGAATGGCTGCAAAAGAAAATGCAAAAGCAGGGTTTTATGGTCTTGTTGCAGGATGCCTACCGTGACCGCAATATCAACATGCTCGACTCTATCGACAAGGGGATGTATACCAAGCATTACTTAGAAAACATGCTCTTTACCCGTAATCGCAATATGGCGAACAAACTCGACTCCGTAGTGCGTACCGCCAAAACATTTACCGGTATCGGGGCAGCACATTTACCGGGGAAAGAAGGGGTCATTCAGATGCTTAGGGAAAAAGGATACACCGTAAAACCGTTGACCTCCAAAGCAACGGCGAAAGGGAAACAACTAAAGGAAAAATTAGAAAAGACCTTACGTGAAAATACCTATTCACCTGCAGGACCGGAAGACGATTTTTTTAGTTTGGCGATTCCGAACAAATTGTATCCTGTATCCGACGCGCCGAGTACGGCTTATATTTCGCCCGACCTTGCCAATG
Organism: Aggregatimonas sangjinii; assembly: GCF_005943945.1. Lineage (GTDB taxonomy): Bacteria > Bacteroidota > Bacteroidia > Flavobacteriales > Flavobacteriaceae > Pelagihabitans > Pelagihabitans sangjinii. The sequence continues at coordinate 3,812,021 of NZ_CP040710.1, read as the reverse complement.
GCAGTTATGTGATGGTGAACCGTATCCCGACCTATTCCCATCTCAAGCAGGAACACCTTTTTACACTAAGCAATCTTGACAAGATGCTGTTCGAGAACATTCCCGGTAAAATCTTGGAGAAGACACCGATCGAAAGAAACGGATTTCAAGGACTGGATATCAAGAACCAATTAAAGAACGGCGACCACCAACGCTACCATATTTTTATGACCCCCTTGGAAATCGTAATTTTTAAGATGGGTGGCGATGGCGATTATGTGGCCCAACATTCCGATACCATTTTCAATAGCATTGCTTTTAAGATTGCCGACAATAGTATGGAAACCCTAACATCCGGGTTCGAGGATTTTCAGGTAGACATGCCTTCCTTGCACAGTTTCCCGAACCGACTCCGAAGTGGCGATCGCATGGTACAAGGATATGATAAAAAAAGTGACAGTTATTATTTTTTGCGGAAGGTGACCATCAACGATTTTAGCTTTATCGAACAGGATACTTTTGAATTAAAACAGATACAAAAACGATTTTACCAAGACCTTAAGCTACAGCCGACCTATGATGACTATGTTGGCAATTCCCTAGTGTCGAGTGCAGAGATGGATGTTGAAAGTGGAAAACGACTGCATTTGAAATCGACCTTCAAACGTGGCGATTATTATTTGTTGGGGGTGGTTACCACGGAAGCTAACAAGGCGTCGGACTATTTCGCATCCTTCAAACTAAAGCCATCCATAGAAAAAAAAGCATTCGAAAAGGTTATCGATACCGCCATGTTCTTTAGTACCGTAAGTACTGTTAAACCAAGAAAATTTGTAGAGAACAGCACGTCTTACATGACGGGCCGCAATCGACCGAAACCCTACAACGCTTTTAATAAGAAAACTATCTATCAAAACAAGAACAACGAGGCAGTAACGGTAGAATTGAACAAATCTCACGACTTCATGATGTTTCCCGGTATCGATTCGGTGTGGTCTTTACGTAAAAAACTGTATGCCCACAAGCGGTTTAATATAATCCAGGAAAAGGATAGTAGTTATGCCGATGGGCGTCATGAATTACAACTTACCCTGACCGATACGGCCAGTTCTCGAGGGATACTCATCAAAAACGTTCTAAAGGGTGGCCTTCTGTACGAAATAAAGTCCCAAGTCGATACCATTGAAGCTCCCAGTCGTTTCGTGACGGAGTTCTTCGATAATTTCACCCTGATAGATACCCTGATCGGAAAGGACATCCTTTCCGACAGTGCCCCCGCATTTTTCGAAGCGTTGCGAAAAAATGATAGTATCGTCTTGAATGGTTATACGTACATCGATTTCAAGGAGAAACATGTAGATACCCTTAAGCACTACATCGCCAACTTTAACTATCCTGACGACAAGAAACATTTGCAGGCTTACCTGATTCAAAAATTGGGAAAATTGAAGTCTTCCGATGTGGTGCCGTTCCTGAAATCGTTTTATGGCAAGTCGTATAATAACTCGAACGCGCAGACTAAAATATTACAATCTGTGAGCTGCAAGGCCGATGAAAATTCGGTAAAATTATTGTTGGAGCTTTTGTCGCAGGACCTTCCCTTGGTCAGCAATACATTTGAAATCAGCCGTATTTTTAAACCTTATCGAGACAGTTTGGAGCTAGCGAAAAAACTCTATCCGGAGCTGTTGAACTACAGCGCGATTGAAGAATACAAATCGCCTATATTTTCTATTTTGGCCAGATTGCAGGCAAAGGGTCTGGTAAGGCCGAAAAGTTATAAAAAGTATCAGAAACAGATCTTGAACGACGCGAAGATTCAACTGAAACGCGAATTCGGCAACGAGGCCGATACCAGGGATTTGGGATACTATGCCAGCCTGCAGAATCTAAGCAACGAAGTATTGGCCGATTATGCGGTGTTGCTGTACCCGTTTCGGGAAGAGAAAGATGTACAGCAATTTTTTGATCGTCTGCAAATGCTCAAGGACAAAAAAATAAAGATAACCTATGCGATGTTGGTCGCCAAAAGCGGGGCATCCGTACCGGAAAGCATGCTTCTGCCGCTCGCGGAAGATATCAATAGTAGGGCCTTACTATTCGCCAGATTAAAAGCCATTAAGAAATTGGAACTCTTTCCGAAAGAGTATAAGACCGCCCGTTATTTGGCAGAATCGTTGTTGTACGTCGGGAGCAACTACGAAGCGACGAAGGACTCCGTTCAGTTTTTGGAAAAACGCGATTTGAATTTTAAAGGAAAGGCATATACCGGGTATTATTTTAAAACACGTACCCAAGATGACTATGACACCAATTTTTCGATGAACCTCGTCGTATTCGATAATGAGAAAGGACTCACCACCATTCCTTTTTACGAACAAAAAGACCAGCGTATCGAAGATACCGATACCGATGCGGAGGCGATGGACTACATTACCGAAACCTTTATCCTAAAGGATAGGCAACGGGCCGATGTGTATCGCACCAATGGGTATAATGCCTATGGCTACCATGGGTTTTAGGAATCAATTAAGTTAAAAAATTTGTCTTATAATTATAGTCCCTCTTAAATAGAACTATTCTAAAAATTTATTCCTTTTTGATAGTAAATTGAGAATCCAAGCTCTTTCTATGATTTAAAAATAGTTTTGAATACGAATGATTTTTGCAAAATAATCTGGATCATATATATGCGTCATTTCTTCTTATCTTCATTCGATGTTTTTTCAATAATCTTTTTTTTGCCTTTCTTTTTTGCACTAGATTCCATTATTGCGTTTACTTTTTGTTCTTCTTCAAGAGATATTTTTGAAGCAAATTTTTTGATAAAATATTTATTAAGAGTTATAAAAATTTTGAAGGTCGGGCCGACAAGAGTTATAATTGTTAGAATGGCAATTAAAAGCGCTAGCCACTGTATTAAAGAAGAGTATTCCTCATACCATGGCATAACCTTAAATTTTATTTCAACCCTATCATTTTGCCAAAGATTACCATTGAAATACGTTAGAATAAAGGTGTAATAGTATTCACCCGGCTCCACATCATTCTTAAGTTTTATTTTAAAGCTAACAGGAGAAACAAATTCTCCTTCATTACTACTACCGAGCGTGGTTTCGGATAATATCACAGTGTGTTCAAGAGCATGTCGATAATGCATTCTGTGATTGTTGGCTGATTTGCTAATACCTGTTTTTCTATTTGTTTGATTTGAATTTTTTTGTGTAGATTCTTTTTCAAAATCGTCTAGGTGGTTATTCATTTTCTTTCGAGGCTCTAAAAATCTTTTCTCAGGACTAGCGTGAACAAAATCATCGAAATAAGTTTTAGTAAACCCAACTTCTGAATCGAATAAAACAGCACTTAAAGGAATTAGTCCACTGTTTTGCATTGGCATCTCCGCACCGCCGTACCCAATTTTTTTATCAATTAATTGGAAACCGTCCAAATAATAGGATTCTTCAAGATGCGCAATATGGGCAGATGCTGAATAGTACAATTTGGCCGAAGTGAAATCTATATATCCATATCCTGATATATAATAATTTAATTCGAGTATGTCTCCAGCGGATAAAGTAGTGTTAGAGGCATTAATTACTTGCTTATAACTTCCAGTTTTCTTCCCATTTGAGGCTTTCTGATCGATTAACTCGTAAAGTGGTTTATCAAATGTCTGCCTATAAGCTCCAAAATTTATCTCATATGTTTCTTCTTGCCCTTGAGAAAAATTGAACAAAAGCGCGCATCCTAAGAAGTGAAAAAGTCGAGAAACTATCTTAGTATACTTTATCATACTTTAAATTTTAATCAAAAATCTATTAATTAGAAGCATAGCTATCAATAAGATTAAATAGAAGGTACTAAGCCCGGCCTAGAAAACAAGTTTCTTATTTATCTAATATGTATCACATTAAGCTACTAATGCTTAACACCGATGCTGTCCCCACTTTGAATAGAAACGGGTCCTGGAACCGGAGTCGACACCGTATCAATCCGTAGGCTATCCAAAATTGGAATCGGGAGCATATCCCTGTCATTTTTTTTGGGATACAGAACGCTATCAGGTATCCTTTCGGAAGCCTTCCAGGTTTCACCCAGTTGTTTTAGGATGGTTGACGTCCACTGTGAAGGGTGTTTCGCATCGATCCATATGACATCCCTATACTCTGCATCCACCAAGGCCAGATCAGGTGTTGCGGCCCCGTCGAATTGCTTACTGCTATCGCGAACTGCGGCGACCGTACCGAGTACGAACATTCTTTTCCTGCCTGCGAGGTTCTTGATGAAAGGTCTGAATTCCACCGGTTTGTTCACCGACCAATCATATTCTTTTTTAGACTCGATTACTTTTAAGGGCATTGCGGAAACGCCTGCATAGCCTTCTTTTTTGGCAGCATGGTTGTAGTAGTACAATTTATCGGTTCCATCTGCCGGAATCATAACGCTGAACGCTAGGCTGGTACGTTCTTCTCCGATAGGCTCCAATCCGAACCAATGGTAGAGTCCGTCTGAGGCATCGGTTTTCATGCCATCAAAATTGAAATCGGTTACATAGGGTTGCTGATTTTGATCTTGCGGCAGTTCTGGAATTTTAACAGCCGTTTTCATATTCCAAGGTAAGGGATCGGTAAAGCCTCCCAAAAATTGCAACGATTGCGCTTGAATACGCGATATTTTTTCGGCGAGGGTATTTTGTCCTTTGAGATAAGGGTGGTTCTTGATCTCGTCTTGCGGTATATAGGTGCCCTTTCCGATGGTTACCCGTTCCATATAATCATTAAAATCATGTTCTCCCGATTCAATGACCATAACGCCGCCATAGGTCGGGTAGGGAAAGAAAAAACCTTTCCATCTGATGAGATTAACGACTTGTACCCATTGGTCTTCGTCGTTCTTCATATAGAACACATCACTAGGCTCCAAAGTGAAGAGTTGAAAGATATTAAAGCGCTGCACTACGGCATTATAGGTGTTGCGGCTAAAGGCCAACGATTCCCCGATGGAAAAAGTGACCGGAATACGGTTTTCATTTGAAAATCTTGGGAAGGGTGAAGTGCTTTCGACCGTAAAAAGCTCTTCGCTGTTGTCGTTCATCCGCTGCCACGTATATTCTTTGGCGGGTTGAACGGCCATGGTCCATTGGTTGGTACTATCAAGCCGTACTAGTTGCGGCAAGGAAACCTCTTGGGTTTCCCCTACCGATTCGTAGGCCATGGTCACGATATTGTTAAACGGTTGAATACGCTCGTTCTGGGTCAAGGGGAGTTCGTTCAACTCGGTCAAGTCGAGGTTGTTGTACACATTGTAGGTCTGCATATACTGATAGAGGTTCAACTTCCAACCGAAAAACCACAGTGTGCTAAAAAAGGCCAAAATCCCAACTAAAATGAGCACCCTTTTTCCCGCCCCAACGGCAGACCGAAATTTGGAAAGGGTAAACCAGAGAAAGGCTCCGCCCAAAAGGATCATGAAGATGTACTTTCTTAAAAAGAGCAACGCGGGCTGATAATCATCCCGTAAAAAGAACAGCAGCAATAGGAGAACAATACCACCGAAAATAACGATGCGTTTTTGTTTTTTTCCTTTCAGCCAGTATGTTTTGATCATGCGTTTTTACTTAGTATTTCATGCAATATACAGTGTATGCCACTACATTATTAGTAGGGTCTTCCTCAACTTTGTTACATTTTGATATGCGCCGATTCTTTGCCAACAGCGCATCAAATACGGTTGTACAACAAATACCCGCCTCCAATAATTAATAGGGGCGAGGCGATAGACAGGAGAATCACCGTCCATCGGTACAAGCCCCAAAACGATATGGTCTTTACCTCATCGGCATCCTTGGGGTCATAAACAATATTAACCTTTTGCCCTATCTGATAGGCCGGCGGACTGGAACTTACACTGCTTTCATAGGTGCGAAGGGTATTGCCTCGATCTTTAAATTCGAAAACCGGTTTGTAGGTCGGGCCACCATCACTACTCGAAACCGGTATCATTTGTATGACCGTTGCCGTGGTTTTGATGCCGTCCTGCATCAAAGAAACCGTGTTCGTATAGGCGCGAAAGGCAAAATAGGCGAGCAGTAGCCCTAGCAAAAATAGTCCCCAATATAAGTAGTTGATCATGTTATTTTTTTAAAGCCAGTTTCGACCCCATCGACCTTCTCACCTTAACCTCTATACTAAACCTTCAACCTCGTATTTTCACTTTATCATCCCCTTGTCCTTTAGCCGATTACGAGCTGATTTGGGCTCTTCTGGATTTTTTTCTACTTTTTCCGGCTCAGAAGTTTCTATTTTCTTGTTCAGGGTCTTGTTGGCATCCCCATCGGTAAGTTCCTCGATATATTCCTTACCCTTGTCATAGATTTCCTCGAGATGCTCCTTGCTGGTGCGCTCTTTCGTAAAGATAAAGGCAGAAGCAACGTAAGTTCCGATTAACGTTCCCACAATACCCGAAGCGAAGAGTTGAACGAAGAAAAGGTTGATAGGAATAAGAAAAGTGACTATTGCCGAGGCGATTACGAAAAAGAAGGTAATCCATACCAAACGAAGCAAAAAGTTCTGTTCATGTAAAAAACCCTTTTTATTGTCGGGCTTCATCTGCAGTTCTTTGGAATGCGTAATCCGATTGGCCAACCGATAGAGCTTGTTGCTTTTCGATTCCCTCCAATACCAGACGATTCCGAATAGGATAGCCAATACGAATACAATGATTTCTAACGTCATAATGGGTGGTTGTTATTGTTTCTTAAAATATTCTCGATGACCCATTCCTGATAGGTGGGCTCCCAAGTTTCATAGGCTTTGTAAAAAGCTTCTTTGTCGTACCAGTATAAATGTACCGGATCTTTGGGCATAATCTTGGCCAAAAGACGCCAAATCAAAGCGGTTTGCTCTTCCTGAAGCGAAGAATGGGGTGCAAAGAGCGATTTGCGGTATTGAACATCAACAAACTCTTCTAGTTTGATAGTATTGTCTACAACCAAACGTTGCAAGTAGATTTCTGCACTGGCCACCTTCTTTTTTGTCTCCATCGGCAGCCGGTCCAAGTATCTTTTAAACAGCATTTCGTTCCCAAGTATCTCTTGAAAGGAATGTTCTTTTTCTTTTAGATGCTCCGAAAATATATGCTTTTTGATGCGTTTGTATCGCGAGGTGCGCACGGCATCCTTAAGATTGCCCTCAATAATCAAATGCCGTTGCATCGTGTCGACCAGTTCATCATGTTTAAGGTGGAACAACAACACATTGTGAGTGGTGTCATTGATCGCCTTTTTAAACCATTGCTCATCTTCGAACACCAATATGGTCTCGATAAAATCCTTTAACACGAACATGCCACCGAAGGCTCTAGTATAGAAGGAGTTTACTTTTAGCGTAATGGGCTGCAATTCCAATTTTCGATGCCGAAGATCTCCGTATTTTTTGGCCGATTCCAGCAGTTTTTGATGTACATCCTTGTCGATAAAGTTATTCTTTCGATTGAACCATTGAATCAGGGCACGTTGTTCCTGCTGTTTTTCTAGCAGTTTATTCAGAAGGGTAAAACGTACTTTTATGGTATTGTACCGCAACATATCGAACGGTTCGAAAAAGGTATCGATGTTTTGATCTAAATGTACGATAAGAGCCGAATCTTTGGTAATATCCTTTATCTCCCTATTATAGGCGGCGAAGACCGATACCATCACATCGCGGTCAAAACTGTGGGAAGGCATGTGTACCGGCTTGTCCTTTTGTAGAGGGGTCAAGATTAGGGCATTCACGTTCGCTTCACCGGTATTCAAGTACCAATTGTTGTTTTTCTCTTGGGCTACTTCAGGGCTCCAACCCATGCCATCGATTGAAAACTGCTTGAGTTGCGTCGCTTTAACCCCTAACAAGGCCAAACACTCGTTGTAGCGTTTCACGAGCGAACCTGAAAGCGACACCAAGGCTCCGCCAATAAGACCGGCTTTCTGTAACTTTTCCATTAGCGTTCTACTCCTTTTTCAAATTGGCGGTTGGCTTCGAGGTTTACCATTAGGTCATGTACGCGACCATCGACTTTGCGTTTAAAGTCGGTATCTGCAATGGTGGCGACGTTATCTAGATAGCGTACCGTTTCCTGTCTTCGGATATCCGAAAAGTCAAGCCCTTTCATGTTTTGCTTCATCAAATCCTGCAGCATATTGAATTTGGTATCATAGTCTTTCTTGAAATACAGCGAGGCATCGGTAAACCAATCTTCCGGGAGGTCGAAATCGGTCAATCGCAACGAAATGGCACTCTGAATATTACGGATATCCCTAGAGGAAAAGAAAGGGAAGGCTTTTTGAATGTTCTGATAGAGTTGCGCAAAGAACATATGGGTATCGGTTTTGTGCTTTGCCGCGGTCTTCTCATAGATTTCCAATACTTTTTCCTCGGTGGGTTTGTCGCTCTGGTTCAGGATTTCCCCTAGGTTTTTTGCGAGACCTTGTTCGCTTAAAAAGGTATAGTCATCGGGATTTTTCATATTGACGAAATCCGGCATCTTTTCGTCCAATTTTCGCCACCAGAGATGGTCTTGATCCACAAAATCAGGTATGGTTCTGGCACCATCGATTTTAAAGCGGCCTTGCACCCTTGAGATAACGGCCTTATCCAACATTTCGGGAAGGTTGGTAAAAAGTCCGATCGAACTATTGCCGTAATTAATGGCATAGGCACCTTCGGTATAGCGCAGAAATACCCCGATTACCTCCTTCACCCCTGCGGAAACCCCTTGTGCGGTACGTTCCTGCAGATTGTTTTCGGCATCGTCTATAGGTGCGAAAATCAGTTTTGTCGGATCTTGCAGGGGTTTCATCCACTGTACCATTTTTTCGGCGGAACCCCCTTGAAAGGTAGAAATCAAGGTATCGGGCATCGGATGGAACAAGAAGGGAATTTCCAATTCGTCACAGTGCTTTTTAAGACGGGTCGCAATGGCCGCGATCAACATACTTTTTCCCGTTCCGGGAATACCATACCCCATAAAAACGGGCATAAAGCCGCCCAATTCCTGAAACGGATTTTTTTTGGCGGTAAAGTCGTAGCTGAGCATGCGCTCGGTCAAACGCCTCGCGAAGTGTTTCGCATCGCGGTTGCCCACGATTTCCTCAAACTGTATTTTATTGAATTCTACGCTTTTGGCAATACCCTCCATCACATTTTCCCAACCTGAAATGGCGAACTCGCTCTTTTCAAGTTTATAGGTGCGGTCGGTAATGGTTTCCGTATGGTCCAGACTTCCGATCCGCATTTGAATTTCAGCGATGAGCGCCTCAAAGAAAACAACCGTAAAGTTTAGCACTTCGGCATCTGAGGTAATAATTTCGGGGTGATCCATGTACTTGTCGAAATAGAACAGCATACATGAAATGCCCTTTAGCGGCGACATCAACGATACTTCGGGAATGCCCGCGAATTTGTTTTTCATAACGCTTAGGTCATCAGAGACCATAGGCTTCAAATCATATAAAATTCGATAGGCAATACCGAAAAGCATAAAGGCGGTGGCCGTTTGTAGCTTTGAATCGTATTCCCTGCGCTGCTCGGCATCCAAAGTAGCTTTGCGCTCGTTCAAGGAAGAAAGCCCCGAAGCATCGTAATAACTATCCTTTAGCCAAATACCCATGGTAATACCCTCCTGTAAGGAAAACAAGGCCTGGTTCAAGTGTACGGGAATGGCAACGGAGTCGGGTAATAACCTTTTTTTGAGCGATAGAATCGTTTTGGAAACGGATATCACTTCGCTTCCGGCAGTGCCTTGTGCTTTAGAAAGATATAGTAGAATGGAACTGTCTTTTTGATCTTTATCCCGGCTTTTGGCTTTGCTGCCCTGTTCCCATTGTATACCTTTTAAATAGGAGGTTGCCTCGTTACGTAAGGCTTCAAGTTCATTTAATTTTATAGGAAAGGTACTGTTATGCTCCATTAGGTTAATTTTAAAGGGGGAATCTCGAACGGTTCCTTGGTTAGTAAATGCAGGGCCTCGGGAATATTATCGTAAAACACTTGAATCACACGATGTGGCGCCAACAAATAGGTGTTCACTTTCGTGGGAGACCAAACCTGAAGGTATTGCTTGCTGAAAAAGCTTCCTTCAGCGAAATTACCGGTTGAGCTGGTTTCGTCTATTTTTAGTGATAGGGCGAATGCCGAAAGGTCTAAGGTTTTTGCGGAAATTGCCTTGAGCACCGCGTGGGTGACCACCAGTTCGTCCTTGGCAAAAACACTGTGTAAAGGCCCTAGGTCTATCTTCTTGAATTTTTTAGGGGCTATCTTAGGCAATTTCTTGTCGATGGCATAAGCCATCATATCCAAATCCATATTCCGGTCGGCGGTCTCTTCCAGCACCTCATAGATGCGTTGTTTGTGCTCTTCCAGCTTGCCTTTTTCAATTTCAAAATACATGAAACAGATATAGGGCCGGTTATGGGTAACGTCGTAGAACGACCAGCTTACGATATATTCCCCTTCTTCCCCACCAACGGTATGCAATATCTTTCCTTGTACGAATTTCTTGAAAATGAACTCCGGCTGAACCGACGTGTAATAGATAATCGATGCTGCTTGTTGCAATCTGCGGTCGGCAATGGGTCGCTTGTTTTTCAGCAACGTTTCTAAAAACTCGGCCTTCAGTTCTGCCGTTTTAGGTAGTTTGCTAATGTGGTCTTTTTTAAGCTCGAGGTCGTTGTAGAGGTAACGGAATTCCAGGTAATTCGGAAAACCCGACTCCGTAAGGTCGATACGCATCTTTTCGTCTTCGTCGTAAAGGTATTTTATACGGAAAGCCTCTAAGGAATAAGTAAGCAGCTCACAATATTGTGCTACGAAGTTCGCTTCGAGCGGACTACAGATTTTCCTTTCCTTGATACAGTTGACCAGCTCTTCAAAAGCATGTGTCACAATCTTAAAGTACACCTTGTACTGCTCCTTCGTCTCGAGAACGGCACTGTCTAGGGGTGTGACTATTTGATTGATGGACATAACGAAGAGCCCCCTAACCCCCAAAGGGGGAATAGCTATTCGGGCAGATTTTTTTGTTAGACTTCAGTTATTTGCTACTAATTTTGTTGGACGTATTGGCTAAAATCTTTTTAGCAAGGATAAGAATTCTTAGCCACGAGTAAAAGTTCCCCCTTTGGGGGTTAGGGGGCCTAACTCAACAAGTCGTCCTCCACCGATGGTTTCGGCGGTGTAGGCGTATCGTCATTTCCACCATCGTTGGACGGTGTGTTGCCGTCAGTGGCATAGAACTCCTCGAAAATTTCTTTCATATCGATACCATAACGGTCAGCGAAATTTTTCTGAATGTCGGCATCCTTTACCCGAATTTCCTGTAACGATTCGGCATAACTCGAATAAACACCCTGCATCACTTTTTCATGAACGGGGATATTGTCCATCATTTCCTGACGGGCTTTCGAACTCGCCGTATGCATTGAGGCCAAAGTAGACCCTATATGCTCGTCTGTTTTAACGCCTAAATGTTCTAAGATCGCCGCGAATTCCTGGTCGGTTCGAGCTTTTAAAGCCACCACATATCCATCGTAATACTTGAGACGTTCGTCGGTATCACTCTTCAGTTTGGCGCGATGTGTCTGTAAGTTACTGCGGAGGGAAGTAAGTACTTTGATCGTCAAATTGTGTTTGTGCACAAAACTGTCTTTACTGGCGGCCAAAGTGGTGTAGGCATTCTTCAATCCTTCCAACTCCTCTACTTTCTGTTCGATGGTAGTTACCTTGCCGATGGCCTCGGAGTAGGCCGAGGATTGCTTATCGGATATTTCTTCCAAAGCCTGTCTGGCCTGCTTTAACAAAGCGTATTGTTCTTCTAGCTTGTCTTCGGTCTCCTTCTTCTTCTCTAAGGATCTCGTATGATTTTTACTGGCTTCGACGATGGCCACTTTTAGTTTTTCCTCGACCTCCTTGATTTCAACCTCACGATTTTTCAACCGGCCCACCGCGGCTTGACTCTTATAGGAAAGTTCGCTGAGCAGGGTTTGAATATCCGCCGATTCGATACGTTCCTGAAACATCGCTTTGGCCTTCATATCGGCCCCGTCCCGCGTTTTTTGAGCAGCGTCTAGCTCTGCTTGGCGGCTTTTGATTTTCGATTTTCGGCCCCATAGGTTGTTCCACCAATTGTCTTTTACCTTTTCGGCATCTTCCAAGGCTATTTTCGCTCGTTCCAGTGCATTTTGGGCGTCATCGATAACTTTTTGCTCGGCGGCATTTAGAGTCGAGAATTTCTCGAATTTTATGCCGACTTCATCCTGGTAATCGGTAAGGTCTTTAATGGCATCTAAGAGTGTAGTGCGATCTTTTTCGGCCATGCCTACCACATCATCAAGGGTAGCGTTCAGTATTTTCTGCCGAACCTCCGGATCGTCTTCCTGTGCCAGTTTCGATTTCATCTGGTCTACGGCCTTTCCCCAATTCACGTCTACTTTTTCTTGTTTGGAGTTCGACTCGGTTTCTAATAAATCAAATTCATCGGCCATAATATGGTGTGTTTTTAGTTGAAGGTTAAGATTTCCGTTTATACTGAAACGAGTTCGGCACAAGCGCGGAAATAAAAAATTTTATAACTCTCGAATTTCGGCAAAAAAACCGAGGTGAAAAAACACTATCGGTGAAGTGTTCTATATATTGGTAGTCTTAAATTCCGTTTTGTTACGTCGGACAAGAATTTTTCACCTGAAGCCACGTTAAGATAATATGTACTTTTGATTTGAAATAGGAGCATACTATGAAGTATTTGATAGGGTTTACACTAATTTTATGCGTTGGGCAGCACATCTTTTCCCAACAAATTACTTGTTCCCCCGCCGACAAACAAGCTGTTGAAGATAAGACCATCCAAATCGACGGTTTACTAGAGAACGATTTTGGCAAAACCGTGGTGGCTATTGGGAAGACTTTTCTTGGTACTCCCTATGTTGCCAAAACACTTGAAATCGGTGAGACTGAAACCTTGGTCGTTAATCTGCATGGTCTTGACTGCACGACCTATGTCGAAAACGTCTTGGCCTTTGGCTTTATGTTGAGGTCAGGTGAATCCACTTTCGAGGACTTTACCGATAACCTGGAAAAAATCCGGTACAAAGATGGAAAATTGGATGGTTATGCCTCGCGATTACACTATTTCTCGGAATGGATCGCGAATAATGAGGCAAAAGGCCTACTAAAGGATATTACAAATGATATAGGGGGCGCCGAAATCACAAAGAAAATCGATTTTATGAGCACCCATCGCGAACTGTATCCCTTTTTGGCAAATGATTCGAATTTCGAAAAAATAAAGGCCTCTGAAAAGTATTTGAACGACCAGCCCCTTTGTATTTTGGCACAAGATCAGATTGCCGCGAACGAGCATCTGATACAATCCGGGGATATCATCGCCTTGACCACCTCGATCAATGGCCTGGATATTACCCACACGGGAATCGCAACCCGAGAGGAAGATGGCCGTATTCATTTGCTACATGCTTCAACGGGCTCGAACGAAGTAGAGGTTTCCGAAGTTCCGCTTGCCGATTACCTTAAAAAAATTAAAAGTAATACGGGGATAATGGTAGCTAGACCACTTCAGAAGGATTAAATAGGCTTTTATTCAGCAAGTAAGTTCTTGATTTCTACCTTTAATTCATCCAGGTCTCGAATGATTATGGACCAAATGATATCATCGGACACCGTATCATAACCATGGCTGATTCTATTTCGGGTGTCGACTATTTTACGTGCGTGTGTTATGGGAAAATTGGGGTCGACTTTTAAAATTCTACTGACCGCCTCACCTATTATTTCTAAATCTCGCTCGATGGCACGTTTTCCTTTAAGGTCTTTTTGGAATTCGAGAAAGTCTCTTTTTCTGGGTAAGAATGAAATTATTTCTTCAATGGCTTGATTTATGTCCTCTAACCAGACGTTGATTTCATTCTCCATAAATCAGAAGTTTGGTCTTGTCTATCTCTTTTTTGAGGAGTTGATTCCGGATGGCTCTCAATTCTAAAAGGTCGATTTTACGATTGAAAATCCTTTCAAGATTGAATTTTAAGTTAAAATATTTGTCCGAGTACGAGAAGGGGTCATTATCATCAATATCCACAACTAAATCGATATCACTATCGGTTCGAAGTTGATTTTTCAGCACGGAACCAAATGCAAATAGCGATTTGACTCCGTTTGAGATACACAGTTTATTAATCTGGTCGATATGTTCGTTTATCTGGTTCATAGCTGTTGATACTCAAAGATAATAAAATGTTCTTTCGAATCTTTAGCTAATAATAGCCTTTGTTGAGTTGTATATTTTCTGGACATAAAAGAGTACAAATTGTATCCAGGAATCTCCATGATAAGCTAACGAAACAGAAATGGGATAATAGCGTTTCGATTATTATGAAGTTAACCGCCACGGTGGATTCTTTCGATTTACACCCCCGTGAAATAAGATGATTTGATTCCCGTCCAAGTCCCGTAACCTAGCTTCACGCCATAACCATTTTTTGTCCTTGGGCAGCTCATCGAATTCGATTCCATTTTTCAATAGGGTCGTTACGCGTTCGTCGAGGTCAATACATTCAAAATAGACATAGATTCCATCCCCTTTTGGCAATTCGGTAACCTTATGAATCGAGAAAGTAGCGTCACCTTCGGGACATTCATACCGCGCATAGTCGGGAATAGCATCTACAATCAATTGAAGCCCTAACTTTTGATAAAAAGGAACCGATTTATGTAAATCGAGCGAGGGTACGGTTATTTGATTGAGGTTCATAATTTAAATCATCAATTCGCTAAGCCCATTAAATACTTTTTCGGGGTAGTGCCATACTTTTTCTTAAAGGCAGCGATAAAATGGCTTGCGGTACTGTATCCCACTTTCAAACCTACCTCGTTTACATTGTGTTGGCCGGTTTCCAGCATCTTTCGAGCATAGTCCATTTTATAATCAAAAAGAAAACTAAATACCGAGTCCCCATAAATCTGTTTGAAGCCCTCTTTTAATTTTTTCATCGAGAGCCCGATTTCCTCTGAAAGCTCGGTCAAAGTCGGGGGTTCCGCCATACGGGAAATCATAATTTCCTTGGCTTTGCGAATACGCCGCACATTATCTTCGTCTACCAAGAACGGGCATTGCTCGATATCAGCATCGGGACTTTTATTGAAATAGAGCGAGATAAGTTCGTACACCTTCCCTTTAATGTAGAGCTCCTTAATGGAAGGATGTAGGTTGTAATTGATTATCTGGCTTAGGATAACCGCGATAGCGGGACCCACCCCTTCCTGCGCATAGTATTTTTTATCTTTAGTATCCGCACTCAGAAAGGGAATGTAATCCGCTTCTTTAGAGAAAAGGGAGTGGAATTTCCGAATGGTCATTACCACCGAGACCAACCAGGAGTTGGCGTTCAATTCCAAATTCAAAGGAAGGTCTACTTGGGTGTTGTACAAGAGTAGCGAGTTTTCTTCCGAGACTTCGAGGGCATAGCGTCCTTCATTAAATACAAATGTAGCACTGCCCTTTAAGCAAAAATGGAATTGAATAAAGGAGCTATCGATTTCCCGACTAACCTTCTGTATTTCAGGAGTATCGTTCTGTATTTTCAATACGAAAAACCCATCTTCGATGAGTACTTCCTGAAAAGAACCTTGGGCGACATTTTTTGCTTCCATGGGATACTATTTTAAAACCAATCTATTTAGAACTATTCTAAACAAAGGAGATGTCAAGCTCCGAAAAGACTATAAAAATAGTGTATTTTGGATAAAAATGACCCAAAGAGTTTTGAAAAAACTCGAAACGATACTTATTGTTCCGCTAGCGTTATTTTTTCAGCGAAGATGCTCTTATTTTTGCAGTCGTTTGCAAGATGCATGAAGGATTACCACATTTCAAGACACAATTCGTTCTACACCATAGGCCTGAACTACAAAAAGGCAGATGCCGTCGTTCGTGGTAAGTTTAGCCTAAGTGAAGAAGCTTTGAAACGGCTTTTGAAGCAAGCCAAGGAGCAGGGAATAGACGGCCTTCTAGCCACCTCTACCTGCAACCGTACTGAACTGCACGGTTTTGCCCAGCATCCCTTTCAACTGATTAAATTACTTTGCGATAATACGCTTGGTTCCGTGGAGGAATTCCAGGAGGTCGCCTATGTATATAAGAATAAAGAGGCCATTGGGCATTTATTTCGTGTTGGGACTGGATTGGATAGTCAGATTCTGGGTGATTTCGAAATCATCAGTCAGCTGCGTTCCAGTTTTAATAGGTCGAAAAAGCAGGGTATTGCAAATCCGTTTATAGAACGCTTATGCAATTCCATTATTCAAGCGAGTAAACGCATTAAGAACGAGACGGGTATTTCATCGGGCGCAACCTCGGTAGCTTTTGCGTCGGTACAGTACATCATCAAAAATGTACCGGATATTTCAAACAAGAATATTTTACTTTTCGGAACGGGCAAAATAGGGAGAAATACTTGCGAAAATCTTATAAAACATTCGAAGAACACCCATATTACCTTGATCAACCGCACCAAGGACAAGGCGGAGAAAATAGCGGTCAAGTTCAATCTGTTGGTGAAAGATTATGGGGATTTGCAAACCGAAATCCGTGGTGCCGATGTGCTGGTCGTCGCAACCGGGGCACAATCGCCTACGATTTCTAAAGACCTCATCCATACTAAAAAGCCTTTGTTGATCTTAGACCTTTCGATTCCCAAAAATGTGGCGGACGGGGTAAGTGAAATGAACAATGTAACTGTTATTCACTTGGATGACCTCTCTCAAATGACCGACAGCACTTTGGCCCGTAGGAAAAAATTCATTCCGCAGGCCGAAGGTATCATCGACGAGGTAAAACACGATTTTACCCAATGGCTTGAAACCCGGAAATTCGCGCCCGTCATCAAAGCGCTCAAAAGAAAATTGAAAACTATAAAAGAGGAAGAACTCGATTACCAATCGAAGAAAATATCGGACTTCAATGTCGATCAAGCCGATGTCATCTCTGACCGTATCATCCAAAAAATCACAAAGCAGTTTGCCAACCATTTGAAGGATGACGAGGTCGATTCCGATACCAGTTTGCAACTTATCCAAAAGGTTTTTCAACTAGAAATAGATTCCCATAAATGAAAGAGAAGGTAATCCGAATTGGTACCCGCGATAGCGA
Organism: Aggregatimonas sangjinii; assembly: GCF_005943945.1. GTDB lineage: Bacteria > Bacteroidota > Bacteroidia > Flavobacteriales > Flavobacteriaceae > Pelagihabitans > Pelagihabitans sangjinii. The sequence goes on along the minus strand of NZ_CP040710.1, from coordinate 3,794,846 downwards.
ATTGGCGCTCTGGCAGGCAAATACCGTGAAAGACCAATTGGAAGCTTTGGGGAACAAAACCGTTTTGGTGCCCATCAAATCGACCGGGGATTTGGTTTTGGATAAACCGCTGTACGAACTTGGAATCACTGGAATTTTTACCAAAACCCTAGATGTCGCCATGATAAAGGGTGAAATAGATATCGCCGTGCATTCCCTAAAGGACGTACCTACCAAACTACCGGAAGGCATCGTACAGGCGGCGGTATTGGAGCGGGGAAATTTTTACGATATCCTTGCCTATAAAGACAATCAAGAATTCCTTGCCGAAAGGGAAGCGACCATAGCGACCGGAAGTCTACGAAGAAAGGCGCAATGGCTGAACCGCTATCCGACCCACACGGTGGTAGGGCTTCGCGGCAACGTGAACAGTAGGCACGAAAAATTGGAGCAGAGCAATTGGAACGGGGCCATTTTTGCCGCTGCAGGACTAGAGCGCATTGGTCTGGAACCGGAAAACACGATTGGTCTTACGTGGATGCTCCCTGCACCCGCCCAAGGTGCCGTAATGATCGCGGCCATGGAGCATGATGAGTTCGTACGAGCTGCATGTGAAGAACTGAACCATAGGCCAACGGAAATCTGCACGAGCTTGGAGCGTGAATTTCTACGAATTTTGGAAGGCGGTTGTAGTGCTCCCATAGGGGCATTGGCATTGATAAAAGAAGAAGAGATTACCTTAAAAGGGGTGTTGTTGAGCGTTGACGGTACCAAGAAATTGGAAATCGAGAAAACGGCGGAAATAGGAAAACATGAGGGACTCGCACAAAGTTGTGCAGACCATATTTTAAACCGCGGTGGCAAACGGTTAATGAACGACTTGGTCGAGATTGAGCAACGCCCAACCGTCTTTTCTACCAAAAAACTGACCTCCGAGCAACAGCAGCAATTCGATAAACGCATGAAAGTCGACTCTGACGACTTCGTGAAAATTTACCTGAACCGTATTCCGGCTGCAGCGCTTCGGAACGAGATTCAAAATGTGGTCATCACCAGTAAAAATGCGGTGGAAGCGCTTTTGGCGAGTGTTGACCCGAGTACCTTGAAATTCACCAATATTTATTGCGTTGGCCGTAGGACAAAGAAATTGATCGAAGCCCGAATCGGAAAGGTAACCCACGTGGACAGGAATGCCAAGGCCCTCGCTGAACATCTGGTAGATTATATGGAAGGCCTTGAAGTAACATATTTTTGCAGTAGCATCCGTTTGGATGAACTGCCCGATATCCTTACCGAAAATAATATCACAGTCCACGAGGTAGAAGCGTATGAGACCAAGCTCTCGCCGGTAAAAGTACCGGACGGTGTGAAGCGGATGTTGTTTTTCAGTCCGTCTACGGTAGAGAGTTTTCTCTTGAAGAATACCCCGGGCAAAAGGGTGGCGTATTGCATTGGGGAAACAACTGCAAAAGTTGCAAGAAAGCATTTTGAAAAAGTATTGGTGGCCGAGTTGCCTTCGGTAACAGATGTCATCAAGTTGGTGAACACGAAAACGGGATAATTGAGATTAATGTCACGTCGGGCCGAGTCGAAGCGGATGGAATATGATAGCCATTGCTATCAAGTCTTGAAAGCGTTCTGACTGACAAAGAAGAAACGAGATGAAATTGAAAAACGACCTATTCCTTCGAGCCTTAAAAGGTGAAACTGTAGACCGACCTCCCGTTTGGATGATGCGTCAAGCAGGCCGCTATTTGCCCGAGTTTATGGAAATCAAGAAGAAGTATGATTTCTTTACCCGTTGCCAGACACCCGAATTGGCCTCGGAGATTACGGTACAGCCCATTCGCAGGTATGGGATGGATGCCGCAATCCTATTTTCCGATATTTTGGTGATACCGCAAGCCATGAACATCGAAGTGCAGATGAAACCGGATTTTGGTCCGTACCTGCCCAATCCCGTGCGTACGCAGGCGGCGGTCGACGAAGTGGTCATTCCCGATGTACATCAGGAACTGAATTATGTGATGCAGGCTATTCAAGTGACCAAGGAAAAGCTGAACGATGAGATTCCGTTGATCGGTTTCGCTGGTTCCCCATGGACGATTTTATGCTATTGCGTACAGGGTCAAGGAAGCAAAAATTTCGATAAGGCGAAGGAATTCTGTTTTACGAATCCAAGTGCGGCCCACCAATTATTACAAAAAATCACCGATACCACGATTGCCTATTTGCAAGCAAAGGTGGCGGCCGGGGTAAATGCGGTGCAGGTTTTTGATTCGTGGGGCGGGATGCTTTCCCCTGTCGACTATCAGGAATTTTCTTTCCAATACATACAACAGATCGTAGCTGCGCTAAAGGATGAAGCTCCGGTCATCGTTTTCGGAAAAGGCTGTTGGTTCGCTTTGGGCGACATGGCGAAATCCGGCGCCGCCGCTTTGGGGGTGGATTGGACGTGTTCCGCTAGAAATGCTAGATATCTTAGCGGAGGCAATATTACCTTACAAGGAAATTTCGATCCCTCGCGACTGTTGTCGCGACCTGCCGAGATTAAAAGAATGGTGACCGAAATGATCAATGCGTTCGGAAAGGATAAATACATCGTAAATTTAGGACACGGCATATTGCCGAATATCCCTGTTGACAACGCCAGGGCCTTTGTTGATGCGGTGAAGGAGTATACGGTTTAAGATTAAAAACATTAATTCAAGAAAAATTTTTCGGAATGAGGGTAGTTGTCATTCGGTTTTAAATGGAAGTGGTATTCATTTTAAAATCCAAATACCACAACTAATCATATGGCTTATCCCGATGGTAAGGACGAATTAAATATGATTTCCGGTGAATATTTCACAATTGACGTTTTGCAACTCTCAGATGCACCGTCGCTATCAAAAATGATGGTTGAAAACCGATCTCGATTTCAACGATTCTTTCCCTACACGCTTGCACAAAACTTGACCCCGGCCGCCTCGGAGGAATACATCCAACGAAAAAAGAAACAAAATACCGAACGAACCGAGTTCACATGGACGATTCGAGATAAAAAAACAACAAAAATAGCCGGACTCATTATTTTGAAGGAGTTGGATTGGAAAAGGGGTGTTGGTGAACTTGCGTATTGCATTGGACAAAAGTTTGAAGGCCTTGGTTGGGTAACACGGACGGTTGAGACAATTACCAAATATGCCTTTTCCGAATTGCGGTTGCGAACACTTCAGATCATTACACACAAAACGAACATCGGCAGCATAAGGGTGGCGGAAAAATGTGGGTTTCAATGGCAGAAAAAATTAGTAAAATCTTATACAGCGCCTGACGGAATCGCCTTGGATATGGAATTGTACGAGCGGTATACCGACCCGGAGGCTTCCGGGCGTTAAAGATACTTTTAACCTTATTTTAAGAATCATTTTTCGTAATATTGGAACCATTCCAAAAATCCAACACGATATGAAATCAAATTTTTTACTCAGCTGCCTCGCGGCCTTAGTGTTTAATGGCGTGCTTCTGGGTCAAATGACCAAAACCGCCTCTGTAGAAGGGATTACCGAATACCAAATGGACAACGGTCTCAAAGTATTGCTCTTCCCTGACAACTCCGCGCAAACCATCACGGTCAATATTACCTATTTGGTAGGTTCACGACATGAAGGATATGGCGAGAAAGGCATGGCCCACCTTTTAGAGCACATGGTGTTCAAGGGTACCCCGAATCATCCGGACATTCCTAAAGAGTTAAGTTCCCATGGTGCAAGGCCCAATGGTACTACATGGTACGACCGCACCAATTATTTCGAAACCTTTAATGCGACGGACGAGAACCTGGAATGGGCATTGGATTTGGAAGCAGATCGAATGGTGAACTCCTTTATCGCAAAAAAGGATTTGGACTCCGAATTTAGTGTGGTGCGCAATGAGTTCGAAAGTGGGGAGAACGATCCCACCGGTGTACTTATGGAAAAGACGATAGACGCTGCTTACTTATGGCATAACTACGGTAAATCAACCATTGGTAACCGTTCCGACATCGAGCGTGTGCCCATCGAGAATTTAAAGGCTTTCTACAAAGCCTTCTATCGACCCGATAATGCCGTTTTGATGGTAACGGGAAAATTTGACCCGGAGAAAACCATGAAATTGATCGAGGAAAAGTTCGGAAAATTGGAAAAACCTGCGACCCCAATACGCCAATCCTATACCGAAGAACCAGCCCAGGATGGTGAAAAAACCGTTAGTGTAAGCCGAACGGGCGATTTGCAATTGGTTTCGGCATTGTACCACACCCCGGCAGGATCGGATGTTGATTATGCTGCCATGGCCATAGTTGAAAATGTATTAACCGATGAGCCCTCAGGACGTTTGTACAAGGCTTTGGTAGAAAGTAAAAAGGCGTCATCATTATGGTCTTTTTCCCCATTTACTAAAGAACCTGGCTTTCTCTATATCAATGTGGATGTACCTTCCGAAAAAGACGCCGATGAGGTAAATAAGACCCTTCGAGAAACATTGGATGCGCTAAAAGACAACCCGATTACACAAGAGGAATTGGACAGGGCCAAATCGAATATTGCGAAACGAATCGATCAAATAAGCCGTAACTCGGCTTACTTAGGAACCTACATGAGTGAGTTTATCGGAGCAGGCGATTGGCGATTGGCCTTTATCTACAGAGATCGCGTCGAGGAAATGTCTTTGGAAGATGTAAACGCGGCCATGACGAAATACTTGATTCCTACCAACCGTACGATGGGTAGATTTTATCCTACCAAAACACCTGTGCGCGTAGAAATTGGCCATACCCAAGATTTGGACAAATTGGTCGCAGACTATAAAGGAAAGGAAGGTATGGGTACCGGCGAGGCTTTCGACGTGGCGCACGATGCCATTCAGGAAAGACTTAAAACCGGCCAACTGGCCAATGGGGTCGATTATGGTTTTATCGAAAAAAATAACCGTGGCAATACCGTCACCTTAAGTTTTAGCGGCCGTAACGGCGATGTAAATAGCTTGATGAACAAAGGCGTCGTCCCGTCTTTTACGGCCAATATGTTGAACAAGGGAACCACTGAAAAAACACGTCAGGAAATAGAGGATGAATTGGCAAAACTAAAAAGCTCGATCAACTTTAGGGGGGGCAACGGCAATATCTATGCAAACATCAGTACGAAGGAGGAGGACTTGATGCCAACCTTGGAGTTGATGGCACATATGCTGAAAAATCCCGCTTTTGATGCGGCCGAATTAGAGAAATTGAAAACAGAGGAGTTGGCACAAATCGAAAGTTACAAGAACGAGCCACAGTTCATTGCCTCGAATAAGGTACGACTGATCAACAATACATATCCTAAAGGGCATCCCAATTACACTATGGGCATTGAAGAGCGCGTGGCTGCCATAAAAGCGCTCACCATCGACGACATCAAAAAATTCTACAATGAGTTTTACGGACTAGGAAAATCGATTTTGGTCGGTATCGGGAATGTTGATGCCGAGGCTGTAGGCGCCTTCATCGAAAAGGAGTTCGGGAACTTCGATAGTAACATGGCCTATGAACAAATCGCGAATCCGTATAAGGCGAATAAGGCCGTGAACGAGGACGTTATCACGCCGGACAAGCAAAATGCTATGACATTTGGTGCCTTAGGAGTTGAAATGAGCGAATACAGCGATGACTATCCGGCTATGAACATCGCAGCAACTATTTTAGGGGGAGGCTTTCTTAATTCCCGAATAGCTGATCGTCTACGTCAAAAAGATGGGGTAAGCTACGGTGCCGGAGCGGGTTTTCAGGCCGATGGCAATAAAGAAGATGCCAATTCGGGCATGTATTTGTATGCGATCTATGCGCCCGCCAATTACGACAAAGTACAGTTGGGTTTTAAAGAAGAGATTGCAAGATTCATCAAGGACGGTATCACCGAAGAGGAGTTGAAGAATGCCGTAAACGGATGGATTCAGGCCCAAAGCGTATCGAGGGCCAAGGACAACGAACTGTCTAGCTTGATCAACAACAATATTTTCTATGATCGCGATATGGATTTTCAAAAAGAACTTGAAGAAAAGGTAAGCAAGCTTACCGTTGCCGATGTGAATGCTGCTATCAAAAAGTATGTACAGCCTTATGAAAAGTGGACTGTTGTAAACGCCGGGGATTTTAAAAAGGAATAGGCGTTTATATCTCTCCTAATTGTATCGAAAGCCTAAGGCCGCCATGGGAAAAAGGCCTTGGGTTTTTTAGTTTTAAATGTGTAAAGATATATCTCAAACAATGACCATGAAAAATATATTGTACGCTGTATTGATTGTCGCAAGTATTTCCTGCGAAGGCCTAACCGAGAAAAAAATGTCCGTCGAGACGCAGGTGGTAGAAACCGCCATTGTTCAGATCGATGAAGGCTATGATCCCCAAGCAGTGCTCGACACTCTTGGTATCGTATTGAAAGAACCTGGAATACCTGTGGCAAGTTACGTACATGCGGTACGCACTGGCGATCTCCTTTTTTTGGCGGGCAAAGGCCCCAAAAAGGATGATGGTGAAAATGTTGTGGGCAAATTAGGTGCTGACTTGACCCTGGAAGAGGGGTATGAAGCGGCCCGCTGGGCAGCAATTAACCAACTGGCTGTTTTAAAGGCTGAATTGGGGAATCTGAACAGGATAAAAAGAATCGTAAAGGTAAAGGGTATGGTGAACGCTGTACCTGAATTTACCGATCATTCAAAGGTGATAAACGGTTATTCCGACTTGATGGTACAAGTTTTTGGGGATAGGGGCAAACATGCCCGCGCTGCCGTAGGTATGGGCTCTTTGCCCGGTAATATGGCCGTTGAGGTTGAGATGGTGGTCGAGGTGGTAGACTAACATCGGGGCTTCCTTTTACGGTGGGCTATCATCCCAATAATCGTATTTTGGTTTTCAAAGGAATTTTCCTGAAATCAAAACTATAGTAGCCTCGGCAAGAATCGAACTTGCATCTAAAGTTTAGGAAACTTCTATTCTATCCATTGAACTACGAGGCCGCTTAAATGGATGGCAAAAATAATTTTTTTAACCATACCGTGCTAGCATAAAAGCACCTTTTCATTTTACAAGTTCAATTCCAATCCCAACTTAAGAACCGGCCGTCTCAGAAGGGTTTAAAAGAGTGAGAGATATAATTTCAAAATTTTGCCTACTGCCTACTGCCTACCGCTTAGTCCCCCTTCTTGCCCAAATCTCATACATCGGCTCTCCTTTGCTGTTATTGCCGGTATGGTGCCAATCGCCATCCTTCAACTCATAATTGAACTTCAACTCGGCACCGACCCTGGAATCGTCCCTTGAGAAGAATTGAATTTTTTCGGAGTAGACACCATTCTCCGACGAA